>JAYUUC010000237.1:0-6127 GCA_043755105.1 Myxococcales bacterium
GTCTTCGCCTCGAACCGGAGCACCAGAATCGGCTGGGTGTTCGACGCCCGCACCAGACCCCACCCGTCCGGGAAGGTGACCCGCACCCCGTCGACGTCGATGATCGAATGGCCCTGCTTCCGGAGCGCGGCCGTCACCTGCTTCACCAGCTCGAACTTCTTCTCTTCCACCGTGTCCACCCGCAGCTCGGGAGTGGAGAAGGTCTTCGGCACATCGGAAAGCAGCGCCGAGAGGGGCCGCTTCTCGTGGGTGAGAATTTCGAGCAGCCGCGCCGAGGAGTAGACCGCGTCGTCGAACCCGAAGTAGCGGTTCTTGAAGAAGATGTGGCCGCTCATCTCGCCGGCGAGCTCGGCGCGGGTCTCCTTCATCTTCGCCTTGATCAGCGAGTGACCCGCCTTCCACATCACCGGCACTCCCCCGTGCGCCGCGATGTCGTCATAGAGCGTGAACGAGCACTTCACCTCGCCGACGATCGCCGCTCCGGGAGCGTCCTTGAGCACGTAGCGAGAGAAGAGAATCATCAGCTCGTCGCCCCAGAGCACCCGGCCCTGATCGTCGATGACACCGATCCGGTCGGCGTCTCCGTCGTAGGCGATGCCCACCTCGGCCTTCTCGCGCTTCACTGCGGCGATCAGATCCTCGAGGTTTTCCATCACCGTGGGGTCGGGATGGTGGTTGGGGAAGTTGGCGTCCATCTCGCAGAACAGCGGCACCACGTCGAAGCCCATCGCCTTGAACAGCGGCACGGCAATGTAGCCGCCGGTGCCATTGCCGGCGTCGATCACGATCTTCATTCCCGGCCGGCCCACCTTCACCGTCTGCTTCACGAAGTGGGCGTAGGGGGTGATGATGTCGAACTCGGTCACCTTGCCGCGGGGACCGGTGTCGAAGTCGCCGGTCTCGATCATCTTCCGCAGCGCCTGAATCTCGTGCCCGTGGAAGGTGGTCTTGCCAACGCCGGTCTTGAAGCCGTTGTACTCGGGTGGATTGTGACTGCCGGTGATCATCGCCAGCCCGTCGACGGGAAGGGTGTTGGCGGCGAAGTAGGTCAGCGGGGTGGGCACCACGCCGATGTCCACCACGTCCATGCCCGTGGAGTTGATGCCCCGGCAGAGCGCGTCGCGAAACCGAGTCGAGCTCTCGCGGCAATCGCGCCCCACCACCAGGGTGCGACCGCCGCTGCGCTTCACCGTGGTGCCGAGTCCCTTGCCGAGCAACTCCACCACCTCGATGGTGAGGTCCTTGTCCACCAGACCGCGGATGTCGTACTCGCGAAAGATGTGAGGGTTCATCGGTCGGCTCCTGGGAACTCGAGAAGGAAGGGCCGCGGCTTAGCACGGGCCCGGGTCCCGGTTGGAGGACGATCCAACGCGACAGTATGGCCCCTCAGGCCGGCATCGCGCCCACATAGCGCGAGGAGGGACGGATGAGGCGACCGGTCGCGCGCTGCTCGGCGACGTGCGCGCACCAACCGACCACCCGGCTCGAGGCGAAGACCGGCGAAAACGAGGTGCGGGGGACGCCGATGCCATCGAGCAAGACAGCCGTGTAGAACTCCACGTTGGCCTTGAGCGCTCGGCCAGGGTGTCGCTCGGCGAGAAGCGTCTCCGCACTCCGCTCCGCAGCCCGTGCGAGGGAAAGCCGGGCGTTGGCACCCTCGCGCTGCTCGAGCTTCTCCAGCGCCTTCTCCAGCACCGCCGCCCTCGGGTCCCGCACCCGATAGACCCGGTGGCCCATCCCCATGATGCGGCGCCCCGCGGCGAGCTCGCTTTCGATGAATGCCGCTGCGCGCTCGGGGGATCCGATGGAATCCAGCATGTCCAGCACCGGTCCGGGCGCTCCGCCGTGGAGCGGCCCCTTGAGGGCGCCAATCGCGGCGGTGACCGACGACACCAGGTCCGAACCGGTGGAGGCGACCACGCGCGCTGCGAAGGTCGACGCGTTCATCCCGTGGTCGAGGACCGTGACCAGATAGCTCTCGAAGGCCTGCACTTGCCCGGGCGAGGGCGTGCTTCCGCGGAAAGCCCTCAGCAGATCGGCTGCATGCGGAGCCTGCCCGTCGGGCCGGACCGGGGTGCCTCCGTCCTTGATGCGAGCCCAGGCGGCGGCGAACACCCCCACCGCGCCGGCCAGCGACAGCGCGTCGCTGGTCGAGTCCAGCTGGGCCACTGAACCCCGTAGTGCGTCCATCCCGTCCGCGGCGGAGAGCGCCCCCGAGAGCGAAGCAAGCCGCTCGAACGCCGCCACCCGCGCCCGTCCCAGCGCCGCCCGGACCCCGGCCTCGTTGCCGCCGAGAAACAGCGCCGCCGCAGCCTCGAACGAACTCGACCCGGCGAGGTGCTCCACGTCATGGCCGACCAGCACCAGTCTTCCGCGTTCACCGTCCACATCACTCAAGCGCGTCTCTGCCGCCACCACACCTTCGAGTCCATTGACGTTCATTGTCTCATTCCTCCTGGTGATAGAAATGCGCCCGTGCTCCGAGTTGATCAACGTGGATTCAACAATCAACCTGGCTACCTGAACGCCGCCGCTGCGGTGGCGTTGCTGGGCATCAAGAGACAGACGCTCTACGCCTACGTGAGCCGCGGAAGGATTCGCCGCCTTAGGCCCGTGGGAGGAGGCCAGCACCTCTACCTCCACGAGGACCTGCTCCGCCTGCGCACCCGCCACGACGCACGCTCCGGTCACGCACCGGTCGCAGCGGCTGCGATGCGTTGGGGAGAACCGGTGCTCGAGTCGTCCCTCACGGGCATCACCCCTGACGGACCCTCGTACCGGGGCCGGCTGGCGGTGTCGCTCGCGGCCCGGGGCGAGCCGTTCGAGTCGGTCGCGGAGTGGCTCTGGCGGGGGGCGCCTCCTCGCTTGCCATGGCCTGCGCCCTTCAAGCTGGGCGTGCGCGAGCTGCAGCTTGCAAGTGGAGCTTCACCGTTCCGGGTCTTCTCGGTGCTGGTCCCGATCATCGCGCAAACCCTCCCCCGGCTCCTTCCGCCGGAGGACGAGCTCGACGCGGGCCGAGCGCTGATTAGAACGCTCGCTGCGGCGCTCTGCCTGTGTTCCGACCCGGCGCGTTTCAAGGCTGCCCAGCGGGCGCGGTCGGTGGCCGACGCCGCAGCGGGGGCGCTGGGAGTCTCGGCTGCTGCCGAGGTCGCGTTGATCAACCAGGTCCTCGTCCTCTGTGCGGACCACGAGCTCAATGCGTCGTCCTTCACGTCCAGGGTGGCATCGTCGGCCGGAGCGGACCTCTTCTCTTGCGTGAGCGCCGCACTGGGGACGATGTCCGGTTCCCGCCACGGAGACTCCCCCAATCGGCTCGAAGAACTGCTCGATCAGGTCCGATCGCCGCGCCAGGCGGCTGCGGTCACCGGTGGCCGGCTCTCGCGGGGCGAGGTGATTCCCGGCTTCGGCCATACGCTCTATCCTCAGGGCGATCCCCGTGGCCTCCACCTGGTGAGGCTGGCCCGGCGGCTCCCTCCAACGCCCCGGAGCGCACTTCTCAACGCGGTGGTCGACGCGGTGGCCAGGGCGGGCGGGGAGCCACCTGCCCTGGACGCCGGGCTGGTGGCTGTCTCCAGCGTGCTCCGACTTCCGCCCGGCAGTGCGGCTGGGCTGTTCGCGCTGGGACGAACCGCCGGGTGGATTGCCCACGCGCTCGAGCAGCGGGCCCAGGGATTCATGCTCCGCCCCCGCGCCCGGTACGTGGGTCCGCCGCCGGAAGGCCTTCGACTTGATTGATGGCTCGCCGAACCTGAGTGCCTGCCCGGGGCCGCTGACGACTTCGCTGAGTTGCGAAGGGGCGGTCTTCGCCACCGCTCAGAGGTAGCGGTCGAGCTTCCGGGCCTTGAGCGCTTCCACCACCTTGCGCACGTCCTGACTCTTCTCCGCCGGGAGCACCAGCACCGCGTCGCCGGAGTCGACCACTACCACCTTCGAGAGCCCCACCACCGCGAGCGGGCGGCGGTCGGCCCAGATGACGCAGTCGTCGCAGTCAATCACCAGCGCGCCTTCGCCGCAGACCACGTTGCCCCGCTCGTCGGCCTGCCGCACCTCGGGGAGCGCGTTGAACGCGCCCACGTCCGACCAGCCGAAGTCTCCTGGGACCACCGCGATGTTGCTCGCGCGCTCCGCCACGCCATAGTCGATCGATACCGAGGGCAGGGTGGGAAAGACCTTGTTCAGCACCGAGGAATACTTCGCGGTGCCGATCGCGGCGCGAATCAGGTCCAGGCCTTTGGACAGCTCGGGCATGTGCTCGGCAATCGCTTCCAGCATCACCGACGCCTGGAACACGAAGATGCCCGCGTTCCATAAATAGTTGCCGGCCTTGAGGTAACGCCGGGCCGTCTTCTCGTCCGGCTTCTCCACGAAGGCGTCGACCGTGGAAGCGCCGCTGCCCAGCGACTTCCCCACCTTGATGTACCCGTAGCCCGTTTCGGGTCGGGTTGGCGCGATGCCCAGGGTGACGATCTGACCGGTGGCGGCGACCTCGGCGGCCTTGGCGAGCGCGGCCTCGAAGCCGAGTACATCGGCGACGTGCTGGTCTGAAGGAAGGACCGCGAGCAGCCCGTGGGGATCTCGCGCGAACACCTGCGCGGCGGCGAGGCCGATCGCCGGAGCGGTATTTCTCGCCGCCGGTTCGACGAGCAGGTTCGCCTTCGGCAACCCCTTCACCAGCCTGGACGCAGCGGCCGCGTGGGCCTTTCCGCAGACCACGAAGGTGTCGTCGATGCCGGCGAGGCCTGAAAGCCTTTCCGCGGTGTCGGAGATCAACGGCGCCTGGGTCGCGAGTGCGAGGAACTGCTTCGGGCGAGATTGTCGCGACAGCGGCCAGAAGCGGGTGCCCGAGCCGCCGGCGATGATCACCGGGTAGAGCCGGGGAGACCCGAGCGCTCCGCGGGCGGCGGTATCCTTGCTGGTGCGGCGGTCGTTCTTTCGGCTCATCGGCAAGCTCCGGTGGGACTCAGACAGGGGGCAGGTCGCGCATGCGCTGAAGCAGGTCGCAGACGATGCTCCCGGTGGCGCCCCAGATGACGTGAGGGCCGTGGTGGTAGAAATGAAGGTCGTACTCGACGCCCTGGAAGGTCTTCTTTTCCGCGCGGTGAATGGCAGGGTCCAGCAGCCGGGTGAGCGGCACTTCGATCACTTCTTCGACCTCGTCGACCGAAGGAACGTAGGCCAACTGGTCGGGAATCACACCGACGAACGGCGCGATCCGAAAGTGGGTGAGGGTGGGAATCTCGTCCAGCCTTCCCAGCACCGCGACTTGCGAGGGAGGTATGCCGAGTTCCTCTTCGGACTCGCGAAGCGCGGTGTGCAGGGGCGTCGGGTCACTGGGATCGCGGGACCCTCCGGGAAAGGAAATTTGCCCCGCATGTTGACGCAGGGTGAGCGGCCGCCGGGTGAAGAGGACGTGGGCCTCTCCCTTGCGCATCAACAGCGGCACCAGCACCGCCGACTCGCGGAGCGCCCGAAAAGGCAGGGCCAAGGCTCGACCCGGCCGTGCCTCGAGCACCCTCTTCAACTGAGAAAACGGCACCTCCATCGCCCTAGTCCGTGACCTGCTTCTGCACCGGGGTCTTCTCGGCGGGGGAGTGGGGGTCGAGGTTCTCCAATCCCGAGCGGGGCTGAAGGACGCCACGGTTCAGCGCCACCAACAGGGCCAAACCCAGCGCCACCCGGTAGACCACAAACACCAGGGTGGAGCGCGAACGCAGAAAGCGGAGCAACCCGGCGATCGCCGCCATGCCCGAGCCAAACGCCACCAGCGTCCCTACCAGCAACGCTGCAGTCGAAGGCCGCTCCTGGGCTTGAACCAGGTGCTTGAGCTCGAACAACCCGGCGAGCCCAGTGGCTGGCACCGAGAGAAGGAACGAGTAGCGGGCGGCATCTTCCCGCTTCAGCCCGAGCGCGAGCCCGCCGGTGAGCGTGGTCCCCGAACGCGACGACCCGGGAATCAAGGCCACCGCCTGACAGAGGCCAATTAGCAGACCATCGCGGGGAGTCATCTCCGCCACCGTGCGCCGATGCGAAGCCAGCCTCTCGACGACGAAGAGAATCAAGGCGAGGACGATCAGCGAAATCGCAATCACGTAGAGCGACCGCAACGACGTTTCGATCGCCTTCTTGA
>JAYUUC010000238.1:0-17388 GCA_043755105.1 Myxococcales bacterium
TCACCGCCGCAATTCTGGCCAGGGCGCGACCGGTCAAGGTGGCCCCGGTGTTGAGGGTGATCGCCTGGTCCGCCATGAGCGTCCCCTTGAAGGCACTCGTCGTTCCGAGCGTGGCGGAGGTGCCCACCTGCCAGTAGACGTTGGCCGCCTTGGCGCGGTTGACAAGAATGACCTGCCGGCCAGCGGTGGTGGTCAGCGTGCTGGCCATCTGAAAGATGAACACCGCGTCGGGGTCGCCCTGCGCATCGAGGGTGAGATCGCCCGAAGAGATCGCCAGGTCCGAAGTCGACTAGTAAAGGCCGGGCGCGAGCGTCTGCCCACCGAGGTTGCCACTCTTGCTCACCGGGCACAGCGTCCGGCCCTTGGCGTCGTTGTAGGCGGTGGTGAGATCGGCCACCCCCTGTGCCGAGGTCGGGTCTCCGCTGTGCTTCGAGCCCACCAGCTTGCCGGGAGGAAAGCCCGTGACCGCGGTGCCGGGACTGACCCCGAGGTCCCCCGTCACCGATGAGGGACCGGTGTTGGTAACGGTCGAACCTGCGAGGACCACGAAGTTGCCGGCAGAGCCAAGCACCACCGGCCCCTGACCGCAGGCCGAGGTGGTGAAGGTCCAGAGGTAATCTGCGGCCAAGGCAGTGTTGCCGGTGTCCTTCGCCCCGGTGGTGAGGGTGGCGGCGTAGACCAGGCCGGTACTCAGCGGCGCGCTCGGCGCGAAGGTCGCGGTGTTCGTCGCCGCGTTGAACGTCACCAGGCCAGTTATCGGGGTAATCCCCTGCTTCAGCGTGAAGGTGAGCGCGTTGATCGTCGCGGGGTTCATCGCCTTGCTGAAGGTCGCGGTCGGCCGCTTGGTGATCGACACGTTGCTGGCGAGGTTGAGCGGCGTCACCGACTTCACCGTCGGAGGCAAGGCGTCTGGGGCGGTGGTGAAGGTCCAGCTGAAGTCAGCCATCAGCGAGAGCCCGTCGGTATCCTTGGCGTCGAGGGTGATGGTGGCCGTGTAGAGCAGATCTGCGGTCAGGGGCGCCGCAGGGACAAAGGTGACCGTCTGGGAAGGGGCGTCATAGTTGAGCGCACCGGCAACGTCGTTCTGGCCATCGTTGACGTTGAAGCTGACCCCGTTGAGGGTGGTCGGATCCATCGGCTTGCTGAAGGTAGCGCTCACCGAGGTGTTGAGGGCGACGCCTGTGGTCCTGTCATGTGGCACGGTCGCAGTCACCGTCGGAGCCACCAGAACACCTGCATCAGAAACAGGTCCCGCATCAGGAACAGGTCCCGCATCGGGAACAGGTCCTGCGTCAGGGGTCACCGGTCCCGAATCGGGAACCGGCGTCACCGGCTGTCCTCCGTCCGGCACCTGACCGGCGTCGATCTCGAATTCGACCACCTGGCGGCCACAAGCTGACAGAACAGACAGGAGGAGGACGACCGAACCCAGCTTCAGGTGTCTCATTTGGCACTCTCAGGGTTGACGATGATGAAATGGACGACGAACTCCACCCGACGGTTGTTTTCACGCCCGGCCACGGTGGCGTTGGTGTCGATGGGCACCGATGAGCTGAAGCCCTTCGAGACGAGGCGGTCCTTCGAGACGCCATGCGCGGTGAGGTACTGGAGCACGGCTGCGGCGCGTCTCTCGGACAACGGCTGGTTGCCTTCGTCGGTCCCGGAAGAGTCGGTGTGGCCCTCGACCTGGACCCGGAAGCCCTTGTTGTCGTTCAAGGCCTGAACGACCTCATCAAGCACCGGGAACGACGCCTCCTCGAGCTTTGCCTGGTTCCAGGCGAAGTAGAGCTTCTCCTTCAGCTCGAGCTTGTCCTTCTTCACCACCACTTTCTTGTAGGCCGGGCAGCCCGAGTTCTCGAGCAGCCCCTTCACCTCGGGACAGAGGTCAATGGTGTCGGGGATGCTGTCTCCATCCTTGTCCGGGCAGGAGATCACGTCCCGGGTGACGGTACGAACCTCGGCCGGCGCGGCGGCGGCCACTGGGTCCGGCTTTCGCTCCGCTCCGCCCCCGATCTCGAGGCTGAGCCCCACGGTGAGAATCTTGGCGTCGCTGTTGTCGAACCCGGCGCGGTCCGGCTGAAGGACCTGGAGGTAGCGCACGAAGGGGCCAAGCCAGAAGGCGCGCGAGTCTCCGAGCGGCACCGCGAGCCCGAGGGCGGCGTCGAAGCCTGCCCGGTTCAGCGGACCGGTGCGGATGTAGAGGAGATCGGCATCGAGCCAGGGAGAGACGCCTCCAAAGTCGGTCTCGTCATGGGGTCGCTTCAGGCGCAGCCCTCCGCCCAGGCCCCACACCACCCCCGATTCCGTCCCACGAACCACAGGCGAAAGCATCGTGAACGACGCCGCCGGCCCGACATCGAGATAGCGGGTGATGCCGAAGAGTCCCTTGAGCGTCTGGGAAGCTCCGACGCCATAAATCTGGGATTGCGGCGCCGAGAGCGGAACGGACACACCTGGCTCGAGCTTGAGGCTGGCCTCCGCCTGGGCGGCGAGGGGCAAGAGCACCAGCGCCACGGACGACCATCGACATTTTGGAATCATGCGGGGGAGTATGGCAACTGTCAGGCCAGCCAAGGGTAACCTGAATTCAGGTGCTTGGACTGTCCCCGCGCAAGAAGCCGTTCAAAATGACTGGGTGCATGTTCAAAACGATGTAAAAGTCCCTGCCGATGAAAGCCGACGATCTTTTCCACAAGGAGCTGCTCGAGCTCGACCCCGAAGGGGGGGTGATCCGCTTCGCGGGACAGCGCGCTCTGGTCCTCGATGCGGTGGCGATGGGCTTGTTGCGCAAGTACCTGGTCGACAACTTCGGCCTCACCGCCACCCGGACGGTGCTCACCCAGTTCGGCTTTGCCCATGGCTGGCACATGGCCGAGGCGATTCAGAAGCAGTTCAACTGGGACAGCGACGACGACCTGCGTCGGGCCGGCACTCGCCTTCACGCGCTCGAGGGGCTTTTCCGGGTTGAACCCGGGAACAAGGGAATCAACTCGAAGGAAGGGGTGACGCTCGTCTCTTCCTATGAAGCCGAGCAGAACCTGCTCAACTTCGGGCGTTCCGATGACGCCGTCTGCTGGACGATCTGCGGCCTGACCAGTGGCTACCTCAGCCGGATCGACGGCAAGGAGATTTACGTCCTCGAGAGCCGCTGCGTCGGCAAGGGCGACGTCGCCTGCCATCTCTCGGGTCGCACTGCCGAGGAGTGGGGACCTGGCCGCGCCCCCGAGCTTCATTTCTTCAAGCCCAACCGCCTCAAGGATGCGCTCGACGTGTCCCTTCACCGGGTGACCGAGACCCTGAAGGAGGCCGAGATGAGGCTGCGGGGGCATCAGCGAGCGCTCGAGCGCGCGGCCCCCGAGGTGGATGAGCCGCTGGGGATCATCAGCCGAAGCAAGCAGATGCGGAGTCTGGTCGAGCTTGCCAAGCGCGTGGCCCGGTTCGACACCACGGTGCTGATCACCGGAGAGAGCGGCTCCGGAAAGGAGCGCTTCGCGCGGCTGCTCCACGAGGAATCGGCACGCGCGGTTGGGCCCTTCATCGCGGTCAACTGCGGAGCCATCACCGAGACGCTCCTCGAAAGCGAGCTCTTCGGTCACGCCCGGGGGGCCTTCACCGGAGCCACCAGCGAGCGCCACGGGTTGTTCGAAGCGGCAAGCAACGGAACCCTCCTGCTCGACGAGGTCGGCGAGGTGCCCCTGGGAATGCAGGTGAAGCTGCTCCGCGCGTTGCAGGAGCGGGAGATTCGCCGGGTCGGCGAGAACAAGAACAGGCGGGTCGACGTGCGCGTGGTGGCCGCCACCAACAAGGACCTCCCCCGCTTGATCGCCGAAGGACTCTTCCGGCAAGACCTTTACTATCGCCTCAAGGTGGTCGAGCTGAACGTGCCTCCCCTTCGAGAGCGCAAGGACGACATTCTCCCGCTGGCCCGGGTGCTCCTCGCCAATGCTGCGCTGCGAATGAAGCGCAAGGCCTCAGGCCTTTCACCGGCCGCCGCAGACCAGCTGCTGCGCTATGATTGGCCCGGCAACGTCCGTGAGCTGGAGAACGTGATGGAGCGGGCGATCGCGATCACCCACGCCGGCCAGGTGGAACTCGAGGACTTGCCCGACGAGGTCCGCCGGGTGCTCAAGATCGCTCCCACGGTGGGCAGCGTGCGCTCCCTGGAGGAGGTCGAGAAGGAATACATCCTCGCCGTGCTGAACCTCAACGAGGGGAATCAAACCCACGCCGCTGCGCAACTTCGGATTGGCGCCGCCACGCTTTACCGCAAACTCAAACGCTACGGAGTGATTGGAAAGCGTTCGACCGCCAAAGGGAACTGAGGGATGGGGTTGCTCCAGTTGGTTACTTGGGCACGTACCCCGCGGGGAGCGGCTCGGGCACCGGATTGCGATTGAGCAGCTGGTACGCGTAGAGCGACAGGGCGATCAGCAGCGCTGAAGCCGCCCAACCTACCCAGAGGTGGAACCCCCTCGACGACGCCAGAGGCTTCAACCGACGACTGATGACGAATGTGAACGCGAAAGAAAAAAAAGAGGCAACGACGGCAAGGAGGGTGCGGCCATACCAATCCATCGCGAGTGCGCTCGGCTTCAGTTCGAACGCCCAGCGATGCTCGAGAGGATAGTACCAGAAGACCCGGGTCGGGCTGAACGCTGGAAGAACATAGACCAGGCAAGAGGCAATCACCCCGGCGAAGGTCGCAACATACAACGCCTGTTTTCGGTCCACCTCTACACTCCCTTCGCCAGGGTGATGAGAAGTCCCGCGATGACGTTGAACCAGACAATCGCAGTCATCGCGAACACGAGCAGGCAATAGCCGGGGAGCATCGGCCGGTCCTCCTTCGGGTCCATCACCCTGCTGAGACAGAAAGCACCGATCGCGAGCGGCAAGCCAATGGTTGCGAAATTTTCCTTGATGTCGAACAGGTTCGACGCCCAGACGGCATGCCGGTCCAGATAGAGCCCACGAACGCGGTAGCGATACGTGGGATAGGCAAGGCTACCGAGCAGGAATGTCGTTCCGTAAGCGACCGCCACGACCGCCGCATAGATGCGACCGAGCCTCACCTTGTAGCGACCGCGGAGGTAGCCCAACGCAACGAGCGAGTGATGGGTGCTCGAACCCACCAGGACGATGGCACTCGCCGCGTGTAAGAGAACGAGCAGCTTCGCGTACTGCTCGAAGAAGATCTGACTTGTCGTACCGAACTCCCAAAAGACCAACGCCGTGACCTCAAGGTAGCAAGTGCAGCCTGGAGGGTTTTGAATTTATGTCCCATGACCCCTGGGTAGCCGAACTAACTTGAACGAGATGGCACCGAAATCAGACCTCACGAGTCGCTCCAAGCCTGAACCCTAAGCAGGGTGGTCAGCGCGTTACCTTCGCGTACTTTCCAACCGCAGCCCAACCGCTGCCGAGCAGCGACTCCAGCAAGAGGCGGGACCGGCGCTATCGGTCATCCTTGAAGCCATGGCCTCTGCCCTCGCTGCCGACGTGGCGGGAGATCGCTGGCTCGCCAGCATCCATCCTCGTTCGGCCTGCCAGCTTCTCGATGCGGCGGGCGAGCTCGTTCGCACCGGACGCTTCCCCCCAACCGCCTTCTCCGCGCTCTTCTCCGTTGTCGTGCTGAAGACCGTACCCGCGTCACGTTTCAAGGCAGCGAAAGCTTTCGCCGGTTGCTCTCTCCGAGCGGGTCCAGAGGTCATCGTGAAGCCGGCACTTGCGGCGAAGGACGTGGTGCGCGGCGTTGGCGCGGACCACGGCTGGTACCGAGCGTTCGCCGACAACGCGGCAGAAGGGATCATCGCCTATTTCGGTGGAGTGAAGCCTGACGCTGCAAAGCTTCGGCGACACCACAAGGCATCCCAGTGGCCAATGACCCTGGCAAGTCTCTATTGAGCCAGTGACCTGCCCCGCTCACATCCCGATCGGCAGAGTCGCGATCAGGATGCGGTTGTTGCCGTCGCTCTTCACCTTGTCGGTGTTCTTCAGCTTCAACCGGGTGTCGGCGGCAGCGTCCCAGAGGCCCAGGTAGATATTGAGCCCCCGGCTCGCGCCCCCGGGAGGAACGACGAGGTTGAACTCGTCCTTCACCACTTCGCCCTTCTTCCACTGCGGAGTCGGGTAGGTGCCCTGCACGGGCTTGTGGTCGATGTTCATCCGCTCGGCGCGGCCGTCGACGTCCTCGAGGTGAACGAACACCGTGTAGTCGGCCTCGAGGGGCTCGAGCACCCGGAACTGCACCGCTACCTTCACCGCCTCGCCCGGAAGTGCCCGTCCCGGGGTGAAGGTGGCGCTGACCAGCTCGATCTTGTCCTCGAGGTTCGCGCCCGGCGTGACCGTCAAGGGCGGTGCATTGGAGACCACCGTCTGGCCCCGCTTCACGCCCTGCTTCTCTCCGCCCGGCGCCTCGACGATGCAGGCGGGCAGAAGCGCGAGGAACAACAGCGTGGCGACCAGAGGGGGCAGAAGTTGGGAGCGCGTCATCTCGATCGGGGCTTATAGAGCCGTCCGCTCCGGCGCCGCCAGCACGAACGGTGGGCATCCGAGAGCGGGTTGTTGTATGCGGTCAGCCATGACGTTGTCGCCCGACTCGACCGCTGTGTGGCTCTCGCAGGCGCCCTCCCCCGCTCCGGTTCCCAGCCCTGCGCCCACCCCGTGGGAGTCGATCCAGGGCCTGGCCGGGCCCTACGCGCCTTACCTGCTGATCGCGGTCGCGCTGGTCATCCTCGCGCTGATCATTTTCCTGATCCTCCGGTCCAGGAATCGGCGGCTGGCCCTGCAGCTGCCCCAGGTTCCCGAGCTTCCCGCCGAAACGCCGCAGCTGAAGATCGAGCTCCCCCCCTCCGAGGCAGAGGCGGCGCGCAAGCACGAGGCAGAGTCGGCCCACAAGGTCGCCGACGAGCTCGCGGTCCGCAGGCGCGAGCTCGCCGATGCCGCTCGCTCCACTGCCGATGCCCCCCGCAGGGCCCAGCTCGAGGCCGAAGCCCGCGGACTGAAAGAACAGGAACAGGAAGCCAAGCGGGCCGAGTACCGCGCGCGAAAGGCCGCCGAAGCCGAAGAGAAGGAGCGTCATCTTCGCGAGCGGCAAGAGTCCGAGCGACTTTCGGCCGAAGCCGCCACCGCCGCCCGCGAAGCCGAGGCCGCCCGCGCCCGCGAAACCGCTGCCGAAGAGGCTCGCCGGGTCGCGGCCCAATCGGGACAAACCCTCTCTCAAGGCCTGGACAAGACCCGCACCCAGGGCTTCATGTCGAAGCTCAACTCGTTCCTCGGCGGACCCCCGCGCCAGGTCGACGAGGCGTTGCTCGGTGAGCTGGAGGAAATTCTTTTCGCGGCGGACATCGGCGTGCGCACCGCGTCCCGGTTGGTCGAGGCCGCCCGGGACAACGTCAAGCGCAACGAGCTCTCCAGCGCGGACAAGATCAAGGCGGTGATTCGCACCGAGGTCGAGCGGATCGTCGACCTGCCCCGCCCGAAGAGCCTCGAAGGCGGAGGGCCACCGCACGTGGTGATGGTGGTGGGAGTCAACGGCTCGGGCAAGACCACCACCATCGGCAAGCTCGCTGCCAAGTCCACCGCCGCGGGTCAAAAGGTGACCTTGGCTGCAGGCGATACTTTTCGCGCCGCCGCCGCCGAGCAGCTCGAGGTCTGGGCCACCCGCGCCGGCGCGCAGCTGGTGAAAGGAAAGGAAGACTCTGACCCCGCCGCGGTCATCTTCGACGCCATCCGGCAGGCGCGTCAGGACGGCACCACGCTGGTGCTCGCCGATACCGCCGGCCGGCTCCATACCCAGACCCCACTGATGGAAGAGCTGCGCAAGGTGAAGCGGGTGATGGACAAGGCGCTGCCGGGCGCGCCCCACGAGGTGCTGCTGGTGCTCGACTCCACCAACGGCCAGAACGCGATTCAGCAGGCGAAGCAGTTCCATGAAGCGGTGGGGGTGACCGCGATCGCCCTCACCAAGCTCGACGGCACCGCCAAGGGCGGGGTGATCATCGGCATCTGCGACGAGCTCAAGCTGCCGGTGCAATGGGTGGGAGTGGGCGAGAAGATCGCCGACTTGCGGCCCTTCGACCCCAAGGAGTTCGTCGCCGCCCTGTTCGACTGAGAACCGCGCTCAGCGCGCCGCGGAACAGGCCGGCCCGATGCACTGATCGCACTGGCCCCGGCACACCTCGGTGGCCGGATCGAACGGTCGCACCGCATGGGCGTGGCTGGCCGACGACGCTGCCGCACCCACCACCACGGCTGCGACCACCGCCCCCGCGCCCGCCCACACGTACCAGCGCTGATGCAGAGGCGTGGCCCGCTCCACCGTCCCCGACACCGGCGCTGTGGGCGGGGGATGGAGCTCGAGCGGAGGCGCCAGCTGGATCTTCTCCGGCCGCGCGGCGACCGATACCAGCGGGACCAGCTTCACCGCGACGGCCTGCTCCCGCCCGAGCCGGATCGCGACCACCCGCTCCTCGGTCTGGAAGCCTTCCTGACGCACTGACACCTGATGCGTCCCCGGCGCGAGCACCAGGTCCGCTACCGGGGTGAACCCGACCGTCTTTCCGTCCACCAGCACCCGGGCTGTCCCCCCCTCGGCGCTGATCGAGAGGAAGCCGGCGACAGGCTCCAGCTTGACCGTCAACGCGTTGGGGTGGCCAGGGCCCACCGTCACCTTGCGGACAAAATCCGCGTAACCCGCCCGGGTCACCGTCACCACGTGCTCGCCTGGAGCGACCTGCTGCACCTTTCCCGGAAGCAACCCCATCTCATGGTTGTCGATTGACAGGCGCGCGCCGCGAACGCCCTCGGCGATCCGGACGCTCAGCTCGGACTTCGCCCCGGCCCGGCCCTTCACCGACAACGGACGGGGATCGCCCTTCTTCTTCTCGCGAACCTTGGTCGTCGGCAGCGGGGTGAGCAGGTCGTCGATTTGCGCCCTCGCTTCCAGCGCCGGCAGGAGCAGCAAGGTGGCCAACGCGACCACAGCACGGGAGTTCATGGGGTCAGGGTAGAAGTTTGAAGTGAGAGGGTCAAACCCGAGGTAGGCTGAAGTGCCCGCGGGCGCTGATGCGACTCCTTTCTGCTCCCTGCACCTTCCTCTGCCTCCTCGCCGCGGCCGCCGGTTGCGCCCCCAACCGCCTCCCCGTTTCCGGCGCCGCCTCCCGGGCGCCTGCCCCGGTGCGTATCCCCGACGGCTGCGGCGGGAACCTCTCGGGTGCCTATGTCCACAACGAGAGCCCCGCCTTCCGCTATCGCGGCGTCGATGACGGAGGCACCCTCGACTTCACCCTCACTCGACCGACCTCTGACGCAGGCGGGGACGACGGCGGCCGTCCCCCCGAATCTGGAGTCCGAATTTCTTTGCAGCGGTCCGCAGAGGGCTTCATCGGGTCGACCCAGGCCGAGGTGTACAATTCGGCGGGTCACCTTTGCCCGGTGGCCTTCCCCACCGAGGTGATCGGCTGTGATGACGCAGGGTTGACGCTTCGTTCGACCGCGAGCGCAGCGATCGATGACAGCTGCCGATCTCCTCCGCGCGGCCCCACCCCGGTGAGGGTGACCCAGCGGCTGCTGCGCGAGTCGTCGAGTCCCCGAGATGCCGGAAGAGAACCCTGAGCTGTCGTCCGTACCGAAGCTGTCCCCGCTGCGCTCAGTAGAGGTATCCTGCATACATCTGGCCCGGGCTTGGCTCGCGGCTTCCTGAACCCGAGGTCGCACCGATGTCTGCATCCCGCGCCGGTCTCACGCTGGCCCTGCTCTGCCTGTTCCCCGTGGTCGGCTGCCGCTGCAGCGACAACCACCTGGTCTCCAAGGACGTCTGCATCGGGGTGGATTTGCTCGAGCCCGGGCACCCCGACTCCTGCGGCCTCAACTCGGAGTGCGGAGACCACTACGCCTGCAGCGCGGTGAAGGACCGCCCCAACCTCACCTGCTGCGTCTTCGCCGACCGCAAATGCACCACCGAGGCAGACTGCTGTCCCGGCGAGACTTGCCCGGCGGACATCAAGACCTGTCACGACAAATGGTTGTCCTGCAACATCGACGCGGATTGCGGCGACAAGGGCGACCAGGTCTGCGAGGTCTTCGACGACCACTACGCCACCCCAGGCACGGTGGAGAAGCGTTGCCGCTTCAAGGTCTGTGCAGCGCTGGGCGACTGCCCGGCCGGACAGAGCTGCTTTCAAGGCGAATGTCTGGCCGATCTTCCCTGTGGCGGCAGCTGCGAGGCGGGCAAAGCTTGCGTCCCGTCGATCAACCGTTGCCAGGATTACACCACTCCCACGGGGCGAACCGAAGCGGCCTGCCCGATGAGCTGTGCCCCCGGTTTCATCGCCACCTTCAAGGACAGCCGCAACATCTGGGACGGCTGCAACCTGCCCGAGGTGAAGTGCGTTTGTGCCGAGCTGCCCGGGCTGAGCTCTGAAGACCTCGGCCGCTTCTCGGCGATCGCTGCCGACCCGGCGAAGAATGAGGTGCTCGTCTCCGCGTACGACGGCCAGTACGGCGATCTGGTGGTGCTGCGCTACGGCGCCGACGGGCAAATGGTGCGCCGCGACTATGTCGATGGCGTTCCCGCGGGGATTGCCAAGTACGGCCCTTCCGGATCGCGCGGGGGAATCGTCGACCCGGGTGACGACGTCGGCCGCTACACCGACGTGGCGGTCAAGGGCGACAAGGCCTTCGTCAGCTATTACGACGTCACCCACGGCGACCTCAAGCTCGCGTCGCGCGGACCGGACGGCACCTGGGCCACCTATCGCATCGACGGCGCCTCGGGCGATCTCGGGCTCTACACTTCGATCGACATCGATTCTGACGGCTACCCCGGCATCAGCTACTTTCAGCGCGCGGGCAACAGCGGCTTCGACGCCTCCAGCTGCCCGGGTTCGGTGGCGGCGGTGGACAAGAAGTACATCACCGCCCTCAAGTTCGCGCGCGCCACCTCGTCCTCTCCGGGCGCATCGGAGTGGAACATCAAGACGCTCGACTGCCAGGCGCGGCCTCCGCCGGTGTGCGACGGCTGCACCCAGGTCTGCGCCAACGCCGGCGCGGGTGCCTCCTGCTACCCGGCCACCACCGGGTGCATCGGCTGCGCCTCCACCGATACTTGCGTCAGCGTCAGTGGCATCCCGGCCTGTGCCGCGAAGTTCAACCCGCCCGACCTCAATGACCTGATCGACGGGACGGGACTGTTCACCGCCCTCACCTTCAAGGGTAAGGACGCGAACATCGTCTTCCAGCAGCGGGTTCCGGTGACCGGCAAGCCAGGCGTCTATCGGGGTCAGCTCGCCGGCATCCACATCGGCGCCCAGGGCACGGTGGGGCCCGTTCACCTGCTCGATACCGACGGAGACACCGGCTACTTCCCGGACATCAAGGTCGAGCCGGGCACCGGCAAGCTGGGGGTGAGCTACCACTCCTATTCGTCGCGGAAGCTGAAGTATCTCTACACTCCCGACCTGGGGGCGACCGCGACGCCAGAGGTGATCGACCCCGGCACCGGACCCACCGGGTCAGGCCAGAGCGCCTGGGTGGGGACGGACAGCTCGCTCGTCTTCGGCCCCACGGCAGGAGATGTATTCGTCGTCTACCAGGACGCCACCAATGGCGACCTCAAGTTCGCCCAGCGCAGCCCGACCTGGAAGCTGCTCCCGGCGCTGCGGACCGAAGGGGCGGTGGGCTTCTTCGCTGACGCCGCACTGCAGGGGAAAACGCTCTTCGTCAGCCACGCGAGAATCCACGCCAAGCTGGTCGCCGGAGATCCCCACGTCGACAACACCTTGATCCTCGAGCGACACCCGCTGCCCTGAAAGGCGGCCCAGGCCGACCGACCCAGGTACCGAGGACGCGGAGTACATGGATACTTTTATGCCAAGCGAGCCCGCCCCACCGTGAGGTGAGGTGGGAGGTCGCGAGCGATGACTGCACCCGTGTTTCTGGCCCTGTTCTGCGCCGCGGCAGGTTCCTCGAGCCCCCTGATGCCGGTGGGCTCTGGCAACGCGCTCACCTTGCCGGCGCAGCGCCACCTGGTCCGCCTGGAGTCGGGGACGGCGTCCACCTATCTGCTCGCGGTTCAACAGCAAGGCGGGGCCGGTCGCGGACTCGGCTTCTGGCGCAGCAACGACGATGGAGACAGCTGGTCCTATTACGCGCCGATTCAGGACAACCCCGCCCACGCCGACACCGCGGACCTGCTGGCTTCAGGAATGGACGTCGCCCTCACCTACTCGATCGAGACTCCCGCCTCGGCGCTCACCGGTTCGACCCAACACGATGTCTACTTTCAGTGGTGGCGATACGCCGCCGGCGAATGGAGCCCGCAGCTGGCGGTGCGGGTCTTCGATTCCACCCGCCCGTCCACCGGCTTGCCGACGAGTTTTCCGGAACTCAGGCGGGCTTGAATTCCAGCTGGTCCATCGTTCAGGGACTCTGGTTGACCCCTGAGCAAGGAATCTCGGACCTGGATGGAGAGGACCAGGCCACCGAGAGCAGAGCCAGTTGCCGCAACTGTCAGGTGGAGGCGACGGTGGTCAGCTACGGAGTTCCCGAGGCTTCGGTGTTCCTGCGATCGCCGACCCCGTCGAGCGTGGACCGGTATGACTTTGCGCTCTTGAGCAATGGCCACGTGCAGGCTCGCCGGATCCGGGGTGGAACCAAATCTGTTCTCGCCGACGTCTCCAGCGGAATCACCGCACTCGATGTGCCGGTTCGATTGGCTTTTTCAGCATCGGGTTCAAATCCCGTCACGCTCACCGGTTTTGTTGATGGGGCGGTGAAGCTGTCCGTGGTGGACAGCTCGAGCGCAGCACTGGACGCTTCGGGCTACGCGGGAATCGCCACCGACCGAGCGGGAGTTTGGTTCGACTCGTTCAAGTTGACAGCGGAAGGACCGACCGCGCCTGTCGACGCGGGCTTCGTCGATGCGGGTCCAGGGGTTGACCCGGCCACCAGCGATGCGGGCCCCGCCGCAGCGGCCCCTATGATTTTCAGCGACTCCTTCTCACGTACTTCACCGACGGACCTCGGTGCGAGCTGGGGGGTGAGCCGGGGGCTCTGGCTGACGCGAAACCTGGCAGTCTCTGACCGGGATGGAGCGAACCTCGCACTCGCCTCCGGCGTGAGCTGCGCCCACTGCAAGGTCGAGGCAAACGTCTTCAGCTTTGGCGTCCCCGAGGCCGGCCTCGCGATTCGGACTCAACGTGGATCTGACGACCGCTATGTGGCAGTGCTCCTTGCCAATCGGAATGTGCAGGTTCGAAGAATTCGCTCGGGAGCCTCCACTTCCCTCGGCGAAGGCAGCAGCGGCCTCGCCTCGCTCGACCAGTTCTCGACGCTCGCCCTTGCCACTTCCGGCGCGTCTCCGGTGTCGTTACAGGTTTGGGTGAACGGTCAGCTCCGGCTCACCCTTTCCGACTCGAGCCCATCGGCAATCTCCTCCGCGGGTCGGGCGGGCCTATCGACGGCAAGTGCGGGTGTCTAGTTTGACGACTTCAAGATCTGGAGCCTGCTCCCGAACCAGGTTCAGTGATGTCGAACCTGGCCTCGCAGCAACGAAGGCTCTACGCCGCTCGCTTGGTGGTCTCTGAAACCTCGTCGACCGCCGGCGCCGGAAGGACCTTCGACCCACGCGACCTTCCCTGCACCAGGCTCATCACCCCGACGTAGAGAAAGCCGACCTGGAACAGAACCAGGAACGGGAGCGAGGTGTAAATTCGGCTCTGCACCGCGAACCAGGCAGCGCCGGTGAAGTAGAGCCCGAAGGTGAGCTCGATGACCGGCAGGAAGTTCTTTCGTCCGCGGTAGCTGCTCTTCACCGCGCGAATCGACTTCCCCTCGGAACCGGTCTTCGGGGTCCGGGTGAAGCCCGACTGCTGGTTGAGCAGCGCCTCGACCACCGCCTTGGCGTTGTTGATGGCGAGGCCAATGCCCAGGCTCATCAGGAACGGCAGGTACTTCAACCGGCCCCACCACCCCAGCCCCTGCTCGCGCTGACAGGCGATGTAGAAGAAACAGACTGACGCCGTCGCGGTGATGCAGAACGGCAGGTCGAGGAACAGGGTTCCGTAGAGCCCGTGCTGGAACCGCACCACCATCGACAGCGGCATCAACACCGAGAGAAGCACCATCAACAGGTACGCCATGTTGTTGGTGAGGTGGAAGAACGCCTCGCGCTTCACGGCGAACGGCAGGTTGCTGCGCAGAATCGTCGGGAGCAGCTTCTTCGCGGTCTGGATCGACCCCTTCGCCCAGCGGTGCTGCTGGCTCTTGAAGGCGTTCATGTCCACCGGAACTTCGGCGGGAGAAACCACCTCGGGCAGGAAGATGAACTGCCAGCCCTTGAGCTGCGCTCGATAAGAGAGGTCGAGGTCCTCGGTGAGGGTGTCGTGCTGCCAGCCCCCCGCATCGCCGATGGTTGCCTTGCGCCAGATTCCCGCGGTGCCATTGAAGTTGAAGAAGCAGCCCGAGCGGTGGCGCGCGGTGTGCTCGATGATGAAGTGCCCATCGAGGAAGATCGACTGCGCCTGGGTGAGAATCGAGAAGTCGCGGTTGAGGTGGCCCCAGCGGACCTGGACCATGCCCACCTTGTCGTCGGCGAAGAAGGGCACCGTGCGTTGGAGGAAGTCCGGGCTGGGAACGAAGTCGGCGTCGAACACCGCCACGTATTCGCCATGGGCCAGCTTCAGTCCGTGCTCGAGCGCACCGGCCTTGAAGCCATAGCGGTTCTCGCGGTGCACGTAGACCACGTTGTGGCCCTTCTGCCGATTCCGCTCGACGCAGGCGCGCGCGATCGCGCAGGTCTCGTCGGTGGAGTCGTCGAGGACCTGGACCTCGAGCAGGTCTCGCGGGTAGTCGATCCGGCAGACCGCGTCGATCAGCCGCTCGACGACGTACATCTCGTTGAAGACCGGAAGCTGAATCGTGACCCGGGGCAGACGCGCAAGCACCCCCCGCGGGGTCGGCAGCTTGAACTTGTGCCGATAGTACAGAAACGCCATCCGGTACCGGTGCGAGCCGTAAACGGCAAGCACGCTCAGCACGCTGAAATAGACGGCGAGGAACAGGGTTTCGATGGTGGTCATCTCTGGTGCTGGCCCCTCCACGGTCGACCACCCCGCGGTCCTTGGAACAACGCGATGCGGACCCCTTTACCTCAGGCAGGCCCTAGCACCTACATCGTGGTGTCCGGATTTCCCCTCCCCGACCCCTTGCTGCTCATCCACCCGGAATCTAAAGACTTTCTAAGGATTGCCGGCCGGACTTGTTTCGGCGCGGACATTAGGGGGCAGGCCTGACGGTGTCAATTCATCGGAACTGAAAGTCAACAGCGCCCCGGGAATGACGGCCCCGAGGCCTCCCAGGGTGAGCAGATCTGCCGCCAGGGCCGCTGACCTTCCCGAGCGCTCCAGTTTCTGCGACTGGACCCCGTCCACCTGCGGGGTGGCCTTGAACTGGTTTGCGTGAGATTGCGCCTGGAGTGCAAAGAGCAGCCCGCCGCCGAGCAGACCCACGCCCGCGCCCAGCAACACGTAGCCCAGAGACCCTCTGGACTTCACCTCGGAGGGATGGCTCGCAAAATGGCTCACCGGGCCATGGGTCCGCGGCTCTTCAGTGGCGAGCAAGGCAGTCACCTGCGCGTCGACCGCTTCCGAAAAACCTTCCTCGCGGGACAGCGGCCGTTGTCCATAGGCGGCGTTGTGCCCATCGCGAACGAACAGCCGCAGCCCGGTCGATTCGAGCGGACGACCGGGGGCGCTCTGCTTCACCACCAGCAGCACCACCTGGTCCGCTCCCTCGGTCCGGCCCAGTGACTGTGCGGCCCGATCCCTCCGCGGCCCTTCGGGGTCGGCCGCGATGTCTCGCTCCGCCTGTTCCAGCGCCGGCAGGCCGGAACCGGGGCGAAGCGTGAGTTCGTTCTCACCCGCGGTCGCCTGGACCTGGGCGAGCGAATACCCGGGAAGGACCGCGCTGACCAGATGCTCGCCTGCGGCCACGTGCGGAAGTGACAGCGGTGAGAGCCCCCGGAACTGGCCGTTGACGTACACCGCGGCCCCCGGTGGCACGGTGCGGACCTGCAATTTGCTCTTGCCTTGCCGTGCGACGCGGCGAGCGTCCTCCGCTTGCTTCAACACGTCGGGGGAAAAGTAGTTGGGAGAGAATTGAGCTCGGGGGTCGACCGCGACCAGCTTCTCGATTTCATACTGGGCAGCCCGGGTTTCACCATTCGCGGCCAGCGAAGCAATCTTCAACACCCAGGCCTTGGACAAGGCAGGAAACCTGCGGGTCAAATCGGTCTGCCGGTAGAGCTTGATCGCCGAGGTGGCCAGGACTCCTGCGCGTTCGGTGTCGAGCTCGTCGTAAGCCTTCTGACCGCGGGCGAGGGCCGCGTCGGCCTCTACTCCAGCCCCTTGCCGCTCGCGGGTTCCGTCCGGGTCGAGCGCCTCGACCGCGCGCACCAGCTCGAAGCGGCCCGAACGCGCCACCGCCTGCTCCGCCAGATACTCCAGACGGGCCCGCTCGGACCGTGCCGCGGGGTCCAGCCCGACCACCAGAACGGCCACCCTCGGCCGCGTTCCCGGAACGGAGTCGGGCATCGACGACGAAGGCGGGCTTCGGCCCGGAGCGGCCAAGGCCAGCTGGGCCCACAGCGCAACCAGGGTGAAGCCAGCAGTGCAGCGTCGACGGAGGATGTGGGGCTCCTTGGGTTTCGACCGTCCCCATTCAATCGGCCCCCGGGCAGAAAGGCCAATGATTCGAGGACGGGCGAACCAGGAAATGACTAGGGCGTGGCCTTGGCGGTGGACTTGCCTTGCTGCATTCCCAGGGGAGGAGCAACGCCGTTGAGATAATTGAGGGCGACCTTGAGCTGGTGGTCGGGAAGCTTCTCGGTGAGCTCCCAGCGCTTCAGGTCCGCGGGCAAATTTCGGCCCGAAGCAGCGACTTCCTCGCTCGCCGCCTCGTTCTTGAAGTGGCCGCGGAGGTCGCGCTCGCGAGGCTGGGACTTCGCGCCGCTGGCGACCGGCCCCGGCCCTTCGCCGACGACAAAGTCGGGGGTGATGCCCTTCTCCTGAATCGAGCGGCCCTTCGGGGTGTAGTAGCGCGCGATGGTCAGCTTCAGACCCGAGCCATCTTCGAGTTCGATCACCGTCTGCACCGAGCCCTTACCGAAGGTCTGAATGCCCATGATCACCGCTCGGCCGTGGTCCTGGAGCGCGCCGGCGACGATCTCCGAGGCCGACGCGCTTCCCGCATTCACCAGCACCACCACCGGGTAGGGCCGTTCGGTGTCCCGATCCTTGCTGCGCTCCTCGGTGGTGTTGCGGCCATTGCGGCCCCTGGTGGTGACGATCGGCAAATCTCCGGGAAGGAAACGGTCGCTCACTGCCACCG
>JAYUUC010000239.1:0-6107 GCA_043755105.1 Myxococcales bacterium
GAGCAGCGCCAGCACGTCGGCGATCAGCCGGGGATGATCCTCCTGCACGTTGAACCGGCCGGCCATCTTCTTCGAGGCCGAGAATGACGGCGGATCGAGCACCACCAGATCGAAGCGCTCTGGCGTCTGACGAAGCCAGCGGACCACGTCGGCGCGCACGACCTGGTGGTTCGGGCCCGCCAGCCGGTTGAGCGCCAGGTTGGCCTCGGTCCACTCGCACGCTCGGTTGGACAGGTCGACCGAAGTGGTGCGCGTTGCGCCTCCGGCCGCGGCGTAGACGGTGAAGGAACCGGTATAGGCAAACAGGTTCAGGAAGCGTTTCCCCGCCGCCTCTTCCCGGACACGCGCACGGGTGAGCCGGTGGTCGAGGAAGAGGCCGCTGTCGAGGTGGTCGGTGAGGTTGACCCAGAACTTTAGCCCCTGTTCCTCGACCTCGAAGCGCTCGCCGTCGTGGCCTTCTCGCTGGTATTGAGACTTGCCCCACGGCTGCGGCAGATGGGTCTTGGTGAAGACCTGCTCGGCCCCCGCCTCGAGGACCCGCATCACGGTGGCGAGTACCTCCTCCCGCTGCGAGCCGTGGCCGTCCCGATCGCGCCGGCGGGGGTATTCCACGAGGTGGATTCGCCCGGCGTACCACTCGACCACGAACGGGTAGTCCGGCATGTCCCGGTCGTAGACCCGGTAAGCGGCGAGGCCCCGGCGCTGCGCCCACTTCTTGAAATGGCGGGCGTTCTTGCGCAGCCGGTTCTCGAACATTTCCAGGTCGGAGCTCACGTTCGCGGTGCTTAGAGCGGATGGCGCCGCCGTGCCCCGCCGATTCCGCCGCGGCTCTCGCCTGACGGACCATTTTATGTCATCTCCGCCCCATGCGCTTCGACACCCTCGCCATTCATGCCGGCCAATCGCCGGACCCCACCACCGGCGCGATCATGACCCCGGTGTACCTGACCTCTACCTACGTCCAGGACGGCCCGGGTGAGCACAAGGGCTACGAGTACTCGCGGACCAAGAACCCCACGCGCGCTGCGCTCGAAGGCTGCCTCGCCGCATTGGAAGGCGCCTCGTTCGGAGCAGCCTTCGCCTCCGGCTGCGCGGCGACGGATACCCTGATGCACATGCTGGAAGCGGGGGACCACGTGGTCTGCTCCGACGACGTCTATGGAGGCACCTTTCGACTCTTCGACAAGGTGTTCCGTCGGCAGGGGCTGGACTTCACTTTCGTCGACCTTTCCGACCCGGCCAATCTGGAAGCGGCGATCACCCCCAAGACCCGGGCGGTGTGGGTGGAGACGCCGACCAACCCGATGCTCAAGCTGGTGGACCTCGCCAAGGTGGCGGAGATCGCCCGGCGCCGGAAGTTGATCTCCATCTGCGACAACACCTTCATGACCCCGTACTTCCAGCGGCCGCTGGAGCTCGGCTTCGATATGGTGGTGCACTCCACCACCAAGTATCTCAACGGCCACAGCGACTGCGTCGGCGGCTTTGCCTGCACCTCGGACAAGGCGCTCGCCGAGAAGCTCTACTTCCTCCAGAACGCGGTGGGCGGGGTGGCTTCGCCGATGGACAGCTTCCTCGTCCTCCGTGGGGTGAAGACGCTCTCGGTGCGAATGGAGCGACATGCGCTCAACGCAGGGAAGGTGGCCGAGTTTCTCGTCCGCCATCCGAAGGTAAAGAAGGTCACCTGGCCAGGACTCGACACCCACCCTCAGCACGCACTGGCGAAGCGTCAGATGAGCGGCTTCGGCGGGATGATGACCTTCGACATCGCCGGAGGTCTGGAGTCGGCGCGACGCTTCCTCAAGACAGTGAAAGTGTTTGCGTGCGCCGAATCGCTCGGAGGCGTCGAGTCGCTGATCGAGCACCCGGCGATCATGACCCATGCCTCGATTCCGAAGGCGACGCGCGAGAAGCTCGGCATCTCCGACGGGTTGATCCGCCTCTCGGTGGGGATCGAAGACGCGCAGGACCTGATTGACGATCTCAAGGGCGCGCTCGACCAGGCCTGAGGGCGCTGCTTCCGGAGTGACGGAGTGACCGGAAGGCGTTCACCCCGAGCGTCGCGCCAGAGGCGCAGAGTCGAGGGGCTGCCTCGACTTCGGCCTCACGGCCCACGGCCGGGATGACCGGGCCGGGATACCGGATGAGATCTCCGGGCGGGCTGACCCGGTCGCTGAGCCAGGCTAATTCTGGTTGGCGAGAAATTCGATCAGGTCGATCTTGGTGACGATCGCCACCACCTTCTGGCCTTCGAGCACCACCGCGACGTTGTCCTCGGCGAACACCTCGCGAAGCTTCGAGATCGAAGTGTCGAGCGAGACCAGGCCCTGCAGCGGGGCGATGATCGGGTCGATCGTCTCATTCAGCTTTCGCTTTCCGGAGATCAGCGCGTTGAGCAGATCGTACTCGTGGATCATCCCTTCCGCGCTTCCGTCCTTGGCCACCACCGGCATCTGACTGATGCCATGGCGCTTCAGCTGCTCGACCACCAGGTCGATCCGATCGCCCTTCTTCGCGGAGTGCAGCTCACCGGTGCGCCGCTTGATGATGTCGCGCACCGTGCCGGGCCCCTTCTCGTCGAGGAAGCCGTTGTCCCGCATCCATTCATCTGAAAAGAACTTCGAGATGTAGCTCGAGCCCGAGTCAGGGAGCACGGTGACCACGACCTTGCCCTTTCCCGCTTCTCGCGCGATCTCGAGAGCCACGTGAAGCGCCGCGCCCGAAGAGCCACCGGCGAAGATTCCCTCTTCCCGGGCCAAACGCCGGGCCGCCACGAAGCACTGCTTGTCATCGACCTGGCGGACGTCGTCCACCACCGAGAAGTCCATCGCCTTGCAGAGCATGTCCTCGCCGATGCCCTCGACCTTGTAGACGTGGGGCTGGGACAGCTTTCCGGTCTTGAAATAGCTCTCGTAGACCGAGCCGATCGGATCGGCGCCGATGTTCTTCACGCCCTTCATCTTCTCTTTGAAGTACTTCCCCGCGCCGCTCATCGTCCCGCCGGTGCCGAGGCCGGACACGAAGTAGTCGAACTTGCCGCCGGTCTGCTCGTAGATCTCCGGGCCGGTGCTGGCGTAGTGCGCCGCGATGTTCTCGGGGTTGTGGTACTGGTTCAAGTAGAAGCTGCCCGGGGTCTCGCGCGCGAGCCGCTTCGCGGTCTCGTAGTAGCTATTCGGGTCTTCAGCCGGCACGTTGGTGGGGGTGACAATCACCTGCGCCCCGAGCGCCTTCAACCGATTGATCTTCTCGGACGACATCTTGTCCGGCATCGTGAAGATGCACTTGTAACCCTTCACTGCGGCCGCCAGCGCCACGCCCATTCCGGTGTTCCCCGAGGTGTTCTCGACGATCGTCCCGCCCGGCTTGAGTAGCCCCTCGCGCTCTGCCTTCTCGATGATGTGGAGCGCCATCCGGTCCTTGATCGACGCGCCCGGATTCATGAACTCGCACTTCACCAGGACGGTGGCGTCGTTGGGGCCGGTCAGCTTGTTCAGCTTCACCAGCGGGGTGTTGCCAATCGCGGAAAGGATGTTTTCGTGCACGGTCATGGGCGGGTTATAGCGCCAACCGCTGCGCACTCCAGCACCGCCTGCTTCGACGTCTGGCCGCCTGCCTCGAAAACCCTACGCCCGCCGGAAGCGGCCGCCCTTCATCAAGAGCTCGATCCGCTCGAGGACTTCGGCCTTGTAAACCCGGGACCCACAGCGGGGGCAGGCCCCCTGGGGAATGTTGGTGAGGACGACGGCCTTGCCGTTCACCGTCATCCGGACTTCCACGGCACGGTTGTCGTACATTGCCCTGCAAGGGCATCTACCGTACTCACGCTTCCCGTAGTCCGCAGGCATGAAGGCCCTTAGGATAGCGCGAGATGACCAAGGTTCCACCCAAAGTCCCGCCCGCTTTCGTTCCGCTTCCCAGGCGGACCGATCGCCTCAACCGACCGGAGCGCCTCAACAAGGCCCGGGGCAAGGGAAAGGCGGACCAGGACAAGCACGAGCTCGCGGTCGACGACGCAGTGGAGGAAGCCGAAGCAATCTCCAACCTCCAGGACGTTGCCGATGACCTCATCCAGCACCAGGCCGAGGAGCGGGCCGAGCACTTTGTTCCCCGCGACGAGGCCGGCCGGGAAGAGAAGGCGGCCCACGACGAGGCCCATCTCGACGAGGAACACGAATCGGAGAACGGCCGCCCTCCGTCCTCCCTGCGCCCCTCCGCCACGGAAAAGCAGCGGGGCGCCGAGTCCAAGCCGCGGGCGGTTCGCGATGGCTTCGAGGTCCGCCGGGAAGCCACCACCCCGCTCGACCCGGGCGCGCCGGCTGCCGCGGAAGTGAACCGGGCCGAAGCAGCCGCTGCCGCCGCGGTGGTGAGCCGGTCTCCTGTCCGTCCAGGCGACACCATTGGTCTGCTCAACTCCGAGGCCCGCGAGCCGGGAACCTCGTTCGAGGAAATCTCCGGCGATGGGGGCGGAGCAGGGGGCTCGTCCGACCTCGACGAGGCCCTTGCGGCCGCCGTGGCCGAGGCCATTCGCCTGCTCTCCGCGGTGCCGGGCATCGACCGCATTTTTGCCGGCCGCGATGCACAAGAACTCCCGGTCGTGGTGGTGACCGCCGGACCGAACTTCACCCAACCTTCGATGGACGCGATTCCGGAGAAGGTGCACCAATTCCCTACCTTGCTGGCGCTCGACTTCGAGCTGCTGCCGCTTCGACGCGCGCGCTAGACGCAGGTCGATCGCCGCTCGCATAATCCGGGCCTATGGAAATCGAAGGCGCGCTTCGGGAGCAGGTCGGGAAAGTCACGGGAAAGAATCCTGCCGGGGCCCCGGTGATCAAGCTGAAAGGCGACGCCAGCAACCGCTCCTACTACCGGGTGGGGCAACCGCCGGAGAGCGTGGTGGTGATGGTGATGCCACCCGAAGCGGCGAACAAGAGCGAAGAGGCCACCCGGGGCGAGCCGCCCAAGGAGCTGCCCTTCGTCAACGTCCACCGTTACCTCAGCAAGCTGGGCGTCCGGGTTCCCCGCATCCTCGACTACGACGAGCCGAAGGGGTTGATGGTCCTCGAGGACCTCACCGACCTGACCTTTGAACAGGCGCTCGAAGGAGGGAAGCACCGTGAGCGGCTCTATGGCGAGGCGGTCGAGCTGCTGGCGCGACTGCGGGCCAAGTCGGAGAAGGCCACCGACCCTTCGTGCCTGGCGTTCACCCGGTCCTTCGACGAGGAACTCTACGACTGGGAGCTGCACCACTTTCGTGAATGGGGCCTTGAGGCCTGGAGCGGCCAGAAGCCGACCCCCGCGGAACGGAGCACCCTCGACGTCATCTTCCGGCGCATCGCCCGGCAGCTCGCCGCCGAGCCGAAGGGCTTTACCCACCGCGACTATCAGAGCCGAAACCTGATGGTGAAGGACGGCGAGCTGGTGGTGATCGACTTCCAGGACGCGCTCCAGGGTCCCCGGCAGTACGACCTGGTGGCACTGCTCCGCGACAGCTATGTCGAGCTGGACCGTGCCTTCGTCGACCGGATGCTCGACCGCTACATCGCGGCCTTCGAGCGCCACAGCGGAGAGAAGATCGACGCCCGGTCCTTCAAAGATTTCTTCGACCTGCTCACCGTGCAGCGGAAACTCAAGGACGCCGGCCGGTTCGAGTACATCAATCGGGTCAAGGGCAACCCTGGCTACCTCGTCTCGATTCCCGCTTCGCTGCGCTACGTGAAAGCCGCGCTCGACGCCCGGCCCGAGCTCGGCGACCTGAAGCAGATCATCGCCCGCTACGTGCCCCAGCTCGCGTGAAGGCCGTCATCCTCAGCGCCGGGCTGGGCACCCGGTTGAGGCCGATCACCGAGCGGTGGCCAAAGCCGACGATGCCCCTGCTCGGACAGCCGCTGTTTCGCTACAACCTCGCGCTGCTGCAAAAAGCCGGAGTGACCGCGGTCGGCATCAACACCCACTATCTTCCCGACGTGATGGAGCAGGTCGCCCGGGCCGAGTGCTCCCGCCTCGGCCTCTCGTTCACCGTGGTCCACGAGCCGCAGATTCAAGGGACCGGCGGCGGCATTCGCGGCCTTCGACCCTTTCTCGAAGACGGTCCGTTCGTGGTGCTCAAC
>JAYUUC010000240.1:0-6099 GCA_043755105.1 Myxococcales bacterium
CAGCAGGTGGCGGCAGGGGGAGGCTCGTATGCCCGGTTGCGGAGGTTCGTGTCCCTGGGGTTCGTCGTCTCGTCGGCCCTGTTCGGGTTCCTTGTGCCGAGCGTGGACCGACGGGCGGTGGCAGCGCCCTTGTTGTTGATGGCCGCGTATTCGCTCTGGAGCTGGCGGGTGAAAGCCCGCACGGCGGTGTCGCCGCAGGTGAGCTCGCCGCTGTCGGGAATTCGCCTGCTCCGGCGCCCGCAGGTGGCGCTGTTTCTGATCGCGACCACGCTTCACTGGGTGGCGTGCGCTCCCTGGAACTTGACCCTGGCGTTGCATATTTCGGCGCTGGGCTTGAAGCCCTGGGTGGTGGGACTGTCGGCGAGCCTGGGGGTTCTCGCAGAGCTGGGCGTGATGTCTGCCTACCCTCGACTGACTCGAGCACTGAGTCCGCGTCTGGTGCTGGTCGCGTCTTGTGGCGTGACCGCGCTGCGCTGGGCAGGCATGGGCTGGGCGGAAAGCGGGCCCTTCATCGTCTTCCTCTCCATGCTCCATGGAATGACCTTCGGCGCCTTCTATGTGGCCTGTGTGGGCTACATGTCGGACCAGGTGGGGGCCTCGATGAGGGCCAGTGGCCAGGCGCTGTTCGTGGCCGCGACCTTCGGGGTGGGAGGGCTGTTCGGCTACCTCGGGGCCGGAGCCCTCTACGACCAGGTCGGGGGCCACCGCCTGTTCCTGCTTGCCGCCGGGCTTGACTGTCTCGCCATGTCCGTCGCGCTCTGTCTGAATTCGGCCCCGCACGGCTACGGGGAAATAGAGTCGCCCGAGGCTGCGTCGGCGCTGGGGTGAGCGATAGCGGGTGCGAAACCGCGTGCTACGCTGAGGTCCTTCGATGCGATGGAAACTTCTCGTCTTTCTCGTTGGCATTGCCGGGCCCAGCTGGGCCCAGGTTCACCCGCTGTTCGGAACCGGGAAGCCACCCGTGTTTCGCGAAGAGGAGACCGATCGGCGCTTTGCGCGCTCCAAGGTGAACCGGGGTTTGATCCAGGGCACCGAAGATCCCAACTGCGTCCAGGTGCTGGGGGCGTTGCTCACGGTGGTGGGGGAAATTGCGCCTCAGCTGCACAAGCGCGATGAGAGCTTCACCGTTGATCCGGGGCTGCTCCAGGCGCTCAACAGCCAGCTGACCAACCCCCGATTTTCGGGTTCGGCCTACATGGCCGCGATGGTGCGACGGGTCTTGATTGACCGGAAGCTGCCCGATGAGTGGCTGGCGTCGGCGGAGGTCTTGAACAAGAAGGTGCAGATCATCGACTTGGGCAAGCTGCGATTGCTCAACGACGGGGTCCGGCCGATCGACAGCTTCTTCTTTACCCTCCCGGCTCTGAAGGAACGCTACGACGTCGAGGTGACGCGGGCCAACAGCGTCGCCGCGAAGACCGCGGCTGCCGAGTTCCGCGACAATTACCTCGACCGCGATGTCACCTGGGGAGGACTGACCCTTGTCGATGTCCGTGCGGTAAAGGCTCCCGCGCCGCCGCCCTCCCCCAAGAAAAAGGGGCGTGCGGCGAAGCCCGAGCCGACCGAGGCGGAAGAGCCCGAGACCCTGATTGCCGAGCTGACCTGGCAACCGGTGCCTCCGAAAACCAACACTCTGGTCCTGCTGGCGGAAAAGCCGCCGGTCCCGGTTCGGATCGTGGCCAAGCTGGCCCCGAAGCAATACCTCGCGCTGGACAAGTTGCCGCGCGGCAAGCGGATGATGGTGAAGGGTCGGCTATGGGAAATGGGTGCTGGCGCCAATCAATTCGAGCTGCGGGAGGCCCTCCTTTTCGAGGACCGCGACTGGTCGCGTGGGGTGCTCCTTGCCGAGCCCCAGGCTGTCTTTGCGTGTCCGCTAGCGATCAACGAGCTCACGGGGACGGCTCCGAAGCAGCCCGGCGGGTTTGCACATTGAGTGGCACGGTCGCCGGGAACGCAGGCGAGAATCACTGAACTGTTCCCGCAGGGTGACCTACCGGAAACCTGCACCGCAGTTGGCGGAGAGAGTCCCGATGCCAGTGCTGGTAGAGCAGGCCTGAAGGGAAGTGACGAAGGCCTCTTCGCGTCCGGACGCGCACGGAGCGAGCCTGTCGACGCAATCGACATACTTGTTGATGCTGTTGACCTCATCGGGAGAACAGTTGCGAATGCCCGCCTCGCAACCCGCTTTGTCGGGCCGGGCACCGAGAGGTTGAATCTGGGGGCATTGGACGATCTTGCTGTTGACGTTGGCATTGAGTCCCAAGGCGCGATCGCACACCGACCCGCCGCAGCCCGTCAGCACCGCCAAGACTCCTGCCGCCATCCACGACATCCGACGCTTCACTTGGACTCCTCTAGCTGAATCCATCCGTACTGCCCGGCCGGCCCACCGAGGCGGACCGACCGGATTTGAGCGGTGCTCTTAGTTGGCGAGCGCGGTCTGACAGGCTGCCGACACAGAGGTAATGCTCGCCGAACAAGCCTGGGAGGCAGAGGCGAACGCGGCTTCCTGGCCGGCGACGCAATTCGGGACCTTATCGATGCAGTCAAAGAACTTGTTGATGGTGGCGTTGTCATCGGAGGTGCAGGACTTGGCGCCGGTCTCACACTTGGCCTTGTCGAACGTCGAGGTGCTGACGATGCCGGACAGGGTTGGGCAAGCGGAAACCTTGGTCTTCACGGTGTTGTTGAAACCGGCGGCCCGATCGCAAATCGATCCACCACAGCCCACTGCAGTCATCGTCACCACGGCGAATAGCGAAATCATTTTCTTCATTTTGATTCCCTCCCGGAATCTAAGTTTTGGATACCGAACAGCACCGTGGATATAGAGCGGTTTCCAGTGACAGCCTAAAACTTTTTCTGGAAATGAGATTCGCGAGACCAGCTGGATGAACGTGGCACATTCAATGCTGTTCACCTGCTCGTGATCAAATCTGCCCCGCCCTCATCGTGGTCTTCGGTCCGGTTGATTCCGTTGCGTTTCGAGGATGCGCTGGTCCGTCGTCTTCTGCGGCCACGGACAATCGATCATCTCAGTGTCCGGACAGAACGTCCCACTTTGGGACCGGTTGCGATCTCCCCGAGGCAGCCACGAGACGATACGCTTCGGAAGGCTCGGCGTGAGATGGACCGCGACGTGGATAGACTGATCGACGCGCGCCGCTTCGAGCTTGATGGCCGAGAGCGGACCGAGAACGGTGTCGACGCGGTCTTCCCCGACAAGTCTCCGTTGGAAACACCGCCCCCGAGCGCCTTGCGGCCGTCGTTAGCGCTCGAGGGGACGGGAGCACCGCGAGACAGTTCGCCACCTGGGTGCCGGGGCAAGCCAGGTGTCGATCAGGGAGCAGAGATGGCGGCGCTGATTGCTCGCATCGAGGTCTTCGTTCGAGCGCATCGCCCCACCCTGGCGATCACGCTCAGAGGTCGCTGGTCAGGCCGAGCAGAGCTGAGCCGCACGGCGCCTGGCACCGTCGCGGTGCGAATCGTTTCTCGGCGCGTTCCGCTCTCCGCCGCCGAAGTGAACAGCCTTCGGGATGCACTGGCGCAACGCGGTCTGAAGGTCAGCGCATTGACCGCGTCCTGAGTGCGAAGCGGCGGAACTCGACGGCCTTAAGCCGGCGGATTGGTGTCGAACAGCGCCCGCTTGTCCTCTTTGTCCTTGAACTCTTCCGCCTCAGGCAGGGCGCTCTTCTTCTCTGCGATGTTCGGCCACTTGGTGGCGTACTCGGCATTGAGGGCCGTGTACTCCACCCATTTCGCGGGAAGGTCGGACTCGGGGAAGATCGCCTTGGTCGGGCACACCGGCTCGCAGGCACCGCAGTCGATGCATTCGTCCGGGTGGATGACGAGGAAGTTGCCGCCCTCGTAGAAGCAGTTGACCGGGCAGACTTCGACGCAGTCGGTGTACTTGCACTTGATGCAGGGCTCGGCGACGACGTAGGTCATGGTTCGATCTCCTGAAATTTTTGAAGACAATCTGCGCCGGCAGAACCTAATTCAAGCCCTTTCGGGGACGCTCGCTGAATTCATCCCAGCGATGAGTGACGAACGTCGCAGGAAGAAGCCAGGCTTCACAGAAGACCCTGCTCGCGAAGCAGCTCTGCCACCAGCACCGCTCCCTTCGCCGCCCCCATCTTGGTGTTGTGGGACACGAGCACATACTTGATGCCGTTCTCGAGCACCGGGTCTTCGCGAAGACGACCGACACTGGTGGCCATTCCGCCGTGGGTATCGCGGTCGAGCCGAGGCTGCGGCCGAAAGGGGTCATCGAGCACCTCGATCCACCGAGGCGGGGTACTGAAGAGCTTCCGGGCTTCGGGAGCGCCCTTCCAGTCGCGCATCACTGCCGCGACCTCTTCCACAGACGCCTTCTTCCCCAACGAGACGTAGGCCGACAGGGTATGGCCGTCGAGCACCGCCACCCGGGTACAGGTGGAGGACACCCTCATCGGGTGAGGGGTGATTCGATCGCTGGAATAGGTTCCCAGGATCTTGCAGGTCTCGACCTCGACCTTGCCCTCTTCCTTGTTGATGTGGGGAATGACGTTGTCGAGAACGTCGAGTCCGATCACTCCGGGGGAGCGGCCTGCCCCGGACATCGCCTGCATCGAGGTCATCACCACCGCGCGGACCCCGAACGCCTCCTGGAGCGGGGCGAGGGTGATCGCCAGGCCGGTGGTGGTGCAATTCGGGTTGGGAACGATGTAGCCGCGGAAGCCTCTGCGCTTTCGCTGCTCACCAATGAGGTGGGCGTGGCCTGCATTGACCGGAGGAATCAGCAGGGGAACGTCGTCCTCGTAGCGGTAGGCGCTGGCGGTGGAGATCACCGGAATGTCCCGGGCCAGGCGCGGCTCGAGCTCGCGGGCGACGTCGGACTCCACGGCAGAGAAGGCGACGTCGAAGTCCTTTCCGGACACCGCCGAACCCTCCACCACCTTCATCGAGGCGACCGACTCTGGCATCGGTTCCGAAACGAACCAGCCCGACATCCCGTTGGTCCCGCGAACGGCGTCGGCGTAGCGCTTCCCCGCTGAGCGCGGTGATGCGGCCAGTCCGGCAATCTCGAGCTGAGGATGCGAAGCGAGGGCGGCAATGAACTGCTGCCCGGCGAGCCCGGTGGCCCCGATGATCACAGCGCGAAGCTTTGGCATGCGCCTTCGACTTTTGCCACGAAGTGGCCGGTACGGCCAGTTCTACGGAGGTCCGTTCGCCGCCAAGGGGTGACGCGCAGGCAGCGCAGTCCGCGACGGACGCTCGGTGGGGTAACCCGCGCTCAACCAGGCCTGCAGGCCTCCACTGAGGCACACCGAGTCGCGGCCCCGAAGTTTCAGCAACCGATGGGCTCGACGCGAGTCGGCGCCGTCGGGCGCCACCCCGCAGAGGACGATCAACTCGTCGTCGGGAAGCACATGCGCGCAGTCCGAGAGTTCGGTGACGCTGATCCGCAGCGCGCCAGGGATGTGAACTTCGAGGCGGCTCCAATCCTCTGGGTGGCGGCAATCGATCACCAGAAGTTCGTCATCGCCCAGACGCATCAAGAGCTCGCTGCAAACAATGTCCATCGGAGCCTCCACCCTTCGCAACCCTCGTCGGACCACTTCCCATCCCTGAGAACGGCACCCTTCCCTGACGCTCGGGCGCTTGAAAGCTTGCTTGTTTCAGACGAAACCCTGCGCGAACGCTTGTTGGGACGGGTTCCTTGTTTGCTAGGGTGCACGCGCTTGACCTACCCGCCCCCACGGTTCACCACCCATGCTCCTGACCGCTCTACTTCCGTTGATCGTGGCAGCGTCTTTTCAGCCCGTCCACACCACCCAGGTCGCTTCGTCGTCTGGTGAGCTTCAGCTCACCACCGGCACCTTGTCCGAGCCTCTTCAGGGGCCTCTGCAAGAGGCAGCTCGGCGCTTCGCCCTGAGTCAGCGCGAAGCCCTGGGTCTTCCTCCCCAGTCGACCCTCGGCAATCCGAAGGGGTTCGGGAATCGATTCGGTGCGGCGTTTCACCTGGCGCAAGTGGTGAACGGCGTCGAAGTGTACGGCGCCAAAGTGGTGGTCGCGATCGACCGCCACCGCCAGGTGAAGTCGCTGGCCTCGAGCATC
>JAYUUC010000241.1:0-2022 GCA_043755105.1 Myxococcales bacterium
GCTGCTCGTCACCGGAGCCAACGGACTGATCGGCCGTCGGCTCTGCACACTTCTGGAAGCCCGCGGCCATCAGGTGGTTGGCCTCTCCCGGGGGCCCCAGCGTCGGTCGGGCAACTTCGACTACCGCGCGTGCGAGCTGACCGACCGAGAGCAGGTCGAGGCTGAGGTCTCTACCGCTCAGCCCGAAGCGGTGGTCCACACCGCGTCAATCGCCGACCTCGACGCGTGCGAGCGCAACCCCGAGGAAGCGTTCGACGCCAACGTCACCGCCACTGCTCATCTGGCGCGTGCGGCGAATCGGGTCGGTGCGCACTTCATCTTCGTCTCCACCGACTATGTCTTCGACGGCGAGGACGGTCCCTACCCGGAAGAGGCCATTCCCAATCCCCGGGGGGTCTACGCCCTCACCAAGCATCTGGGAGAGCAGACCACCCGGACCCTGTGCCATTCCTGGTCAGTGGCCCGGACTGCGCTTGTCTACGGTTGGCCTGCCGAGGCGCGAAAAAACTTCGGCTCGTGGCTGGTGGGCACCCTCGCCGCCGGAGAACGCGTCCGGCTGTTCGAAGACCAGCTCGTCTCGCCGACGTTCGCGGGCAGCGCTGCGGCGATGCTCGCAGAGTTGGCAGAACGCCAGCTGCCCGGTCACTGGCACCTCGCCGACGCTGAGGTTCTCGATCGGGTCTCGTTCGGGAAGGCGCTCTGCGGGGTGTTCGGGTTCGACCCTCAGCTGATCGTTCCGGTGAAGCGCGCCGAGGTGGCCCTGGCGGCACCCAGACCGGGGCGGAGCGGGTTGCGCACGTTCAAGGCCCAGTCGGCATTGCAGGCAGCTCCTCTCACACTGGACGAAGGGCTGCGGCGTTTCCTCGCCGAGTACCGGGAAGCGGAGGCGGTCTGATGTCCGTCAGTTTTCGGCAGCCTGCCGCTCGGACCTCAGCCACTCTGCCAGCGCCACGTCCCAGGGACGCATCTGGTAGAGGCCGAGGCGCTCCAATGCCCCGTGAGAAAGCACGGTGTAGAGCGAGCGCGGGGTGGGCGAGCCATACTGCTCGGTGGTGACAGGCTCGACTGGCACCTCGAGCTGACACAGTTTCAAGGCAGTTCGGGCCGCCTCGTACCAGCTGGTCTGGCCGGAACAGGTGGCGTGGTAGAGGCCCGGGGGCGCTTCGGACAGCACGACTGCCAGCTGTTGCGCAAGCTCGCGGGTCCAGGTGGGCGCGACCACCTGGTCACTGACGACCTTGAGCGGCTTTCCGGTGCGAGCGCGATTCAGAATCGCGTCGAAGAAGTTGGGCCCGCCTTCTCCGTAGAGCTCGCCGGTGCGGACCAGATAGACCTTGCCGCCGACGCCGAGGACCTCTTCTTCCCCCGCGCGCTTGGAACGGGCGTAGACGCCCCGCGGGCCCGTGGGAGCGTCCTCTGCATAAGGGGTGCGCTGGTTGCCGTCGAAGACGTAGTCAGACGAGATATGGCAGAGCGGCACGTCGAGCCCTTTCGCCACTCGGGCCACGTTGCCTGCGCCGGTCGCGTTGATGGCGAAGGCCAGGTCGACGTTCTGCTCGGCCTTGTCCACCTGGGTATAGGCCGCGCAGTTGGCGATCAGCGCCGGCAGGGCACGCTCGAGCATCGCGCGAACGGAGGCCTCGTTGGCGATGTCGCAGGTCTGCCGCGGCAGCAACTCGACCGAGAACTGCTTCGCCTCGAGCGCCGGCTTGAGCGCGCGGGCCAACATCCCTCCCCCGCCGAGGATGACTGCGCGCGGCCTGTGCCCTGTGCCACCCATGGCGTTCTGCTCCTTCCCCGGCGACTCATCGCAAATGGCCCGAGGTTGCGCAACCGTGCAGGGCGCTGCACACCGCCCCCGCTCACCGCTGAGAGGAATCCGGGGCCTTCGCTCGCGAAGGCTCGTCGGCACATCGGTTGCACTGACGGACACCACACGCGCCGATGCGTGATTTCGATGAGGACTGTCCCGTGCGCAAGTGCTCCCTGATGCTGTTGCCCCTTCTCCTCTCCTTTGGTTGC
>JAYUUC010000242.1:0-6090 GCA_043755105.1 Myxococcales bacterium
CGGTCACCTGCGGCACCCCGACCCCTGCCACCACCCGGGTGGTGCATATCGAACCTGGCCCGATTCCCACCTTGACTGCGTCTGCACCAGCTTGAATCAACGCCCGGGTGGCTTCGGCAGTGGCGACGTTGCCTGCCACCAGCTCGTAACCTCGGGGGAAATTGGTGCGGGTCGCGCGCACCGCTTCGATCACCCCTGCGGAATGTCCGTGCGCAGTGTCGATCACGATCACATCGACGCCCGCCTTGAGCAACGCTTCGATCCGCTCTTCGCGATCCGCCGAGACGCCCACGGCCGCGGCACAGAGCAACCGTTGGTTCGCGTCCTTGGCGGCGTTGGGGTGGGCCCTCCGCTTCTCGATGTCCTTGATGGTCATCAGCCCCTTGAGGTCGAAGTTTTCATCGACCACCAGCAGCTTCTCGATCCGGTTCTTGTGGAGCAGCTCGATCGCCTCGGCCTGGGTCACTCCTTCCCGCGCGGTCACCAGCTTGCGGGTCATCACCTCTTCCACCCGCTGGTCGAGATGCGTCTCGAAGCGGACGTCGCGGGTGGTGACGATGCCGACCAGCTTCCGGCCCTTCACCACCGGAATGCCGGAGATGCCATTGACCTTCATCAACTCGAGCGCGCGGGCCAGGGGCGCCTCCGGAGCGATCGTCACCGGATCGACCACCATGCCGCTCTCGTACTTCTTCACCCGCGAGACCTCGAGGGCCTGCTTTTCGGGAGACATGTTCTTGTGAATGACGCCGATGCCTCCTTCCTGGGCCATCGCGATCGCGGTGCGGGCCTCGGTGACGGTGTCCATCGCAGCCGAAAGCAGCGGAATTCGCAGCTTCAGGTTCCGGGTCAACCGCGTCTCGAGTTCCACCTGCCAGGGAAGCACGTGGCTCTCGGCCGGTTGAAGAAGGACGTCATCGAAAGTCAGGGCGAGACGGGGTTCCGGGTTCAGCATGGCTGATCCATAAAGCATCCCCGGAACATTTTGAACCGCGGACACGGCCGGGCTACGCTAAGAGGCTCAAGAAAACGTGTTGGGGGACCTTCGATTGGCTGACCAAAAGCTGGAAGCCATCGGGTTGGCGGTGAAGCTTCCCTTCGCTACCCCCGAGGAGTTTCTCGCCAAATACGGAACCAACCTCACCCGTGGGGGTATTTTCCTTCGCGCCAAGAGCGTCAAGCCGCCCGGCACCGCGGTGACCCTCGACCTCAAGCTCTCCAGCGGGGAGCGGGTGATCTACGCCTCCGCGGTGGTTCATTTCGTCACCGGTCAGCAAGGTCAGGGGCTGTCGGGAATGGGGCTCAAATTCCTCACTCTCGACCCGGGAAGTCAGCGCTTCCTCGACACCCAGGTCGCTGCCCTCCCCCATGCGCAGAGCACCCAGCCTCCGGTGCCGCCAGGAGTGGGAAGCCCGGACTACGCGATTCCTGCCGCACCCTCCCCGGCGAGGCCTCCATCGCCCCCAGTTCCGGTCGGCATCGCTGCGGCCACGGGAAAGCCCTCGGCGCCGACGCTCGCAGCGGCCCCTCCCGTGTCAGCGGTATCTACGCTTGCTGCGGTGCCCCCAGCGGCGGCAGCGTTTCCAGCCGCGGCGAGGGCTCCCGAGTCGGCGCCCACCTTGGCGGACGGGCCCGTCACCCCCACTGCGCCGGCCTTCGAAGAGCCTAAACAGCCTCCTCTCCGAACTGGGCCGATCATCGGAATCGACCTGGGAACGACCAACTCCTGCGCTGCCTTCGTTCGCAACGGCCGTCCTGCCGTGCTCCCGAGTCGGGAGGGTTACAACACCGTCCCGTCGATCATCGCGCTGAACACCCGCGGCAAGCTGGTGGTGGGCCATCCGGCCAAGGGTCAGATGCTGACCAACCCTCAGCAGACCGTCTCCGGTGCCAAGCGGCTGGTGGGCCGGGCCTATGACTCCCCTCAGGTACAGCTGTTCAAGCACCGGTTCCACTACGAGATCGCGGAAGGGGCCAACGGCGAGGCCGCGGTCAAGCTGGGAGACCGGATCTATTCGCTCCAGCAGATTGCGGCTCTGGTGTTGCGCGAAGTTCGCGAGCTCGCCCAGAACCAGCTCGGCACCCCGGTGTCTCGAGCGGTGATCACCGTTCCCGCAAATTACAACGACAACCAACGACAGGCGGTTCGGGAAGCAGGCCGGCTGGCCGGACTCTACGTCGAGCGCATCTTGAACGAGCCCACCGCCGCCGCGCTGGCTTACGGCTCGGGACGGTCGCTGAAGCAGCGGGTGCTCGTCTACGATCTCGGCGGCGGCACCTTCGACGCTTCCGTTCTCGAACTCTCGGACAACGTCTACGAAGTCATCTCGACCGGCGGCGACACTTTCCTCGGCGGAATCGACTTCGACAACGCGATCGTCGAGCACCTGCTGACAGAGTTCAAGGTCAAGACAGGACAGACTTTTCAGGGCGACCGGGTGGCGATGCAACGGATCACCGACGCCGCCGAGCGCGCCAAATGCATCCTCTCCGAGCGCACCGACAGCCGCATCCACGTCCCCTTCGTCACCTTGATCGACAACCAGCCGTACGACCTCGACGTCACCCTCACCCGCGAGAAGCTGATCGAGCTCACCCGTCAGCTGGTCGAGCGGACGATCACCGTGTGCGATGAAGTTCTGAAAGCGAAGAACCTGACTCCGGCGATGATCGACGAGGTGATTCTGGTCGGAGGCCAGAGCCGATTTCCGCTCGTGCATGAGCGAACGAGCGCCTTCTTCAACAAGATCCCCTCGAAGAACGTCCACCCCGACGAGGCGGTGGCCCTCGGAGCCGCCTTGCTCGCGCACTCCCTTGGCCAGCTCGAGGGAGTGGTCCTGATCGACGTCCTTCCGATGGCGATCGGGGTCGGTCTCCCCGGGGGGCGATTCAAGCCGATCATGGACCGCAACACCCCGCTGCCGTCGAGCAAGCAGTACACCCTCACCACCAGCCGCGACGGCCAGACCGAGCTGGAGGTGAGCATTTTTCAGGGTTCGAACGAGCGGGCCCAGGAGAACGAATACCTGGGCACCCTCAAGCTCACCGGGCTCCCCCGTGGGCCCAAGGGAACCCTCAGCGTCGGAGTCACCTTCGAGGTGTCGAACGAGTGTCTCCTTCAGGTGACCGCGAAGGAAGTATCGAGCGGCAAGGAGGTGCGGACCACCTTCTCGACCCGCGACACGCCCGCGGCGGTGAAGGCCCGAATCGCCAAGCAGGACGCCGGAAAAACTTCGGCTCCAAATGAACCGTCGGAACCTTCACCTTCCGGAATTGCGAGGCCCGAAGGTTCGGCAGCCTCCGCACAACCCGCGGCAGGTACAGGGACCTTGCCTGGGAAAGTCGGCCTGGTGGGTTGGTTGAAGCGGCTGCTCCGCGCGGGGTGAGAGGTCCGTACTCGAGCGGCAGTCGCTAGGACGGTGGCGGCCGCGCTTGCCTAGCCCGACTCAAGGCCATCGGTGGCCACTGTTGCGGTGATCGGAATCGCTCCGCGCCGAGCGCAGTGGTTTCTTCTCCGAGGTCGGGCCCCGGTTTGAAGAAACACTGCTGACCTGAAGTTCCGCCAAACCCGGGGTCGCCCTCGCCGGAGCAGCCAGGGACTCCGCCGCCTTCCGACGCTTCTGGATTCGGGTGAAGACCAGATAGGCCACTCCCAACGTCGCGAGCACGATCAACACCTTCAGCTGGCCCTGCTTCACCTTTTCGATCAGCTGCTCGAGCCTGTTCCCGAAGCGATAGCCGAGAAACACGAACAGGGGCGCCGAGGCCAGGGCGGCCAGTCCATCGAAGGTGACGAACCGCAGATACGGCATGCCCGCGGAGCCCGCGGTGAAATAGGTCACGGCCCGAACGCCGGGCAGAAAGCGGGCAATCATCACGATCTTCTGCCCGTGCTTGAGGAACAGCTTCTCTACCTTGGCGCGCTTCTCGGGGGTGACGATGCGGCCGAAGAAGCCTCCTGCCTTGCGCCCGACCTTCGTCCCCAATCTTCGGCCCGCGAAGTAGATCATCGAGTCCCCGCAGAGAATTCCGAGGAATCCGACGGCGATCATGATCGGCAAGCGGGCGGCGCCCTTGTGCGCCAGCAACCCACCCAGAATCAGCGACAGGTCTTCGGGCAGGGGTACGCCCAGCCCGCAGAGGACCAACACCCCGAAGACGGACAGGTAGGCCCAGAGACCGTGCGAGTTCTCGAGCAGGGATTGAAGAAGGTGTTCCACGAAATCCTTTGGTCCAGAGCCCTACTTCTTTCCTGGTACCCGCGCCTCGAGCCGCCCCAAGGCTTCTAACGCCCAGCCCTCGAGCGGACGACCCTCGTCGAAACCACGGCCCAACTCCTTGAGGCCGAAGTAACCCTTCTGTGCCGCCGATTCGTAGACCGCATCGGGCGCATCCACTGCTTTCAGAGCCACCGCACGGGCCAGCAACGACGAGGCGTACTCTCCCACCGACTGCTCCGCGGCCCCTCGCAGCTGGGCCTCACGAAGCATCGACGCGCCTCCTCCCCACCCTGCCTGGGCCCGCTTCGACACCTGGGGCTCGATGAACACCCGCGCGTACTCGCGCACCACCCCTTCGACGTTGGGGTGCTCGGAGGGGCCCGCCACCACCACCACCTCGTTGTCGCCCATCACGCCCCGCACTTCGTTCTGGGCCTCGAGCAAGTTGAGCACCACCAGCGATTGGGGCCCGCCTTCCGGAACCTTGAGCAGCTTGCGGGCCTTGCCCATCGGACCGTCGATTGCGGTCAGGTAACCCTTCAGGGCCTTGCGATATTCGCCCTGGACCGACCCCATCAACTCTTCCAGCTTCCAGCCGCTATAGGCCTTCGCCAGTACCCCTTCGAAGCCCTTCAAGTCACTGAGTTCCTTGGACTTGGGCTCGACCTGAAACGGGGGCGGGCCGCCGTTGACCACGTAGGCGAGGTAGCGGACGAGGGACTGAGGATGGGCGTCGAAGAAAGCGTCTGCCTGCTTGCGGACGTCGGGGTCGGCAGAGAGCAGCCGGGCGCGAACCTGCTGACGGACCGGGTGGTAGAGGTAATGCGGAATCGGCTGTCCGCGGCTGACCGGGGCGGCGTCGTAGCCCATGGTGTTGAGGAGCGAGAAGAGCGTGAACACCCTCTCGTCGGCGCGGAGCTCGGTGCCTTCCCCGGTGAAGAGGCTGGCGAACCAGTCGCTCTCGGCGTGGGCAGGAGCGGCAAAGAGCATCGCGAAAAGACACACACGGATCAGGGAGAGGCGCATGGGCAGCCGTCCACCCTAGCACGTCAACTTCCTCCGGGAAGCTGCCTACAGCAGCGCCTTGAAGGCTTCCTTGTTCCGGGAAACTTTCTCACCGAACTGCGCCACGATCCCCATCAGCAGCTTCACGCAGGCCTGGGGCTTCGAGGCGAGCAATCGGTGGAAGTCGGCATGGCGGATCTCCAGCGCCGACACCGACGTGGCAGCGGTTGCCGTACAGAGCCGCTGGCCCTGCTGGATCAGGGAAAGCTCGCCGAGAAACTCCCGCCGACCGAGCTCGCCGATCGACACCGGTTGCCCATTCTTTCCCCGGGTGGTGAGCGCGACCTTGCCTTCGAGGATCAGGATCAAGGTATCCGCGACCATGTCCTCGACGAAGAGGGGAATGCCCTGGGGGAAGGTTCGCTCGGTGGTGATGCCCGCCATGATCTGCAGACCGGTGTCGGTGAAGCCCTTGAACAGCGGACTCTCCTTGAGGCCTTCGATCGCGTGCATGACGCCGGTTTCTAACATGGGCCGCGGGGGTTGGCGCCTTTAGCGGCTGGCGCGGTGTTCGCGGGCCAGCGCCACGTAGCCCTGCGCAGAGCGGAGCAGCGAGCCTCGCTCTGCATCCGTCAAAGCGCGGCGGACCTTGCCAGGGCTTCCCACTACCAGAGAGCCCTCGGGGACCTGGGTGCCCGGGGTGAGCAAGACGCCGGCGGCGATCAGGCAGTCGGGGCCGACCTTCACCCCGTCCATCAAGATTGCCCCCATGCCCACCAGCACCCGGTCTCCCACCTCGCAGCCATGGAGCACGACGTGATGGCCGACGGTGACGTCATCGCCCACCCGGGTGGCGAAGCGGGCG
>JAYUUC010000243.1:0-2012 GCA_043755105.1 Myxococcales bacterium
GGCCGGCGTACCCGCGGGCGAAGGTCCGGCCCTCGTAAAAGATGTTGTAGGTGGGCAGCTTCTCCTTCGGCACCAGCCCGAGCACATGGCCGCCGGCCACCACCGCGGCGCAGTTGTAGCGCAGCCCTTGATGGGCGACCGCCACCCCGAGCACGAACACCGTCGGCGCGGGCCGGGTCTGGGCGGCAAACCGCTGCAGCTCGACCCACTGCCGCTCGACGAAGCCCTGCCACTGAATCAAATCTTCCGGAGGGTACCCGCCGACCAGCTGCTCTTGGAACACCCCGACGGTGACCTGCTCGTCGGCCATCCGTTCGGCGACCGCGAGAGCGCGATCCACGTTGGGACCCACCGCGCCTACGGTGGTGTTGACACTTGCCAGACCCAGCTTGACCAGCCGCATGGGCCGGAGCTTACGGGAATCAGGGCGAGCCGGCGTGCGACTTCCGCTCCTTGCCCAGACGCTGCGCTTCCTTCTCCACCGCCTTGAAGGTGTCCGCCACCCCGCTCTTGTTCCCCATCTCGGCCGCAAAGGTCGGAATCCAACCGCCGGGGTCGACGCTGAAGCGGTACACCGCATAGCTCCGGCCGGGGCCCTTGGCGGTCACTTTCCAGCTGCCCTCGTTGTGGGTGAGCCGAACGATGTTTTGCCGCGGCGGCCGGTCTTTCACCGCAACCCAGTGGTTGCGAAACTCCCCGCTCCCGTCTGGCGCAACCCCTTGCTCGAGGGTGACCCTCGAAAAGTAATCGCGCCCGTTCACCATCGGCAGGTCGAGCCGGGTGTAGACCAGCCAGGTGCCATCCGCTGCAGGCGGCCCGAGGGTTCGAGCCTCTTTCACGAAGGGCATGAACTTCGGAAACCGGTCCGGGGTCATCAGGGCGGTTTGCACGTCTTGAACCGAAGCAGCCAGCTCACCTTCAGCCCAGATTTCCTTGATGCCAGTGTCGCCCAGGGCGCGGGTCTTGATTTGAATCGGTCCCTCCGACACGGTTTCCCAGGCGCGCTCGTCGGCACGGGCACTCCCGGCGCTGGCGAGCAGCAGTACTCCCAGGTGAATCCACGGCATCCGCATGGCGTTTGGCCCCGTGCCCCTCATACCGGAGGGGCTGACCTCAGCGAAAGCATCTCCTGCCTGAGGGTTGAACGCCAAAGCACGAGGTCAATTCATTGGACCCCGGGGACGGGAAGGCGCCAGCCGCACCAGCAAGCCGGCGACCTCGGAAAGGGCCTCCTGGAGCCGCTTCCGGGGGTTCAGCTCGCACAGTAACTCCTGTCTGCGCTCGACGTCCGACACCACGGTCGCCGCCACCACGTCTGCCAGCTGTCCTCCCGAGGCGCGCGTCGCCAGCTCGAGGAAGGGGTTGGCCACTTCGTCGGGGAGCCGACCCGAAAGCTCGAACACTGCCTCTCGAAGCTGCGCGTTCTCCGGTCCGTCGTAGGCAGGGTCTTCGAGCAGCTCGGCCCTCACTTCCCTGTAGCCGTGGCGGGGCGGCAGCTCTTCCAGCACCCGAACCCGGGTCAGCCCCTGCAGCACCAGGTTGTAGCGGCCGTCGGCGAGCTGCTCATGCCAGGAAATCACCCCGGCGCAGCAGATCGGCTCCAGCGGGGGGCGGTCCGCGTAGTGCACCTCCCACCCGGGCTTGAGCTGAGCGAGGGCGAACACCGACTCGCCGGCCAAGCTGTCGCGAACCAGCTCGCGGTAGCGAGGCTCGAAGATGTGCAGCGGGGTCGCCAGGTGGGGAAACAACACCACCGAGGGGAGCGGAAAGACTTTCAGCGCACCCATGGAAGCTTGCAGTCCGGAGAGGAGAGCCATGGAGCCAAGCTAACCTCTCTCCTGGCGCCGCGCCGCGCTGAAGGTCACTCGACGCCGGTTCGCCCCACCGGCCGCGTGCTCTTGCGGCTCCTCAGATACTCGATCAGCCCAGGAGCGAGAGAAACCAGCACCACCCCGATGATCACCTTCTCGATGTGCTGATCAATGTGCGGCACCACCGAGCCGAGGAGAAAG
>JAYUUC010000244.1:0-2010 GCA_043755105.1 Myxococcales bacterium
CCTGGCCCTGCCTGGTCCTCGGCGTCGCCGCCGGCTCCTTCGCCCCGCTCCTCTATCTGCTCATCGGCGAGTTCCGCCGAGACGCCAGACCCGCCTGAAGCGCTCCAACTGGTCCGGAAGGCCAAGCGTCACACTGACGGGTGGAGCCCTCCGCGCCCATCCCGAGCGTAGCGGTCGGCGCCGTTTGCCCACCGCGTAGTCGAGGGACTCTCGGACACCGTGAATCTCTCGCTTGGACTTCAATTCGGAAACTTCAACCGGATAGAGACGGCGTAGTCCTTGATGGCCACCGGCTTGCGGCCCCGCCTCGCCGACGTCACCTTCCACTGCGAATGCCAATCTCCGACTATTCGCGACGGACGCAGATCGTTCGAGGCAATTGAGCACTCCGACGTCGCGACCCGCGTCGCCGACGCTCGACGCCGGGATTCGGACTTCCGGCGGCGAGGCGGGGACCTTCGCCGGAGGATTGCTGACGTTGGCCGATGGAATACCTGCGCCCACATCTGCCCACGGGGATTTCGCCGGAGGCTCCGGGTACATCGTCGATGCCTCCAGGGACATCGCCGGAGGTCCCAGGTACATCGCGGAAGTCATACCGACACCTACATCTCCACACGGGGAGTTTGCCGGAGGAAGCGGGGGTTTCGCCGGCGGCCTTGGGTGGTTGCCCGGAGGGCCTGGGTACTTCGCGGGAGGGTCCTGGTCGTCGCGCGGTGAGAAGCTGGGCTTCGCGATGACCTTGCTGACCTTGCTGGATCCAATTGATAACCTGGCAATTTCAACGGGGAGCTCAACATGGCAAAGACCAAGAAGGCCATCTGGACTGTGGACGAGGCGATCACGACGGGGAGCACCACCTACAAGCTCGCGCTGGCGCACCGCGCCGACCTGGAGCCCCGGCTGGAGGCCGGGCTCATTGACCACCTGGCCGAGGACGTCGCCAGCCTCCGCGGGGACTCGCGGGGGACCGCCGTGGCGCAGACCGAGAAGTCCGAGGCGACTGCGGACAAGGGCGCTGTCGCGGCCGCGGGCTTCAAGCTGGCCCACTTCATCCGCGAGTCGGTCAAGCGAAACCATCCCAGCGACAAGGCGCTGCAGAAGGCGTTTGGCGTGGGCGCTCGCACCATGGTCGAGAAGCCCTCGACGGTGGCAACGGCGCTCAACGGCATCCTTCAGGCGGCCCAGAATCACCCGGACCAGTTCAAGGCGGCGGGGCTCCTCCCGGCGGACCTGGTGAAGGTGAAGGACGCGCTCACCGGCCTCGATGCGAAGGTCGAGACGCAGTCGGACAAGAAGCTCACCTCCAAGCAGGCCACGGCCGCGAAGCTCGCCGTCCACCTCCGCGTCGAGGCTGCGGTCGGGAAGGTCCTCGCTGCGGCGGGGATGGCGTTCATCGAGCAGCCCGAGAAGCTCAAGCTCTTCGAGGAGCTGCTCCCGGGCCACGCCGCCGCGCCTGCCGCGAAGGCCGCCACGCCCGCGGTGAAGAAGGCCGACGACGCGGGCAAGGCACCCAAGGGCTGAGAGGTCGCTCCCTCACCCCGGCCTTCGGCCCACCCTCGATGGACCCACAAAGATGAGGCGCGGGCGAGGGTAAGCCCGGTCGGTCGTTCACAGCGCGAAGCGACCTTCCCTCGCCCACGCCTTTGTGGGAGAGGGGACTTTCGTGGGGTGAGGGACCGCCATGACCGCGCCGCTGATCTCCGCTGAAGCCGACGCCCGGGACTTCGCCCGCCAGCTGGCCCTGGAGGCCGTGCCCATAGAGCGGAGCGTGACGTCGGCCGCGGTGGCCCAGGCGCGCGCCGAGTTCAACGCGCTCGTCGAGCCCGCGCTCCACTGGGTCTTCGACAAGGAGGCCGAGGTGGTCCACCGCCACCTCCGCCGCAGCGTGGTGCTCTTTGGCCTGAACCCGCCGGTGCCGACGCCGAAGCCCAGGCCGCCGCCGCCGAGCGCGCTCGCCACTCGGCTGGTGCTGCGGCTGGTGGTCGCGCACCGCGCCCTGCTCCGCTC
>JAYUUC010000245.1:0-2006 GCA_043755105.1 Myxococcales bacterium
GCGCTGCGCCCGGGGAGGTAAGTGCAGGGACGCGGTGTCTCCAGATGGCGTTGAAGCAGTCGAGGCATGGCGAACGCAGGGCTTCGGAATGCTTTGCACCCTGGCGGAAGGCGAGAGTACATGGGCCCCACGCACCCGATGACAAGGACTGACCATGAATGACAGGCAGTGGGACGAGCAACTTCGGCGCTTCGTGAAGACCACCGGCGAAGAGATTCGCCGCGTCGGTGAGGACATCAAGACCGAGGCCGAGCGGCTGCTGGTCGAGGTCCGAGATCCGGACAAGCAGCGCAAGGTGAAGGAAGGGCTGCGCGATTTCAGCGTCTGGGCCCGCAAGACCGCCGAAGAGGTTGTCGAGGTGGTGGAGAAGGGCATCAAGAAGGCGGAAGGAGCCCTCAACAAGAACGCCAAGGGCGGCTCCGAACGGGAACGCGCCCCGGCTCGCCCGGCAGCGGCCAATGAGGCCGAAGCCACTGGCAGTGCGACCTCCCCTGCCCCCTCGAGTGAGCGCAGCGCCCCTCCCCGCAAGTCCGCTGCGAAGACGGTCGGGCCGAAGAAGTCGAAATCGACCAAGGCCGCTCCCAAGACGCGCGCGGCGAAGACGGTGGGCCGGAAGAAGGGCTAGGGCTTCTACTCCCGCGCCTGTGTGGGCGGGCAGACCCGATGTGGGCGCCCAATTCCCGAACAACCGTTATTGGTCCGCTGGAGTCGGCGTGAGATAGTCGCCGCGTGTCCAACGGCGACAAGGGTAAATTCTCGGCCGAAATCAGCCAGTCCGTGATCGAAGAGGCGCTCAACAGCGTCCGTCGTCACACGGGCGACGCCGCCGAGCAGGAAGTCCCGGTCGAAGTCGAGGTGGCAGGCGAAGAATCGGGCCCGGCAGCGGCCAATCCGGCCCACGACGCCGAGCTTGCCGCGCTCCAGGCCCAGCTCGACCTCTCGCTCTCCAAGGGCCGGGAGATGATGGACAAGATCAAGGACGCGCACGAGAAGATGCTCCGCGCCGCGGCCGACCTCGAGAATTTCAAGAAGCGGGCCGCGAAGGAGAAAGAAGAGGTCCAGCGCTTCGGCAGCGAGCGGCTCCTCAAGGACCTGCTTCCGGTGGTCGACAACCTCGCCCGCGCGCTCGAGCATTCGAAGAGCGCTGCCGACTTCGAGAGCCTGATTGAGGGCGTGGGAATGACGCGCAAGCTGTTCGAGGACACCCTCAGCCGGCACGGAGTGAAGGTGCTCACCAGCGTGGGCAAGGCCTTCGACCCGCGCTTTCATGAAGCGATGCAGCAGGTGGAAACCGGCGAGCTGCCTCCTGGCCACGTGGTCAGCGAGGTGGTGCGCGGCTTCACCTTGAACGAGCGGCTGATTCGGCCCGCGCTGGTGGTGGTGTCGAAGCTGCCGACGGAAGCCGAGAAGCTGACCGAGAAGGGGGAGGGGACGTGAGGCGTCACCGATTATGAGCAAGGTCATCGGAATCGATCTTGGCACCACCAACTCCTGCGTCGCGGTGATGGAGGGGGGTGAGCCGGTCGTCATCCCCAACAGCGAAGGCAGCCGCACCACCCCGTCGATGGTGGCCTTCACCGATGGCGGCGAGCGGCTGGTCGGGCAGATCGCCAAGCGGCAGGCGATCACCAACCACGAGAACACGGTGTTCGCGGTGAAGCGGTTAATTGGCCGGCGGTTCGACTCGCCCGAGGCGGCGAAGGCGATCAGCTTGAGTCCCTTTCGGGTGGTGGCCTCGCCCAACGGCGATGCCTGGGTCGACATTCGCGGCAAGGGCTACAGCCCTCCGGAAATCTCGGCGATCGTGCTGATGAAGATGAAGCAGACCGCGGAGGACTACCTCGGCGAAGCGGTCACCGAGGCGGTGATCACCGTTCCTGCCTACTTCAACGACGGCCAGCGCCAGGCCACCAAGGACGCCGGTCGAATCGCCGGCCTCAACGTGCTCCGGATCATCAATGAGCCCACCGCGGCGGCGCTCGCCTACGGCCTCGACAAGCAGGGCG
>JAYUUC010000246.1:0-2005 GCA_043755105.1 Myxococcales bacterium
CGTGGCGGAGAAGGGCGGCATCACCCTCGAAGAGGTGGGTGAAATCATGAACCTCACCCGCGAGCGTATTCGCCAGGTCGAGACCCGCGGGCTGGTGAAGCTGCGCGAGGCCACCGAGACCGATCCGCCGATCGAATCTCGGCAGAAGCTATAGTCGAAGACCTGAAGTCGCTGTGCGGTCCGGACCTTCGAGTCCGTTGACCGGTTGGCGGGCCGGTTGCTACACCGGCCGCCTCCTCTCACCAAAGGCCACAATCCGTGCTGGCGCTCCTCAGTGTCTCGGACAAGCGGGGTCTGGTCGAGTTCGCCCGGGGCCTTCAAGGGCTGGGCTTCACCCTTCTCTCCACCGGCGGGACGATGGACGCTCTGGTGGCAGCCGGGGTGAAGGTCACCGCGGTGTCCGAGCACACCGGCAGCCCGGAAATCCTCGGGGGCCGGGTGAAAACGCTCCACCCCCGCATTCACGGGGGGCTCCTCGCCCGGCTGGAACGGGAGGACGACCTCGCCGAGCTGAAGTCCCAGGGCATCGCCCCCATCTCTCTGGTGGCGGTCAACCTCTATCCTTTTCGCCAGGCGGTGGCCGCGGGGGTGAGCGAGCCCGAGGCGATCGAGCAGATCGACATCGGTGGCCCGACCATGGTCCGCGCGGCGGCGAAGAACTTTGCCCACGTCGGCGTGGTGGTGGACCCCAACGACTACCCGGCAGTGCTCGCCGAGCTGGGTGAAGCCAAGGGGCTCTCCGACAACACCCGGCGACGGTTGATGCGCAAGGCCTTTGCCCACACCGCCGCCTATGACGCGGCGATCTCTGCCTATCTCAGCGAGGCTGCCGCCGACCCGTTTCCCGCCGAGCTCTCGGTGGCTTTCGAAAAAGTTCAGGGGCTGCGCTACGGAGAGAACCCTCACCAGCGGGGGGCTTTTTATCGCGAGTACCGCGCGCCGGCCGAACCGACGGTGGCCTTTTCCCAGGTGCTCCAGGGCAAGGAGCTGTCCTACAACAACCTGCTCGACCTCGACGCGGCGCTCGGCCTGGTGCTGGAGTTCCCCGAGTCCCCCGCGGCGGTGATCATCAAGCACAACACCCCCTGCGGGGTCTGCGTCGATCCCTCGCTGGAGAAGGCCTATCGTACCGCGCGGGCCGCAGACGAAGTCTCTGCCTTTGGCGGCATCGTCGCCCTCAATCGAGACGTCGATGAAGCCACCGCCAGGGCTCTGGGCGAGACGTTTCTCGAAGCGGTGATTGCGCCTTCCTTTTCCCCTGCAGCGATGGGGGTGCTGGCGGCGAAGAAGAACCTCAGACTGCTCGCGGCGGGTTCGTCACTCGGTTCGGTCTCTGCCCGTCCGCGCGTGCAGATAGACCTCCGCAGCATCTCCGGGGGGGCACTGTTGATGGACCGCGACGCACGAGAGCCTCCCCTGGAGTGGAAGGTGGTGACCCGGCGAGCCCCCACCGAGGAAGAACGCCAGGCGCTGAAGTTCGCTTGGCGGGTGTGCAAGCACGTGAAGAGCAATGCGATCGTCTTTTCCACCGCCGAACGGTTGCTGGCTGCGGGCGGAGGACAGACCAGCCGGGTGGACTCGGTGAAGATTGCTGCGGCCCGCGCGGGTGCGGCCCTGGTCGGTTCGGCGGTGGCTTCCGACGCCTTCTTTCCCTTTCGCGACGGGCTCGACGAGGCGGCGCGTGCGGGGGCCCGGTGCGTGATTCAGCCCGGAGGCTCGGTGCGGGATGCGGAACTGATTGCAGCCGCCGATGAACACGGACTGGCCATGGTCTTCACCGGGGTGAGACACTTCCGCCACTGAACCGTTGGTCGGAAGGGTGGCTCGTTCGATGCGCGTTGCCTGTCAGAAGTGCGCCGCTCCCTACGCCGTCGAGGATCGCCTGCTCGCGACCAAGGGAGTGCGAGCGCAGTGTCCCCGCTGTCGGCACCTTCAGTGGGTCGAGTCGCCCGCGACTGGTGTGGCCCCGGTCGGAGAGCGGGACGCGTCGCCGTTCGGTAGGGAA
>JAYUUC010000247.1:0-2003 GCA_043755105.1 Myxococcales bacterium
CACGGCCTGGAGCGCATTCTTGAGGATGTGGCCCAGCGCCTGATCCAGCTGGAGCGGCGCAATCGCTGCGGGCACGTTCGCTTCGAGGCAAAGGTCAACCCCGGCCGTCGCGTCACCGAACACCGATCTCACCGAGCGGCTGATGGATGCGTTGACGTCGCAGGGCTCGATCCGGCCGATCTCGAGCCTCGATAGCTCGCGAAGCCCGGCGACGATCTGTCCTACCCGCTGGGCTCCCGAAAGCGAGTCGGAGATCATCTCCAGGCCGTCGTCGAGAGTAGCCGGGTCGGTATCCTCGGCCACCGCGTCAAGGCGCTTCGTCGCCTCTCCTGTCCGCCCGGCGCGGAGCAGCTCGCCCACCTCGAGCAGCGGGCGAAGATCTTCGAGCAGCACCGCCAAACTCCGGAGGTTCGATTGCAAGAACCCCAGCGGGTTGTTGATTTCGTGGGCTGCACCCGAGGCGAGCTGGCCCACCGCGGCCAGGCGCTCGCTCTCGCGCAGCCGGTCTTGAAGCAGCCGCTCGCGCGAGATGTCTTGATAGTGGACCACCACCCGCGAGGGCCCTTCAGGGGACAGCATCCGGTGTCCTGAAAAGCGGTAGGTGCCCTTGTGCAGGGCGAGCTCACCCGACAGCTCGGCGGAGGCCGGCCGGAGCAGCGGGCAACCCTGGCAAGGGCTGTCTCGACCGGCAAGCACCCGATGGCAGGTCTTCCCCGGGACCTCGGTGATCGGCAGCCCCACTTGCTGGGCGTAGGCGCGGTTGACCCGCAGCAGAGTGAACCCCTCCTGAAGCGCAATCGGGTCGCCAATCGCGTCGAAGGTCCGCTCCCACTCCTGTTTGGCGCGGCTGATCTGCTCGGTCCGCTCGGTGACCTTCTGCTCCAGCTGCGCATTGGCCTCGAGCGCGGCGCCCTGAGTCTTGCGAAGCTCGGCGGTGACCTGTGCGTTGTGAATGGCGATGGCGATGTGGGGAGCAAGCTCGGTCAGTCGCGCGAGGTCGGTGACATCGAACGCGGGCGCCTGCACTGAGCGGACCGCTTCCAGCACTCCGACCAGATCGCCCGCGCGCAACAGCGGCACCGCGATGATCGACCCGGTGTGAAACCCCGTCTTCTGGTCGAACGAGCCATCAAAATCGGCGCAATCGCGCACGTCTTTGATCAGCCGAGAATGTGCCGTGACCGCGACTTTTCCTACAATTCCCTGGCCAGGCCGGATCCGCGCGCATTCGATCTGCGAGCTGCCGGGGCCGTCCACCACTTCGAAGGTAAGCTCGCCGGTCGCGGGGTCCACCAGCAGCACACTGGCACCCTCTGCGTTGCAGAGCTCACGGGTCTTCGAAATCGCGACCTGAATCAGCCCCGGAAGTGAGAGCTGGGCGGCGATGGTCTGGGCGAAGTGGCCAATCTTCTGGGCCGCTGCCACCTGCTCCAGCAGCACCGCCTGATCGAGAGGAGTGTTCGCCGCGCCCATCGGTCAGGCCTCCAGCAGCTGGGTGTCGTCGATCAAGATGGCGCCGTCCTGGTCGCGCACGAGGTGCCCGATGCCCGGGTGACTCTGCTCCAGGTTTTCAATCAGATAGGTTTGGCGTCGAACCGTGGCGAGCAGCCGGCGGTTCTCCCGCTCCAGGTCCAGACGCTCCAGCGCGAGGTGCAGGCTGACCTTGAGCTCGATGTCGTCCCAGGGCTTGGTGAGGAAGCGGTAGATCTCACCATGGTTGATGGCGTTGATCGCCGTCTGCATGTCGGCGTGGCCGGTGAGCATCATTCGCACGCAGTCGGGGTGGCGGTCGCGCACCAGCTTGAGGAAGTCCAGCCCGGTCATGTCCGGCATCAGGTGGTCGGACAGCACCAGGTCCATCGGAAATTGCTTCAGCAGCGCCAATGCGTCGGTGGGGCGCTGGGCGAAGTGCATCTGATATCCCTCCTTGCGCAGGCTCCGGCGAAGGGCGTTGCAGACGTTCTCTTCGTCGTCGACGATCAAGATTTGGGGGGTGGTGGCGT
>JAYUUC010000248.1:0-2003 GCA_043755105.1 Myxococcales bacterium
CTCGGAGCTGATGGACCAGTACTGGCCCACCTTGTTCCCCGAAACCTCTCGGATGCGGGCTCGGGTCAATGCCCTGGGCTGGCTGGTGCCGCGAACGGCAAACCAGCTTGGAGCAGCAGGTCCGGCTGAGGCGCAGACCGTTGCCGCGCTCTCAAGCGCTGCCGCCCGCCTCGCCGAGGTCACCCGTCTCAAGTTCGAGGACAAGGGGCCGGCGATGGGCCCATTGCTCGAGGCGATCAAACGACTCGAGCTCGATGCCCGTCCGACCGCTGCGAGTGAAGCGACTCCGCAGAAAGCGGCCGCTCCTCCCCTGCCCCAGAACCCTTCCGTTTCGACCTCGCCCACCTCCACCGCTCTGCCCGCAGTGGGCAGCGCAGAAGGAGTCACTGCGGAAGGAATTCCCGAATTCCTCCGGCAGGTCGGCGCCACGTTGGTCACGGCCTCGGCCACGCTCTTTCGGGCCAACCCGCTCGACCCCCTCGCCTTTCGACTCTCTCGAACCGGGTTGTGGCTGCAGGTGGTGGACCCGCCTCCGAGGGGAACGACTGGAAGCACCTCGGTCCCGCCGCTGCCCCCCAACACCCGAGCCCAGCTCGAGCGTCTCGCGTCCAACGGCAAGTGGCAGGAGCTGCTCGAGGAGTCGGAGAGCGCGCTGCGGCAGTTTCGCTTCTGCCTCGACGTTCAACACTTCAGCGCCAAGGCCCTGGCCGGGCTGGGAGCGGCCCCGGCGCGCGAGGCACTGGTGACGGCACTGGCCGGCCTGGTTCGACGACTGCCGACGTTGCCCCGCCTCACCAACAACGATGGCAGCCCTTTCGCCGCTGCATCGACCCAGGCCTGGCTGGAAGAGGAGGTCGCTCCCTCCAAGACTGGCCCCAGCAGTGGCGCGGGGAGTTCCGAATCAAGCGACCCCCAGGAGATCGCCGAGGCCCGGGCGCTGCTACAGCAGGGGCAAACGGCGGACGCAGTGGCACTGCTGCAGGGCGCCCTGGGAAAGGTGGGCTCGGCCCGGGAGCGGTTCGTGCTCCGGCTGGCCCAGGCCCGGCTCTGTGCTGAAGGCGGTCAGGTTCCGGTCGCCCGCGGCCTCTACGCTGCGCTCGATCAGGAGTGCGTCGCCCGCGGACTCGACCAGTGGGAGCCGGCGCTGGCGGTGGAGTGCCTCGAGGGGCTCTTGACCCATTCACGCATTGTCGGCAAAGCGTTCCCGCCTGAGCTCGCGGGGCAGTACTATCGGCTCTGTCAGCTCAACCCCGCGGCGGCGCTGCGGGTCGGCAGCGAGCGCGCATAGAAGATGTCCGTACCCATTCCAGGAGGATTCACCCGTGGCTAAAGAAGGCTCAGTCGCTCCCAAGGAGCGGGTCAACATCATCTACAAGACCGCGACCGGCAACGCGCAGGAAGAGGTCGAGCTGCCGGAAAAGATTTTGATGGTCGGCGAGTACACCGGCCGCGCCGATCAGCGGCCGATGGAAGAGCGGGCGCCGATCAACATCGACAAGAACAACTTCAACGAGGTGATGGCGAAGCAGAACCTCGAGCTCACCCTCTCGGTCCCGAACAAGCTCTCGACCGAGGCCAACGCCGAGATGCCGGTGAAGCTCGAGCTCAAGAGTCTGGCCGACTTCGGCCCCGAAGGCATCGTTCACCAGGTGCCCGAATTACAGAAGTTGCTCGAGCTTCGCGCCGCCCTCAACGCGCTCAAGGGACCTCTGGGCAACGTGCCCGCGTTCCGGAAGAAGATCCAGGCGCTGCTCGGAGACGAGACCGGCCGGAAGAACTTGATGAAGGAACTGGGCATCGCCGACACCGGCACCAAGGGGACCCCATGAGCGATCAATCGAAAGCAGCCGCGGCGGCAGCACCAGTTTCGGGCGAAGGGTCGCTCCTCGACGAGATTCTTGCCGAGAGCAAGCTGAAGCCCAGTGACGACGGCTACGACGTGGCCCGCCGCGGGGTCCAGGCCCTGGTGACCGAGATGCTGTCTACGTCGAAGTCCCAGGAGA
>JAYUUC010000249.1:0-6038 GCA_043755105.1 Myxococcales bacterium
CCAAAGCGTTCACCAAGGAAGACGGCGGGAATGATGAGCCCCTGCCGATCGAACGCTCTCTTCCCCGGGGCGAGGCACTGATCACGCCCCGGGGTTTCAGGGCCATGCAGGCCGAGCACGACGTGCTCGCCGCTGCCCCGGTTCCGGAAGAGCTCTCCGCCAAGCGCGAACGGGAGCACCGGCTTCAGTATCTCGAATTGCGCTTGACCGAAGTCAGGCCGGTGGAGCCTTCCGCAGAGCAGACGGGCTGCGTCTACTTTGGCGCACATGTCTCGGTCACCGATGAAGACGGCTCAGTGAAGCACTACCAGCTGGTGGGGCCGGACGAGGCCGAAGTCTCAGCGGGGAGGGTGAGCGTGGAATCTCCCCTCGGACGGGCTCTGCTCGGCAAGAGGGTGGGGGACAGCGCTTCGGTGGAGAGGCCGCGAGGCCCGGTCGAACTCACGGTGACCCACATTGACTACGATCCCAACTCGGGTGGATTTGGCGCGTAACTATCGTGCTGAAGCCGGGCTGCTAATGTCACTCGACGATGGCAGCCACGGACCAGGGGGATTCCTCGCGCAGGGCCGATGAGCGGGTCCCTGCACTGTTGCTGGTCAACTACAAGATTCCCGGGGTTGACGCGTTTGTCGAACGCTACTCGGCCAACGTGGCCCGCGGCGGCGTTTTCATCGTTACCCATGAGGTTCATCCTGTCGGCAGTGAGCTCAGCTTCGAGCTCCGAACGACCGATGGACAGACCGCCCTTCGTGGCAAGGGCGTGGTGAAGTGGCTGCGGGCCTACGATGCGGCGAAGAAGCAGCTGCCGGGGCTGGGAGTGCAATTCACCGACGTCGATGCCGCAAACCGGGCAACCCTCGAGAGGATGTTGCAGCGTCAGGCCTCGACCGGAGTGGCGCCTCCGTCGTTTTCGACCGAGTTGCCTGCGGTGGAGGCGCCCCCGCCCAGAGCCTCGGCGCCCCCGGCATTTTCACCGCCTGCGTCTTCCAAAATGGCGAGCGAAGTTTCGCCTCCATCTCGTCCCGCTCCACCGCCGCCCCCGCTCCCTTCGTCTGTCGCGCCTCAGGACGTGGCTGCTCCGGTCGCTTCGGCACACTCCCGACCGAAAGGCGCGTTGATCGGCGGCGCGGCGTTGTTGATCGGCTTGGTCGGTGGGTGGTTCGGACGAATGGCCGTGGAGCCCACGCCCGGCCCTTCACCGGCGGGAGTGAGAATCTCTCCCAGGTCACCGCCTCCCTCGCCCACTGCCGCCGCACCGGTGCCTCCGTCGGGAACGGAAAAGGTTGTTGCCGAGAAGCTCGGACCGACGGGAACCGTGGCCGCCGCTGGCAACGAGAAGCCAGTAGCCGCTCCTGCAACGACATCGCCTGGCAATCCCAAGCCCTCCACCGTGGCCGAGACTCCCGCAGGGGCGATGGCTGAAACCGGCCCTGGCGATACCGAGAAGGCCGCGCCCGAGAAGGTCGCTTCGGCATCACCTCGACCTCGGTCGAACCGACCCTCGTCGACCAAGACCCCGGAGCCGACTCCGGCTCCGAGCCTCGCCCCTTCGGCGGACGAACAGGGCACCGGCACGGTGGCTCCGGTCCACCTGCCGATGCCGCCCCCTCCGGAAATTCTCACCCTCGATGAGCGCATCAAGAAGGTGATTCAGTCTCACCAGCCGCAACTTCAAAATTGTTACGACCGCTTCCTCAAGGAGAAGCCCGACCTGAAGGGGAAGATCCTCCTCGAGTTCAGCACCGACGCCCGGGGCAAGGTGAAGAAGACCACGGTGGTCGAGACCAACATCAGCGACTGGCGGGTCCCCCACTGCGTCCGTCAGGTGTTCAAGGACGCGACGTTCCCCGGAGTTCGCGAGGAGCTCAGCGTCGAGGCTCCCATCTTCCTCACTCCGGACCGGATGAACGGGCTCTAACGGGCTCTGACGCAGAGCTTCCGCTCCAGAGACCCCGGAGTGGAGGGCTGGCTGGCGGCCGCCCGTCTACATTCGCCGAAGCTTGAGCTTGGGCGCTCCCTTCCGCAGAGTTCGGGCAGCGACGCGCTGGGCGCTTAGGCCCACCTCGCGCGCCATGTCCATGCCCGAATCGAGCACCTTGGCGAGGGCGTCGGTGATGAAGTTTCCCGGCGGGGTGTCCGGCGACATCGGGTGCGGATGGGTGGGGGCGGCCGACTTGGCCTGCTCCATCGCCGCGCCGAGGGCTTCAAGCTCGTCCTTGCCCATCACCTTCTCCAGCTTTGGAAAGAGCTCGCCCTGTTCCTCCTCGACGTGGTGGCGGACGTTCTCCATCAACACTGTCATCTTGGCGTCAAAGCGCTCGTCCTGCGGGTTCATCTTGTCCAGCTCGGACAGAGTGGCCTTGGCAAGGTGATGCTCCTCGAGCGCTTCGAGCACTTGGTCCTTGAGCGCCTCGTTCCGCTCTCGCGCGGCGGGGTAGAGAAACTGTTCCTCGATCGACGCGTGAATCGACAGCTCCTTGATGATCTGCTCGGCGAGGCTGCGCTTCGCCTTGAAGGCGCGATCCCCCGCCGCTTCGAAGCGCTTGAACAGCGCCTCGACCGTCTTGTGGTCCTGCTTGAGTAACCGGATGGCGTCCATCGAACGGCTCCTGGTGAGGGGTGCATCGGCAACCGAGCGTGAGCATGTGCATCGACCTGCCAATGTGCCGCCGGTCGGGAGTCGAAGGTCGGGCGAAATGTTCGGTGAACGCAAAGCTGCGCCCCGCTTGAAGGTTGGGTAAGGTCGAAGCCTCATGGCCGAGAAGCGACAACAGCGCCGATACAAGCGACGCCTGCTGGTCAAGTACGGCGAGAAGGACCTCTCGCTCACCGGATTCACCGGAGACGTCTCGGTGGGAGGCATGTTCGTCACCGCCACCGGCCTGTTGCCGCTCGATCGCCGCGTTCACCTGCAGCTGTTCGTGGACACCAGCCGCTACCTGTTGTTCGAAGGCGAGGTCCGCCGACACAAGGTGGTCCCCCCGCAGATGCGCACCGTCGAACGGGGCGGCTTCGGGGTGCGGTTCCTGTACCCCGGAGAGGTGCTCGCCGACGCCCTCGGCAAGCTCGGGGGCCGGTTCGAGATGCACTACAAGACCGCCGAGGAGTTCAAGGCCGCCTATCAGCGCGAGCTGCGAAACGGGGGGCTGTTTCTGATCACCCCGATGCAGATTCTCCGCGACACTCAGGTGACCCTCGAGCTCTGCCTCGACTACGCCAAGAAGACCTTCGAGGTGGAAGCCACCGTGGTTCACCTCAGCACCGGCGACACCGCTTTGGTGAAGGGCGTCGGAGTGGCCTTTAACGAGCCGCAGAAGATCGAAGCGATGCTCAGGCCCCACAGCGTCTAGAGCACCGATCGGCAGGCAGGGTTTCACACCTGAGTGGGTTCAGGGGTTGGGCAGGGAAAGGGTCCAGCTTTTCGCCAGACCCCCACGCTCGAGGTCACCCCCATGAAATCCTTTTCCCGTTCAGCTGGACTCAAGGTCCTGACGACTCTCTCTCTTGGCGCGCTGGTAGTGTCTGCCGGCTGCGCGCAGTTGCGGCTCCAGGTCCCCGGCGTCTCCCTGGGGGCCGCTGGCGCGGGGAGCTCGGGCAGCTCCGGTGGGACCGGAGCGGCGTCGCCAGGGCTGCTCCAGAAGGGCCTCGAAGACGACACCCGGGCCAAGGTCAGCCCGATCGTCAAGGCGGCAGCCGGGAAGATTCTCTTCACCCGCGCCCAGAAGGATCTCGGTCCTGCAGCGCAGGGGGATGTGGTCACTGAAACGCACTTCACGGAGCCGGTCTTCGCGCTGGCAGTGCTGGAGAAGAGCCAGCGGGAGCGTCACGCGGATTCGTCCGGTTCCCCTTTGGTCTCGCTCTACGCCCGAGTGAACAACGGTCCCTGGTTGTCCCTGGGTTGGACCCCCACGGCAAACCGGGTGCTGGTGCCCATCAATGGCGGCAACTACCCGTTCAGCGTCGGCTTCGAAGGGCTCAAATCAGGCGTCGACAGCAGCGAAGAGAAGAACCCGCCCCCTCTTTTTGGTTCGACCAGCAACGGGGTTGCCCAGCGGATCCACTCGGGCTGGGAGGAGATGAACTGGAAAGCAGGGGTCAATGACGTCGAGCTGGTCCTGGTCGACGGCAACGACGATTCGACGGTGCTTGCCCGAGGAACCCTCAAAGTGATGACGGACGCGAAATCTTTGGCGGCCTACGCGAAGGAGTTCGTTCCGAAGAAGGGGGGAGAGGCCTTCGTGGACGCCCCCAAGGTTGTGGCAGCAGCGGGCGCAGAGAAGAGCCTTGGCTGGAAGGGCTTCGAGCTGGTCGGACTCCATTTCGACGAGAAGGACTGGAGCATCAACCGGACCGAGCTGGGTGTGGTGAAAGGCCGCTATGTCCACATCAACCTCATCGGGAGGCGCTCGAACGGCTTCTGCGAGGTCTTCCCGCGCACGGCCTACCAGGAGCACGACGGCTCCAGGTTTGCCCCCGCGGTGCTCTTCGAGGAGGACGCAAATTACGAGGACGGCTACAAGGAGAAGAGCGAATTTACCAAGGCGCTCACGTCTCCGTATCCGTGCAAAGCAGGCGTGAAGGTCGTGGCGAAGAGATAGCTCCTTGCGGGAATCGCGGCGTGACGTTTCCTGTGCGGGGCTCGAGTCCAAGGCTGTGTCTTCAAGCCCACGATGCGTCAAAAAGCTTGGCTGGCCCGAGGGTGCTGACCTTAAAGGAGGAAGATGAACTCGCTTCCTCCGGTGGTGCTCGCCGCCGCGCCCGTCCTTCCGCCCCACTACGCGGACCAGGAAACGCTGATCGCGTCGCTGCGTGAGCTCTGGTCCAAGGACCACTTCAACGTCGACCGGCTCGAGGAGCTGCACCGGGCGGTGGGCGTGGAAGGCAGACATCTGGCAGTGCCGCTGGACGAGTACCCGCGGCTGCTCAGCTTTCGCGACCGCAACGCGGCCTGGATCCGGGTGGCAGAGACGCTGGGCGCCGAGGCAGTGGAAAAGGCACTGGCCCAGGCAGGCCTGTCGGCTTCCGAGGTCGACCACCTCTTCTTCACCACCGTGACCGGCATCGCGACGCCGAGCATCGATGCGAAGCTGATGAACCGGCTGGGGCTGCGCTCCGACGTGAAGCGGACGCCGCTGTTCGGGCTCGGCTGCGTCGGAGGTGCGGCGGGCCTGGCGCGCGCCGCCGATTCGTTGCGAGCCTTCCCCGGACAGGTGGCAGTGCTGCTTGCGGTCGAGCTCTGCTCACTCACCCTGCAGCGGGAGGATGTCTCGGTGGCGAACATCATCGCCTCCGGGCTATTTGGTGACGGCGCCGCAGCCGTGGTCCTCGGAGGAGGGGAGCGCGCCGAAGCCCGCGGCCCCCGGGTGCTTGCCAGCCGGTCGGTGTTCTACCCCGACACCGAGCGGATGATGGGCTGGGACGTGCTCGACTCCGGCTTCAAGGTGGTGCTCTCCGCCAAGGTGCCCGAGCTGGTCCGGTCGCACCTCGGCGCCGACGTCGACCGCTTCCTCGCCAGTGCCGGGTTGGAGCGAAGGTCGATTTCCCACTGGGTGGCGCACACCGGTGGCCCGAAGGTACTTCAGGCTTTCGAGTCCGCCCTCGAGCTTCGCGCAGACGCCCTCGAACGTTCCTGGCGCTCGCTCCGCGAGGTGGGGAACCTCTCGTCCGCCTCGGTGCTGTTCGTGCTTGCGGGGCTTCTCGCAGAGAAGGTCGCGAAGCCGGGCGAGTACGGGCTGTTGATGGCGATGGGCCCGGGGTTCTGTGCCGAGCTGGTGTTGCTTCAGTGGTGAATCCGGACCTCGGCACCCTCGCCTATGCTGCGCTGCTTGGGCTGCTTGTTCTCGAGCGCGGTGTCGAGCTCTGGCTGTCGAAGCGCAACGCCCGCCGCGCCCTGGCCCGAGGAGCGGTGGAGCACGGACAGCGCCACTTCCGGGTGATGTCGCTGATGCACGGGCTGTTTTTCGCAGGCTGCATCCTCGAACCCTGGCTGTTGCATCGGCCGTTTCCCGGAGTCCTCGGCTGGTGGGCGTTGGCGG
>JAYUUC010000250.1:0-6037 GCA_043755105.1 Myxococcales bacterium
TGCTGGCCAGGCCATCGCCTTCGTCTCGCTTCGTCCCCCGCAGCTCGAAGCGCACCGGCTCGCCCGCTGCGAGCTCGTCCTCGGAGATCTCCGAGAGCAGCTGGGCCAGCCCGGCAGCGGACACCCGGCTTCCCAGGACCCGGTCGCCCTGGCGCCTTGCCGCCACCACGAGGTCGCCGCTGGGGGAAGCGATGGCCAGGTAATGCGGCTGCATCGTCAACGCGCGCAACTCGGCCACCTTGGGGGCGAGCGCCAGCCCCAGCAGGGCATCGGGAGAACTCACTCGATCGCCGTCGACCGAGAAGCCCACGTCCGAGAGCAGCTTTCCCCGAGGAGAGGTCACCCGAAGCGCGTCGGGGTCGAGGTTGAAAGAGCACGCCTCGAGCTCGGCCAGCAGCCGCCGGGACATCACCTCGAGCTTCGCCGCCCAGGTTGCCTCGAGCCGCTTTTCCACTGCGGCCCGTTCATTGATGATCGCCAGGACTCCAAACCCAGACAGCCCCGCTGAAGGCAGCACCACCAGCACCAGCAACAGCGCAAAGGTGCGCCGGAAGCTGAGCAGCTCGAGGGGAGGGGACCGCGGCATCACGCCCTTCTACCCGACCCATTCTCTCCAAGTTTGGTAAAGGCACAGGCCCTGCAGAGCTTGATGCCCACGGGGCGTCTTTTGCCCCGGACGATAACGATTTCAGAGATTTGCAAGATGTGACCGGCCTGCGAGGGCCTCCTTTCAAGACGCCCGTGTCAGGGTGGAAGCATACGGAGCGAGCGATGCAAGCGAGTCAGGCAGTCAGACGGCGCGGGTGGGGAACGCTGGGGAAGGGGGGCGCTTGGGTAGGCCGTGCCTTCGCGCTGGCCGGTTGGCTCGGACTCGCCGCGTGCCAGGGACCCACTTCCTCGACCTATACCAACGCCTCGGGTTCTCTCGCCCTCTCGCAGGACGACGCCCTGCTCTACGCGGTGGACACGGACAACGACCTTCTCGCGGTGGTCGATACCCACACCGAGCAGGTGGTGGCGAGGGTGAAGGTGGGGGCGGCTCCGGAGCGGGTGGTGGTCGGGCCCGATGACACCGTCTACGTCAGCAACCGCGGCGAGCGCACGGTGTCGGTGATTCGCAAGAACCAGTGGTCGGCGGATCCGGTGAAGGTCGAAGTGGGAGTCGAACCGGTCGGGCTGGCGGTGTCCCCGGACAATCGCACCCTCTACGTGGTCAACAGCACCTCGCCCGACGACGCGGAGTTCGGAACCTTGACCGCGATCGACCTCGGCACCTTGCAGCCGAAATGGGACCTTCCGGTGGGCGCCGAGCCTCGCGGCATCGCACTGCTCGAGCACGAACGGGCGGTAATCACACTCTACAAGTCGGGCGACGTGGTGGAAGTGGATCTCCGCGGGCCCCGCGTCGTCCAGTCCGAGACGCCCCTGTACCAGCAGGTGAACCAGAGCAAGCAGTCGGGCTCCTCCTCGGGCCGGGCGATCAGCACCTTTCACGCCCGCGCGATGGCCGAAGTGGTGGCCAGCCCCGACGGGAAGCGGGTGTATGCCCCGACCCTGTGGGCGCGCGAAGATCCGATCGCCGTCGCTCCCGGGGTGGCCGGCGGTTACTACGCCAGCGGTGGGCCGTGCAATATCGGGGCGATCGCCACCCCAGGCCTGGTCACCTTTTCCGCCACCGACGGTCTGGTGCCGCTGGTCGACGACCTCACTTCCTGCTCGACCCGAACCAACAGCGCCAGCTCGGACTTTCCCCCCACCACCCTGGGCACCCCCAATGGCACCCCGATTCAAGGGCCGGTGGCCGTCGCCGTCGACCCCACCGGTGCCTGGCTGTTCGTGGTCAACCGGGAAACCAACAACGTGGCGGTGCTCCCCGCGGAGCGCCGCGAGGGAGACGACCTCACCTTCAGCCGCACCGGTACCACCGTCCGCGCGCTCGTCGACGTGGGCCGCTCGCCCACCGGCATTGCGCTCAGCCGCGACGGAAGCAGGGCCTATGTCTACAGCGCCTTCGACCACCGCATCGACACCCTGGGACTCGAAGGTCACGGGCCGCAGGCAACGGTGAGGGTGCAGGGGCTTCCGATGGTCGTCGCCAACGACTCTCCCAAGCTCAGCCCCAACGAGCTCGCGGGCCGGAAGCTGTTCTTCGATGCCCGCGACCCCCAGATGACCAACGTCAGCACCGGGGTCTCCTGCGCCACCTGCCACCTCGAAGGCCGGGACGATTCGCACGTCTGGAGCTTCCCCGACGGGCCCCGACAGACGCCGTCGCTCGCCGGACGCCACACCCTCGAGACCGCCCCGTATCACTGGAGCGGCCAGTTCCCCACCCTCAAGGCCTTCCTCGACCACACCGTGAAGCAGCGAATGGGGGGCAGCGGGCTGCGCGACGACATGGTGAGCAGCCTGAAGAGCTTCATCAATTCGCTCCCTGCTCCCGAGAATCCGCACCACCGGCTCGGCCAGGCGCCCACCGAAGCCCAGCAGCGGGGCGCCCTGGTCTTCCAGAAGGCCCAGTGCTCGCACTGCCATGGGGGAGAGAACCTCGACACCGACGTGGACGGAGTGACCGAGGTAGACGTGGGGACGCTGACCGCGCGCGACACCATCACCAAGGTCAACATTCCCTCGCTGCTCACCCTGGCCCGGACCGCGCCCTACTTGCACAGTGGGCAGGCCGCGAGCCTGAAGGCGCGGCTGCTCCAGTCCAAGGACACCGACCGCCACGGCCATACCTCGTCGCTCACCGAGAGCGAACTCGATGACCTGGTGGCGTACCTGAAGAGCCTGTGATTCAGGTGGGACGTCCGCCGAGCTATACAGGGCGGCCCATGACCTCGGCCCTCGCCTTTTCCTTGCTTGCCGGTTTGCTGCTCGGCGCCCCCGCCCGCGGCGAGGACGGGGAGGCCGAGTTCAAGGAGATGCCGGGCGCAAGCGCCCCCGCGACTTCGGGTCGGCCCGCGCCCGGGGCCAGCTCATTCTCGGCGGAGGCTCCCGACGAAAGCTGGGAGGGGTTCCCTGCGGGAACGAGGCCCTCTCCTTCGAAGACGCCGCCCCCCTCGTTGAGGGTCCACACCACCCCGCCTCCGATGGTGTCCGAAACGGCTGCACCGGTAAGGCTCGCCGGGACCGAAGCGCCTGTCTTGAACAGCGTCAGCCTCTACGGGGCTCCGGCGCTGGGGCGATTCGAGCGCGCCTTCGGCGTTTACGTGGGCTTCCCGTTGCTCGGGGTGAGGGTGGCAATGGGGCTGACCGACCGGCTCGACGTCGGGGTGGGGTTCGACAGTTTCTACACTGCGATGAACGAGGTCCGGCTCCTGGGGCGGTATCAATTCTGGGGCACCGAGCACTGGGCCGCGTCCCTGGTGTTCGAAGCGGGAAAGGCCTACTTCAACGCAAAGCCCGTGGTCGAAGGGACCGGGGCACGCTGGTTGACCGGCCGTCGGAATTACAACTTCGTCCCCGGGGCGGTGCTCTCCTATCGGGGCGGCAGCCCGCATTCGGCGCGGCTGTTTTTCGACCTCCGGTATCACGGCGCCGTCGACAGCGAGCCGTATCAGAAGGACCCGCTCGGGGGAGTGCCCGCCAGCTTGCAGCTCGGCCACAATTTGCCGATTCGACTGGGGGCAGAGATGCCTCTGTCTGCCCGCACCTCCTTTGTGTTCGTGCTCGGCTTCGACCTCCATGGCCGGGCGGAGGACTCGGCCTTCATGCCCTTCGTCTCGGTCGGGCTGGTCTCTGGAATCTGAGGTCGGGGTCGCAGGGGTTGGGAACGGGGGCCGAGGTGGTGTAAGCCCCCCGGTCATGAAGGCCAGCGTCATCGGGTCCGGAGCGTTCGGCACGGCGATCGCTTCCGTCCTTGCTACCCACTGTGACGAGGTACAGCTCTGGGGACGCGAGCCGAAGTTGGTGCGGGCGATCAACGAGCAGCACCAGAACCCCACCTACCTGCCCGGTTTTTCCCTCGCGGAGAAGATACGGGCCACCCTGGACCTCGAAGAAGCGCTCCAGGGGTCAGAGCTGGTGGTCTCGGTGACCCCTTCGTTCGCCACCCGTGAAGTCCTGGGGAAGGCGGGGGCGCTGCTGCCTCGCGGGGTGCCGATCGTCTCTGGCTCGAAGGGGATCGAAAACCAGACCTTGTTGACGATGACCGAGGTGCTCGAGCAGTGCCTGCCCGATGCGCTTCACCCTTACCTCGCGGTGCTCTCGGGGCCCTCGTTCGCGCGGGAGGTGGTGCAGGGCCTGCCCACGGTGGTGACGATCGCCTCGCGTTCGGACGAGGTGGCATTGCGCTGCCAGAAGGCGTTCGCCACCGACAGCTTCCGCGCCTACACCTCGTCGGATGTGATCGGCGTCGAGCTCGGCGGAGCGCTGAAGAACGTGATCGCGATTGCCGTGGGAATCTCTGACGGGCTCGGCTTTGGGCACAACGCCCGGGCGGCGCTGATCACCCGGGGGTTGGCGGAAATCACCCGGATCGCGGTGCGGCGCGGGGCCAATCCGCTCACCCTTGCGGGGCTGACCGGAATGGGAGACCTGGTGCTCACCTGTACCGGAGAGCTTTCGCGCAATCGCCATGTCGGCCTCGAGCTGGGCAAGGGCCGAAGCCTGGAAGAAATTCTCGCCGGGACCCAACAGGTGGCCGAAGGGGTGCGCACGGCGATCAGCGCCCGGGACCTCGCGCTACGCATGGGCGTCGAGCTGCCCATCTGCGAGCAGGTCTACGCGATTATTCACGAAGGCAAGAACCCGAAGGAAGCGGTGGTGGAGCTGATGCGGCGTCAGCCGAAGGGCGAGCTGCATTGACCCAGACCTGGCCGAAAGATGCGAAAACCTCTGCAGTGCTGCACCGACGCCCAGAAGCACCGCCCCGCGAAACACCAAGGCCCTCACCCAAAGTGACCTGGAGACTGCGACGATGATGAACTCCCCCCGCTTCCTGCGGAGCGCCGCGGCCCTGCTGCTGGCGGCCGCCGCCCTGTCCGCCTGTACCGAAGACAAGACCCACAAGCTGGCCCCGAAGATTCTTCTCCCCACCGAAACCGACGCCGAACGCACCGCGCTCGATTTCGGCACCGTGCAGATCAACCTCGAGAGCACCGCCGCGGTTCGAGTTCGCAATGCTGGCTCGACGGCCCTCAACGTCTCAGGCCTCGCGGCAGAGCCTCCGTTCGGGGTCCGCGCCGAGCCTGCGTTCAGCCTCGCTCCCGGCGAAGAGAAGGAGCTCACCGTCACCTTTCAGCCCACCGTCGCCGACACCCGGCAGACCGGGAAGCTGGTGATTTCTAGCAACGACCCCACCCGGCCCCAGCTGTCGCTGGACCTTGCGGGGCAGGGAATTCAAGCGGTGCTGGTGGCGAATCCCAACCCGATCGACTTTCACGACGTCTACTTGCACGAGCCGTCGCACCTCACCGTCACCTTCACCAACGCCGGCAGCGCCGAGCTGGACTTGCAAGAGGCCCGGTTCACCTCGACGGTGCCGGCCACGGTGACCGGGAATCTGGCGGGGCTGAAGCAGAAGCTGGCGTCCGGCGCGAGCACCCAGCTCGCGCTCACCTACACCCCCTCGGGACTGGAAGAGCTGCAGGGCGCACTCGAGCTCGTCCTCCCCGCAGCGCAGGGCGGGACGGTGGCGGTGCCGATTCATGGCCGCGGCACCGGGGCGGTGACCCGCATGTGCTTCAAGTTCGATGACGAGGCGATCGAGACCTGCAGCGATGGCGCGAGCGTGACCCCAAATTTACAAGTGCGCTTCAAGGGCCTCTGCGACACCTCGCTCCACCCGGTCGGCACGTTCGGCGGCTGCAACCTCGTCAACAGCCAGCGCAGCGGAAAGCTCTATCTTCGCAACGAGGGCAACGTCCCCGTCGCCTATTCTCTCAAGTACACCCCGTACCCCTACGCGAAGGACCGCTGCGACGCGGGCTACCCGGCCGAGCCGGGCTTCAGTTTCTCCAACGCGCCGACGCTGGCCGACGGGGGAGTCCCCTTCGAGTACACCGTCGGCTCGACCCCCCTTCCGGGTTCGCCG
>JAYUUC010000251.1:0-6006 GCA_043755105.1 Myxococcales bacterium
CGTTCCGTTCCGAAGTGCTTGAGGGTGACCACTGGCGAGAACGGCCGGCCCGCCTCTGCCTCCAGCCCTTGCACCAGCTGCTTCACGGTCGGGGTGTCGAAGAGGGCAGACGGGGCCAGCTGCCTGCCGGTCTGGGCCTCCAGCTCCCGGCACATCCGCAAGGCGAGCAGCGAGGTGCCTCCCAGCTGGAAGAAGTTGTCGTCAGGGGAGAGGGGACTCACATCGAGAACCCTTTCCCAGGTGGCCAGGAGCTGCGCCTCGAGCGAGCTTCCCGCAGCCGACCCCGGAGAATTTTTCTGGTCGTCCTGCCGCAGGGCGTCGCGCTCCACCGCCTGCCGAAGCTGCTCCAGGCTGTCCGGATTCCTGAGCGCGCCGGAGTTGCCGACCGGCAGACCGTTCAAGACGTCCCGGGCCGCCTTTTCGGAGCGCTTCCCGCTGTGGGTGGTCGGCAGCTCGGGGACGTCGAGGATCAGCTCGGGCACGTGGGCCGGTGAGCCCTGGCGACCGAGCTCGAGCCGGATTCGACGCTTCAGCTCGCCCTCGAGCCGGGCCTGTTCCTTGAGCACCACCAGCAGCACCAGCCGGCTTTGACCGGGTGTCGCGGCCACCTGCTGCTCGACCGCCATCGTCGCCTGCAGTTCCGGAATCGCGAGCAGGATCCGGTAGATCTCGGCCGGCCCGATGCGAATTCCCCGGACGTTGAGAATGCCATCGGAGCGGCCGTGGAGCCGCGCCGAACCTTCGGGGGAAAATTCGATCAGGTCTCCGTGGGACCACATGCCCGCGTTCTGCTTGAAGTAGGAGGCATGAAAGCGCTCACCGTCTGGGTCGGCATGAAACCCCAGCGGCCGGGAGGGAAAGGGGTTGCGGCAGACGAGCTCGCCGATGCCCAGGCTCCCGCTGCCGCTGGGGATCGCCCCCTGCGCCTGGACGTCCAACCCCAGGCTCCGACACTGACTCTCGCCCCGGTACACGGGCAGGTTCGGGCTGCCGAGCACGAAGCAACCGATGATGTCGGTGCCTCCTGAAATCGACTGGACCGGGATCGCGCCGAGGTGCTGGCGAAGCCAATCGAACTGGTGGTCGAAGAGGATCGACCCGGTGGACAGCACCCCCCTCAAGCGTTCGAGCGGACCGGCCTGCGCCGGCGAATAACCCGCGTCTTCACACATCTGCAGATATGCCGGGCTGGTTCCGAAGGCGGTCACACCTTCTTCCGACACCAGGCGCCACAGCGTCTCGGGGCCTTTGACTTGCCCGGAAAAGAGGACCAGTTCCGCACCGGCGGCCAGGGCCGACAGCTGCCAGTTCCACATCATCCACGAGCACGAGGTCTGGAAGAACAGCTTGTCGCCGGGCCGGAGGTCGCCGTGGAGCCGATGCTCCTTCAGATGCTCGAGGAGCGTTCCGCCCGCGCCGTGGACGATGCATTTCGGAAGCCCGGTGGTGCCGGACGAGAAGAGGACGAACAGGGGCTGGTTGAACCCAAACCGGCGCCAGCGGCCGAGCGGGCGCATTGGCAAAGTGCTCAGCCTCAAGACCGGAACGGGGAAACCCTCGGGGCTCGGACCGTCGTCGAGCGCGAGGACGGCCTTCACCGAAGGCAGGCCTCGGACCACCTCGGCAATCCGCTCGCAGGGCAGGTCGGTCCCGACGCCGCGCAGATGGCAGATCAGCAAGCCTGGCTCGAGGGGACCGAAGCGACCAATGATCGAGAACGCCCCCATCTCGGGGGACGACGTCGACAGGCTCGCCCCCAGCGCGGTGACGCCCAGTCCGGCGATCACCGCCTTGGCGTCGTTCTGGAGGATGGCGACCACCCGGTCTCCGCAGCGGACCCCAAGGTCTTCGAGCGCGCCGGCGAGGCCAGAGACCTGCTCCGCCAGCGCGCCGCGGGTGAGCGTTTCCCGCCGACCCGAGCCATCGCACCAGGTCAGGGCAGGCCGCTCTTCTCCCAGTTCCCCATCGAGCCGAAGGAGGTTCTCGACGAACCCGAGCTTGACCTCGGGGAAGAAGACCGCCTGCTCGCAGCTGTCTCCCACGCAGACCGGTTCGGCCGCGCCTTCCCAGAGCAGGCCGCTCCAATCCAGGAACAGCGACCAGAACTGCCGGAAAGACGCAGCCGAATAACGCGCGAATTCGGCTTCGTCGCCGAACGCCTGCTCCGTCTTCGCCTCGCAGAAGCGGCGAAAGGCGGTCAGCTGTGACTGTTCGACCTGCGCGGGCGAAGGGACGAACAGCGTCTCTCTTCGGTGGGGGGACGGGGCAGGGTTGGAAGGCACGCGCATGGACAGTCCGATGGAACCATAGTTCCAACCGAGGCCGCCGCGACATCGGAGTGCTAGCCCGAGCTGCCTCGCTACCGGAGCGAGGCGGGAGCCGGACCTACATCGGGAACTTCGACCCACTGGGCAACCGGGAGCCCCGGTCCCCCTGGCTCATAGGTAGCCTCCACCCGCCGACCGTCCGCCAACTCGGCAAGCTCGGCCAGAGATCCCCGACGCCCTCCGAAGAGGAGTGTGGTCTGGGGGCCCACGCGAAGGTGCAGTGCGTGACTTCGCCCCGTGGACGTGCCGGTCACGGTGATCGACTTCCCTGCCACGTCCACGTCGTCTAACCGGCCGCTCTCTGCCTTCAGCGGCATCAGCCCGACCCCCTTCGACCCCGGGTGGGCGAGGGCCAGCGGGGGAGAGGCAAACACGGCCGCCGTGAGCGTCGACAGCGCACAGGTCAACATCACGAGGCTTGCCGCATGCCGGGCGCTCATCCCCCTGACCCAAGCACGCCCGATGCCAAGGCCGAGAGAAGAGCAAAACGCCAGCAATTGTCAGTGTCCCCGGGTAGGGTCACAGGCAGGGCCGCCGTGGGGCGTGTTCAGGGGTGAATTTTTTTCTCCCCAATCGGGGACGTTGACCCGAAGGAATGCCGATGACCGGACGCAGCTCGTGGGATCAGTACTTCATGGACATCGCCCAGCAGGTGGCCAGCCGTGCCACCTGCGACCGCAAGCACGTGGGCGCGGTGTTGATGCGCGACAAGACGTTGCTCTCGACCGGATACAACGGCTCGATCCGGGGCCTGCCCCACTGCGACGAGGTCGGCCACATGATGGACAACGGCCACTGCGTGGCGACTGTTCACGCTGAGGCGAACGCGATCATTCAGGCCGCGCGCAACGGAGTCCGGATCGAAGGCGCGACCATGTACACCACGGCCAGCCCATGCTGGCCCTGTTTCAAGTTGATCGCCAACTCGGGCTGTGTCCGTGTGGTCTTCGGAGAATTCTACCGGGACACCCGCATCTTCGAATTTGCCTCCAAGCTGGGAATCGAGCTGGTGGCCCTTGGGGTTGCGGCCGTCGACCCCCTTCCGGTCCCGATGCCCGCCAAGGGTTTGGTCTAGCGTTTCCCAGTCAAAAGTTCAGGCTCTCGGGTGTCAGACCGAGTACCTCCCTAATTACCGGGTGAAGTTCGGTCTGTTTGCTCTCCAACACCTGTTGGCACCCAAGCAACTGTTCGCGGTTGTTGGGAATAGTGTGAAGGTCGAAGTTTTTTCAGCCCTGCCAGTTGACGTTCCGGCGACCGCTTCCTAGATAGTTCGCACCCTGAGGAGTGGGTGGGTTGGTCGGCGAGGCCAGGGTTTCCAGGAGAGTGCCTTTGCGCCCATTGTTTCAAGCGGCAACCTTGCCGGAGGGTGACCTCTCTCCGTCCTTTCCCGACCCGGTCGATGCGCTGCCTCCCGAGCTGGTGGGCATGCTGATGGAAAGCCTGCTCCACGATGCCCGCAATCCGCTCAACGCGCTTTCCATCAACCTCGAGGTGCTCAGTGAGCGGATGCGCCGGGAATCCGGCGGGGCTATTCCGCCCCAGCACGAGAAGAACTTCAAGACCATGCGCGAGCAGATTCTTCGCGTAGACGCCACGCTGAAGCAGTTCGCGGATTTCATCGCCCCCAGAGCGGGTCAGAGTGAAGGGCTGGACCTCTCGACCCTTGTTGCCCAGGCGATGGTGGTTGTCGGCCACGAAGCTCGGAAGCGGCGGGTGCAGCTGCGGCAGATTATCGACCCGGGTGTGAAGGTTCGCTCCCCCGACGTGCAGGCGCTGAACTCGCTGGTGCTGCAGTCGCTGGTCCGGGCGCTCCATCGGTCACCTCAGGGGGCGGAGGTCTTCGTCACCCTTCGGGCCGAGGGCGGGCACGCCGTGTTCCAGGTGCAGGACGCGTCTGCCGAGGCCGGAGACGCCACCGAGGCACTGAGCCGGAAGTGTTCGCTTCACCAAGGCCACCTCCAGACGCACGGTGGGTCGCTCGAAATCAGGCTTCCCCAATGTTGAACCCCGGACGCCATGCAGGGAGCGGGTCGGTCGAAGTGCAGCCGGGTGTGGAGGTTCCATCGTGACCAGCAGCGCGCGCATTCTGGCAGTCGACGACGAGCAGGCCACCTGTGAAGCCCTGGCCGAGATTCTCACCCTGTGGGGCCACAAGGTCGAGACCGCCAACAACGGCACCGATGCAGTGAAGAAGGCGTCCGAGTTCCGGCCCGACGTGGTGCTCTCGGACCTCGCCATGCCCGGCACCGATGGGTTGTGGTTGCTCAAGGCGCTCAAGGAAGACATGCCCGACTGTCCGGTCATTTTTCTGACCGGGCGCGCGACGGTCGACGCGGCGGTCGAAGCGATACGCGAAGGGGCCTACGACTTCATCGAAAAGCCGATGGACTCGGCCCGGCTGAAGACCTGCATCGAGCGGGCGCTGGAAAAGAAGGAAACGATGCGCGAGGTGCAAGGGCTGCGACGGCGCCTGAAGCAGCTCGGCTCGGCGGAGTTCATCGGCCAATCGTCGGCGATGCGTCGGGTGTTCGAGCTGATCCAGCGGGTGGCCCCGGCCAAGGCCTCGGTGGCCATCACCGGTGAGTCGGGCACCGGAAAAGAGATGGTCGCTCGCTCGGTTCACAACCTTTCCTTGCGACGGGAAAAGCCGTTCATCGCGGTCAACTGCGCCTCGATTCCTGCCACCCTGATGGAATCGGAGATGTTTGGTCACGAGCGCGGAGCCTTCACCGGCGCCGACCAGCGCCGCCCCGGGGTGTTCGAGCTTGCCCATGGCGGCACGCTCTTTCTCGATGAGGTGGGTGAGATCCCGGTCGAGCTTCAGGCCAAGCTGCTCCGGGTTCTCGAGGAAGGGCGGCTGCGCCGGCTCGGCGGCAAGGTCGAACTCGAGGTCGACGTCCGGGTGCTCTGCGCCACCAACCGGGACCTCAAGGCCGAGATCAAAAATCAGCGCTTCCGGGAGGATTTGTTCTTCCGTCTCAACGTGTTTCAAATCGCGCTCCCGCCGCTGAGAGACAGACGTGAAGACATTCCGCTGCTGGTTCAGTACTTCGTCGACAAATTCAACGCCGACTCCGGCAAGCGGGTGAGTGGGGTGCACCCTGAAGCGCTCGAGGTGCTGAAGAATTACGACTGGCCCGGCAACATCCGCGAGCTTCGAAACGCGGTCGAACGGGCGGTCATCCTCTGCGACGTCGACCTGATCACCCGAGAGCAATTGCCGCCCGATATGGCGGGCAAGGGCCCCGAGCGGCAGAGCTTCCGACTCACTTACGGGCTGACCCTCGACGCGGTGGAGAAGGAATACATCGTCGGCAGCTTGCAGCGGAACGGAGGCAACAAAGCCCGTACAGCTGAGATCCTCGGGGTGAGCGAGAAGACCCTGTACAACAAGCTCAACCGCTACGCGGCCGAGGCGCGCGGTGAGCGGTCAGGCGACGAGCATGGAGGCCTCAAATCCACTCTGGGTGTCGACAAGTCCTCGGCGCTGTTACGTTGACAAAAAATCAGTGAGCGGCCAACGCGTTGCGTTGACGTAAACACCTACATGCATTGAAAGTTGGGGCCACGGTCGTGAAAACCCGCGCCACTGCTTGACTTTTAGGGCTAGAAAGAGGGACTCTACGCCCCTTGAACCCCTGGGTCTACATCGGCGCGCGACGGTGGCTGGAAGGGTTCA
>JAYUUC010000252.1:0-6003 GCA_043755105.1 Myxococcales bacterium
GCCAGCAGCCCGCCCAACATCGGCCCCGCCACAAAGCCAATGCCAAACGCAGCCCCAATCAGCCCAAACCGTTTCGCCCGCTGATCGGGTGTGGAAATATCTGCCACATAAGCATTCGCGGTTGAATGCGTCGCCGCTGCCACCCCTGCGATAATCCGTGCCGCCAGCAACAGCCAAACCGTATGCGCCAAAGCCATCGCGACATAATCCAGCGCCATCACCGCCAAAGACACCAGCAACACTGGCCGCCGCCCGTAGCGATCGGAGAGGCGCCCCAGCACCGGCGCGAAGATCAGCTGCATCAGCGAATAGACCGAAAGCAGCAGCCCCACCACCAGCGGCGAACCCTGAAAGAGGACCCCGTAGAGCCCGAGCTGGGGAATAAGAATGCCGAACCCGAGCAGGTCCAGCACCACGATCGAGAAGATCACCCCCAGCGAGGCGGCCCTTTGCTTCGACGAGCCGCCCACCGGCTTAGAATTCTTCGCGCGCGGAGTTCTTCGTCCCGCTGTCGTGGTCGATGCAGCCCTTGGTCAAGGTGTACTGGTAGGTGCCGAGCTCGTCGCGCCAGTACTCTCCTTCGTACGGCCAGTAGAGATGGTCGTCGGGCACCGCCACCGAGTAATTGTACTTCTTCACGATCTCGGTGCGGCCGCCTTGCTTCAACTGCTCCTCGAGGAACTCCTTCTCCTTGGTGGTGGTCTCGAACTTGATCCGCAGCCCGTTGGCGCGGAACTGCTTCAGCTGACCGAGCTCGGACTCGAGCTTGCCCTTGGCGAGGATGCCGGCCTTCTTGATCAGCCCCTCGCGCTGACCCTTCAGCCCTTCGATCAGGCTCTTCGCCAGCTCGGAGTACTTGAACGCATCGGCCTTGTTGCCGAAGGAATCGATCTCGCTCTCCAGCTCGAGGATCGAGTCGTTGGTGCGCTTCAGGTCCTTGTCGGTGAGCGCCAGCTTCAGCACCCGCTCGAGGATCTGGTCGGTGTTGTTGTGCTGGAGGTCGCCCTTGTTCTTCTTCTGAATCTCCTGGAGGACGTTGTAGTACTCGGCGGAGTCCATCTGCTTCTGAGTGAGCAGCTCGAGCTGCTCCTGGACCGGGCCGTAGATCCGCTCGAAGTCCTCGAGGATGCTGGTCGACTCGCGGTAGCGGCAATTCTCGTAATAGATGACCGCCTTGAGGATCAGCGCTTCGGGGAAGTACTCGTCGCGGAAGAACGGCGACGAGAGGGTGATCAGATTTCCCAGTGCCTGCTCGTACTGACCGATCCGGTAGCTGGCCCACGAGGACTCGAACAGCGCCTCGAGCCACTGGGTGTTGCCGCGCTCGACCTTCGCGAAGTACTGGATCGCGTTGCGATTCTGCTTCGCGCCGTAGTGGGTACGGGCCAGCTGCATGAAGGCCAGCTCGCGCAGTTCCTGGGTCGGCTTCGGGTTGGCGTTCGCCGCGGTGCTTCCCGCGCGGGTCATTCGCACCACTTCCTTCATCGACTCCAGCGCCTGCTCCGGCTTGTTCTCGCGGAAGTAGGACAGCCCTTCGAGGTACTTCGCCCGCGGGTAGAACGGGTCGCCCTTGGGGATCGCGAGCACCAGCTTGCGTACCTCTTCGAAGCTCTTGTACGCTTCGCCCTTCTGTTCCACTTCATCAAGCGCCTTGCCCCGCACCAGGTGATAGCGGGCGAGGAGGTAGCGGAACTCGTTGCGGAACTTCTCCGGGAACTCGACGTTCGAGTACTTGGCGATCTCGTCGAGGATCACCGTCTCGTTGGTGGTCTTGTGGCTGATGAAGAAGAGCCACTCGAGGCTACTCTTGAAGAACTTGGTGCTCGGCCCCTTGGCGAGGATCTTCGAGAACTCCACCAGCGACGAGTGGTACATTCCCATCCGGTACAGAGAGCGGGCGAGCAGGTACTCGGCCTCGAGGTGTAGCCCGGCCAGCTTCGGGTCGTTCATCAGCTCGGTGGCGGTCAGTGCGGCCTGCTCGTATTGCTGGGCCTTGAACTGGCTGATCGCCACCTCCAACCGCTGTCGCTCGCCGCTCTTGCCCGAGACGTCGACCGCGTCGAAGGTCATCGTCGGCGCGGCAGACTTCGCCGCACCCTTGTCTTCCAGCTTGGCCTTGGCGTCCGCCGGAGCAGGCTTCGAGAGGTCGAGCCCCTTGGTGGGCAGCGGCGCTTCCACCTCGTCCGGGGCTTCCTTGGGCTCGGCTTTCCCTGCGGGAGTGTGGCTGCCGTGCTTGTGGCTCTTCTTCTTCTTCTTCGAGCCCGAATCGAGCCCCTTGAAGGACTGGGCAGAGGCGACGGTGACCGGAAGCGCGTAGGCGAGGGTCAGGGCGAAAGCGATGGCGCGTAGGTGCCGGCTCATGTCAGCCCTCGTTGAAGACGGTGGGGAAGAACATCGAGAAGCCCAACTCGAAGAGGATCTGGTTTCGGACCGAGCCCTTGGTGGCGTAGCTCTCGGCGTAGATCAGATCGCGGACCTCGGTGCGCACCGTCATCCACCGGTTGATGAAGAACCGCATCCCCACCCCGGCGTTGCCGCCTGGCGTGAATTTGGGACCCGTGTCGCTGACGTACTGCACCGCCGACGCCCCGATGATTCCGTAGAGGTCGAAGTGAAGAAACTTCTCCGAGATGAGCGAGATCTTCCCGTAAATCGGAGCCCACTGCAGGTCGAGCCCGGCGACGAGAGAGATCTGTCCCGGCGCCCGGCGCTCCAGCTCGGCCATCGTCGGTGGACGGCAGAGCGCGTTTTCACCGGTGGTGCAGATCTGAGCCGCTCCGGCCACCAGCGGAATGCTGTATCCCCCGCGCAAGCCCACCGCCCAGGTCTCGGCGAGGTGGTAGGTGAGCGAGAGCCCGAGAATGTACTTCGTATAGAAGGCGTCCTTCACCGAGATGGTCACCCCGGGGCTGACCTCGAAGCGGCCCTTCTTCAGAAAGAGCTGGCCGGATACCGGCCGAACCCGTTCCCGCAAGGGGCCGAGCGCGTCCTTGTCGACCTCGGAGACGTCACCTGCCTCCGATTCTGCCGAGCTCTGCGCGGAAGCCGCGATCGGAGCCAGCGTGGTCAGCGACACCAGGGCAAAGGCGGCGAGCTTGAACGACCGCATCACTCGGCCTCCCGGAAGGTCGACTTGAAGGGGAAGAACAGCGAGAGGCCGACGTTGAGCGTCATCACGTTCTGAGTCACGCCCTTGGTGGTACCGGTCGGCTGGTCCACATAAGAGGTATTGATCAGCGCCACGTTGACCGCGAGGAAGTCCTTGGCCACGAACCGCATCCCCACCCCCAGGTCTCCGGCGAGGTGCATGCCGTCCTTGTTGCTGGTCTCGGTGGTCACTGCACCCGCCCCGGCGAGAGCGTAGGCATCGAAGTGCAGAATGGAGTTGAGGAACGAGACCTTGCCGTAGATCGGGCTCCATTCCAGGTCGCCCATCAGCGACCAGTAGGGCACCGAGAAAAAGATTCGAGACTGGAACACGTTCTTGGCGGTGCGCACATCTTCGGTGGGCAGGGTCTGCATCAACGAGAAGCGAGCGGACACTGCCACCGTGTCGGCGATATAGTAGGCGCCGCGCAGCGCGACGCCGAACTTGGTGTAGTAGGGGTCGTTGATCGAGGTCGACACATAAGGTGCCAGCTCGAAGCGGCCCTTCTTCAAATAGAGCTTCCGCTGCACGCTCTTCACCCGGTCTTCCCGGGTGATGTCCCGTTCCCCTGCCGACCCCTCGTCGGCCTTGCTGGCCTCGGAGCGGTTCGTCGCCGGAGCGGAAGCGGAGGTTGAAGGCGTCGCGGGAGCCACAGGCTCTGCGGGCTTCGCCTCGTCCGGCTTCTTCTTCGGTCCATCGGTGAGGTCGAGGCCTTCGAAGTCGGCCTGCGCGAATGCGGTGGCGGGAAGCAGCGCAATCGCCAGGGTTGCTGCCACTGAGCGGATCAAATGGGAGATCTCCGTGCCGGCTGATGAGGCCCGTTTTGGCAACCGGGATACTCTAGCGTTGGCCGCGCAAGTGAGGCAACAAACTGGCCGTTGAAGGGAAGCATTGTTGTGCGCGCGGAACCCCATGTTACCCTAGAGCTTCAGCGAAGGGCTGCATTCCCCCGGAGAACATTCCGAATGAACCGTTCCACCCTCGTCCTGGCGTTGGCGGCCCTTCCCCTGCTCGTCGGTTGCAGCGTTACCGGCGACCTCGGCGTCGACTGCACCCTGGTGCGACGCAACCCCGCCGATGGCGGTTCGATCGATCTCACCGAGGGAGAGGTGAAGCCGAACAAGGACTTCATCTCGTTCGGCTCGGCCCAGTGTGAAGATCGCGTCTGCGTGCGCGATGCCACCTTCGTGGCAGCGACGGGAACCACGCCCCAGTCGTCGGCCCACGGTTACTGTTCCAAGCCCTGCGCCGAAGGAAACGCGAATGGCTGTCCAGCCGCCAACTCCGCTGACGACAAGAATGCGGCGTTGAAGCTGTCGTGCCGGGCGATGCTGCTCGACAAGGACACCCTGGCGGCGATCTGCCAGGCCGACCCCGAAGCCTGCAGACGCTACTTCCCGGTGACCTCGCCCTTCTTCTGCGCGCGCGGTTCGACCGCCGACGCGGGGCAGTAGCAGAAGCTCAAGGCTGTACGGGGATTTCAGCGACGCCGAGCAGCTCGACTGCGCCGCCGGCGCGCAGAGAGATCTTCTCTGACCAGCCGCCCGGGACCTCGAGCACGTAGAGACTGGGCTTGCCGACGCCGCGCGACTCGAGCGACCGCGGTTCGGTGCGGGCGACGATGCCGGCGATCTTGAGATCGGCGTCGATGAAGATCATGTCGAGAGAGAGGAGGGTGTTCTTCATCCAGAACGATTGCTCTTCCACCTCGGGGAAGACGAACAGCATCCCCTTCCCTTCCGCGAGCTGGGTCCGCCACATCAGCCCGCGCTGACGGGTGATCGGCGTCGACGCCACCTCGACATCGACGGGGTGAATGCCTCCGAACGCGTCGTGCAACCGCACCTGGGCGAGCGGCAGCGGTGCCGCGAGGTAGCTCTCGGCCGTGGGGTCGGACGAATGGATTTCGGTGCCTGCGTCTCCGGAGCCTGGAACCGGCTTGCTCCCTGCTGCGGGACAACCGAGGAGCAGGGCCGCCACCACGCAGCCGAGCGGGCCGCTCGAGCTTCGGCTCACTTCGCCGGGCTCTTGTTGAGCAGTCGGCCGGTGAGCGCCGTGCCCAGGCTGTCGGACATCAGGTGTTCGACAACGCCCTCGAAGTCCGACCGCTGGGAGTCGTCCGTGTAGATGAAGCGAATGCCCATGCCCGGCTCTTCCGCATCGCCCTTGGACCAGACCACCTCTCCAAGCAGCTCGAAGGGGTTGTCGCGCTGAGGAACGGTGAGCTTGAAAAGAAAGCGGGTGCCAATCGGCAGCGGCTTCTTGGTCTTGATGAAGGTGCCGCCCTTGCTGATGTTCTTGGTGTAGTCGGCGAAGAACGAGTTCAGCTTCTTGTAATCGACCTTGAGCTCGATCGGTGCCCGCAGGTGTTGCCTGCCATCGGAGCTGCCAGGTTTGTTCTCTGTCATGGGCCGTTTGATTATAGAGGACCTGATGCCCCAAGTCCTGTTTCGGGTGGTGGCCCTTCTTCGACGACCGGCGGTGCTCGGCGTCACCGCCCTGCTTTCGGGCGGCGGCTCGCTGTTGGTGCTGTCGCCGCTGTTCGGGGTCCCCGGCTACGAGCTGGGCGTGGCCCTGGCGATCGGGGTAGGCCTTCTGGGGGGCGTGTATGGAATCGCCGCGGCTCGCCAGGAACGGCGGCTGATTCAAGGCATCGACCCTCGGCCTCGAGGTGCCGTGCGCGAAGACGGCGCGGTGTCCAGCGCGATGGCGGCGTTCGGCGCGGCAGCGACCCTGGCGATCGGCGTGCTGCTTCCACCGCTGTTGGCTTCGACCCTGCATGCGCACCTTTCCAGCGCGTGTGATCCCTTCATCCACCTCGCCTTCTTTCCGCTCCTCACCCTCCCCTCGGCGCT
>JAYUUC010000253.1:0-5982 GCA_043755105.1 Myxococcales bacterium
CCGATGCAACCGAGTCCCGCTGGAGTGTCGATCACCGCCTCAGGAATGGGCCTCGAGGTGAAGCTGGTGCACGGTCCTTCCGGCGCGGAGATCAACACCCAACCCCCGCTCGACAATGGTGGCACCGGTGCGGCGTTCTCCCCGACCGACCTGGTGGCGGCGGCGCTCGCCTCCTGCGCGATGATCACCCTGGCGAGGGCGGCCCAGAACGAAAACCGTGCCTGGGGCCCCACCTCGGCTCGGATCGAGAAGCGAATGACGCCTCCGCCCCGCCGCATCGGGGAACTGGTGCTGGAGCTTCAGATGCCGGCGGGTGTGCCCCCGGAGGACCGTGCCCACTTCGAGGAGATTGCCCGGGGCTGTCCGGTCGCGCGAAGCCTCCACCCCGACCTCTCGGTTCCCATCACCTTCCGCTACCCGTAGCGACTAGGTGCCGCCGAGTGCGTTCCGACAAGCGTCAGAGATGCCATCCGTGGACCGAACGCAAGCGGTGGAGGCATCGATGAAGGCTTGTTCCTGACCGACGACGCAGTTCGGAAGCTTGTCGATGCAGTCCAGAAATGCGGTGGCCTTCGAGGTCTCGGCCGAGGTGCAGACCTTCAACTTCTCCTCGCACACGACCTTGCTGCCTGAATTGCCGAAAGTTGAAGCGAATTGCGGGCAGTTTGTAGCCTTGGCCTTGGCGGTGGTGCCGAGACTGGTGGACCGCTCGCACACCGAAGCCCCGCACCCGAGGCCTGCCAGCAATCCGACCAGTGCGACCAGCGATAGGCTCTTCGTCAAGGCTGTCTCTCCATTGCGCTTCGAAGGAAGCCCAACTCAATATTGGAAAAGGGGCCTCAGGTCCCGGTGGGGTTCTTCGCCGAGGCCACGGCGCGGTTCTGGTCCTGCGCTGCGACGAGTCTCAATTGCCCCGCGGCATGGAACGACTTCGCGTCGACTTCTCGCTCCAGATAGGTGTAGCCCGACAGCCCTTCCTCGTACATCCGCAGCAACTGGCGCGACTCATCGAGGGTGATTCGCCCCGAGCGCAGCGCCGTCTCGGCGAACTTCCGCACCTTCGCCACCAGGTCGTCCTTATTGTAGCTGACGTAGTTGAGCACCTCGATGACGGTGTCCCCTGCGACCACGTGGTCGATCAGATAGCCGCCGTTGGGCGCCAGCGAGACCTGAACCGCGTGGGTGTCGCCGAAGAGGTTGTGAAGGTCTCCGAGGATCTCCTGGTACGCGCCGACCATGAAGATGCCGAGGTAGTAGTCGTCGTCGTTGAGCGCGTGCAGCTCGAGCGCGTCCTTCACCTCTCGGCGATCGATGAAGTGGTCGATCTTCCCATCGGAGTCGCAGGTGATGTCGGCGAGCACTCCTCGGCGGGTCGGCTTCTCGTTCAATCGGTGCAGTGGCATCACCGGGAACAGCTGGTCGATCGCCCAGGAGTCCGGCAGCGATTGAAACACCGAAAAATTGCAGAAGTAGGTGTCGGAGAGTGACCGCTCGAGGCTCTCGAGCTCCTCGGGGATCTCGTCCAGCTCCCGCGCCAGGCGCATGATCTTCTGGCAGAGCGCCCAGAAGATGTTCTCCGCGACCACCCGCTGGTCGAGCGAGAGGTGGCCGAGCGAGAACAGGGTCAAGCACTCTTCCTTGTACTCGGCGGCGTCGTGCCAGGCCTCGAGCAGGTTCTTCCGGGTGACCTCGCGGAAGGTGGCGAACAGGTTCTTCACCACCTGGGGCGCATCGGCGGGCAACGCGTCGGGCACGTTGTGCACGTCGAACTCACTGTAGCCGAGCACCTCGGTGACCAGCACCGCGTGGTGCGCCACCACCGCCCGTCCTGATTCCGAGACCAGGGTGGGGTGGGGGACCTGGGCGAGGTCGCAGGCCTCCATGATCGAGAACACCACGTCGTTGGCGTACTCCTCGGTGGTGTAGTTCATCGAGGACGCGAAGTTGGTCTGCGAGCCGTCGTAATCGACTCCGAGGCCGCCGCCGACATCGAGGTACTTCAGCGCCGCGCCCTGACGAACCACCTCGACGTAGAAGCGGCCCGCTTCCCGAAGCGCGTTCTTGACGTTGCGGATGTTGGAGATCTGGCTGCCGAGATGGAAGTGAAGCAGCTCGAACGTCTCGAGCAGCCCGGCTTCGCGCAAGAACGTGATCGAGTCCAGCAGCTCGGAGGAAGAGAGCCCGAACTTCGAACGATCGCCGCCCGAGGCTTCCCACTTTCCGGCGCCGCGGGAAGACAACTTCACCCGGATGCCGATTCGAGGCGTGATCCCGGTGCGACGTGACACCTCGGCGATCAGCGGCAGCTCGGTGGGCTTTTCGACCACCATCACCACCTTGCGGCCCAGCTTCGAGGCGTAGAGCGCGGTCTCGACGTACTCCTCGTCCTTGTAGCCGTTGCAGATGATCAGCGCGTCTTCGTCCTCGAGCAGCGCCATCACCGCGAGCAATTCGGGCTTTGAACCGGCCTCGAGCCCGTAGGAGTACTGCTTGCCGGTGTCGACGATCGTCTCCACCACATAGCGGTCCTGGTTGACCTTGATCGGAAACACCCCGCGGTAGCTGCCCTTGTAAGCGTGCTCGGCGATCGCCTTCTTGAAGGCCTCGTTGAGGTGGACCACCCGGTTGCGAAGAATGTCGTTGAACCGAATCAACAGTGGCAGGCCGATGCCACGGCGCCGGATCTCGTCGATCAGATCTTTGAGGTCGAAGCTGGGAGTCTCGGGCCCGCTGGGATGTACCTCGACGTTCCCCTTCTCGTTGATCCCGAAGTAGCCCGCTCCCCAGTTGCGGATGGAATAGGTCTCGAGTGAATCGGCGATCGTCCAGCGCTGCGGGGTGGGAGCAGGCATCGTGCTTGGATATTCCTTCCGAGCCGGAAAATCGGCTTGTCGGCGTGCGAGAAGATGCGGGAACTATAGGGAAATGCCCCGGGTGACAACAGGGACCGGACCCGGGGAATTCTTCCCTCGATGACTAGCGCTCGGCGGCGTCTGCGGCCGCCGACAACCGGGCCGCCGCCACCGGGTCCTGGACCAGCTGGAGCAGCCCATTGGCTCTCAACAGCACTCTGGAATCGCCGGTCTCGCTCGCGCGCCGAATCTGGGGGTCGGCCAGCGCGCGCTGGAACCGCGGGTCCTTCTTCAGCGATTGAAACGCCGGGTCTCGCTGGAGCTTTTCGACCTTCCGCGGGTCGGACGCGGCCCGCTGGATGCGGAGCAGGTCCCGCACGCCCTTGAACTGGGTCATCTCGAAGACGTTGTGGGTGCGGGCGAACCCGAAGGCGAGGGAGTCTTTCGGGGACAGGCCGACTCCCTTGCCCGCGACGGTGACGTTGTCCTCCACGAACGCGAGCGCACAGAGCACCACGTAGGCAATCGCAGCGATGCGGACGCCGCCGAGGAGGAACCCGAGCACCCGGTCGAGCCCTCGGTCATCGGGAGCTTTTCCGGCAAAGACCCGCCGCAACAACTGGGTGAGCGAGTAGCGGACCACAATCATCACTCCCAGGAAGGCGAGCAGGGTGGCCGCGACCACGCCAAATACCTGGGGCACATTGAGCAGGGTCGACAGCCTGGGCCCGACCGCGTTGCCGAGGGGACGGCAGCAGAAATAGCCGACGCCCAGGGCGGCCAACCGGGCGAGCTGGCGGGCAAACCCCGACGCCGCGCCGAGGAGGGCAAATACCGTCACCAGCGCCAGCAGTGCAAGGTCGAGCGTCAAGAGCGGTTACTTGATCTTGAAGGGGTCGCCCGATTTCTTCTGCTCGCTCTGGATTTTCTGCTGGGCCTCGCTGAGTTTTTCCTTGTAGCGGGCGTTCTGGGGCTCATAGGTGAGCGCCATCTTGAAGTTGCGCTCGGCGGCGGACCATCGTTCAGCCTCGAAGTCGGCGAAGCCGGTCTGGAAGAACTGGCGGCCCTTGGGGTGGACGCCAATCTGCTCGTCCTGTTCCCTCTTGGCCGCCTGCTTGGTTTCGGCTTCGGTGGCATCGCTGAAGCGGAGCTTGTTCGCCCGTTCGGGTCCGTTGATGTCCGAGAGATACCTGTTCCGTTTGCTGTCATCGCGAAGCACGTAATACGCCTCGGTGACCCGCTTGTAGACGTCGTTGACGGTGATCTTCAGGAGCTTGTTGGTGAGGTGATAAAAACGGTCAGGATGGTAGGCGCGGCTCTCGCGGTAAAACGCCTTCTTGATGTCGGCGGGGGTGGCATTCTGCTCGAGCTTGAGCACCGCGAAATAGTCGAGCTGATCCAGCTGTGACCCGAGGACGTCCAGGGCAGCCAGTTGCTCTGCGCCAAACTGAACAGAAGCTGCGCGGGAGCCTGCTGGGGGCCCGCCCGGGACAGGCGCCACCTCAGTGACGGGCTCGGAGCGGCGAGTGGGAAGGGCCGCCAGTGGCTGAATTCCCGGGGCAATCGAGGGAATCTGCCGTGACCGGGTGTCGGTGGCCGCGCCGGCCCGGGCAACTACTGGAACCCCCGCCGGGGGCACCGTGCTGCCCAAACCCGGCACCGCGGGATGAGAAGTGACAGGGTGAACTCCCGTCCCAGCGGCTCGAGCCGCGGCCGGACTTGACGAAGGAATGGGTTGAGCGCCGCTCCCGCCGACTCGTGGCGCGGCCGGACCGAACGTAGGAACAGGTTGAGCTCCGCTCGCTCCGACACGCGGTGCAGCCGGTCCCAAAGTGGGAACAGGTTGAGCTCCGCTCGCTCCAACACGCGGCGTAGCCGGTCCCAAAGTAGGAACGGGTTGAGCGCCGCCGATCCCGACTCGCGGAGCAGCCGGACCCGATGGAGGAACAGGTTGAACTCCGCTCGCTCCGACACGCGGAGCAGCCGGTCCCAAAGTAGGCACAGGTTGAGCGCCGCTGCTCCCGACTCGCGGAGCAGCCGGACCCAATGAAGGAACAGGTTGAGCTCCGCTCCCGCCGACACGCGGAGCAGCCGGACTCATGGACGGAACGGGCCGAGCGCCGCTCCCTCCGACGCGTGCTGCAGCCGGACCCAACGTAGGAATTGCTTGAGCGCCGGTCCCTCCGACACGCGGTGCAGCTGGAACCAAGGAAGGAACGGGTTGAGCGCCGCTCCCTCCGACGCGCGGTGCAGCCGGACTCGGGGACAGAACGGGCCGGGCGCCGCTCTCACCGACTCGAGCCGAAGCAGGGTTCGCCACAGCGCCGGTCTCGCGCGGCGCAGCCACTGGCAAGCCAAGTTTGCCTTTGGGCATCACTGACTTGCCGGTCAAACCTTTTGCTCCTTCGGACTCGCTCCCGGTGTCCCACGGTACCGAATAGGCACCCGTCGGCGAGGTCGACGCGTCGCCGCCCAGCACCCGATCGGGAACGGGCGGACCGGGCTTCCCTGCATCCCCGGAACCGTTGTCGGGAGGTCGCGTCATCGTCGTCGATCAGACCTTGTTGACCGCCGTGGGGAGGTCGGCATGTCCCCCCAGGGTGGTGCCCTTGTTGGCCTCGATCGACTTCTGGATGTCCTGCTCGCTCAGGCCCGACGATAAGGTGATCGAGGTCGAGGTCTTCTGCCCCGTCTCCAGGTCCGCCGCAGAGACGTTGACGATTCCGTCGGTGTTGATTTCGAACGTGACTTCGATCTTCACCTCGCCCCGATACCCGATCCGAAAGCCGGAAAATTCGAACTCGCCGAGCATCGTGCACTCGTCGGCCTTGTTCGACTCGCCCTGGTAGACCCGGATCTTCACCTTCTCTTGACCGTCGCGGCTGGTGGTGAAGGTCTTCGACTTGTCGATCGGCACCGGGGTGTTTTTTTCGATCACCTTCTCGGTGTACCCGCCCACTGTTCCCACCCGCAGCGACAGCGGGGTGACGTCGACCAGGAAAGTCTCGGTGCTCTCGTCGAGCAGAGCATGGGCCTGGAGCGCCGCGCCCATCGCCACCACCTGGTCGGGGTTGATCCCCTCCATCGGTTCTTTCTGGAAGTAGTGCTTCACCGAGTTGCGGATGATCGG
>JAYUUC010000254.1:0-5979 GCA_043755105.1 Myxococcales bacterium
TCCGCCCATTCCGCGGCCGACGCGCTGCGGGTGCTGTGTGCCGAGAAGCCCGACCTGCTGATCAGCGATATCGGAATGCCGGTGCAAGACGGGTACGCCTTGATTCAGCAGATCCGGGCGCTGCCTGCGGAGGAAGGGGGGATGACGCCGGCGATCGCGCTCACCGCCTTCGCTCGCACCGAGGACCGGGTCCGCGCGCTTCAGTCCGGGTTCCAGACCCATGTCCCCAAGCCGGTCGAGCCCGCCGAGCTCGCCGCGGTGGTGCTTAGCCTCGCCCCCAAGCCACCTCCGACGCCGCCTTCGGTCGTTGAGCGAGCGCCCGCGGCCAAGAAAGCGGGAAAGTCCGCGACCTCCCGAAAAAAGAAGGCCTGATTACCGGGTGCGGACTGACCCACCTTGAAGAGAAGACCCGCCCCCTGAATCCATAGGAGCGGAGAACACCCCGGGTTTTCGGTTGGCGTGGTCATTGCTCAGCCGAAGGACATGGTGACTGCTCCCCCTTTGATTCGCGCCATTGATGCGGAACCGGCGGTGGCTTTCGTGCTCGACCGCTCGCTGGCGATTGTCCACGTCAACCCTGCCTGGACCGACGTCGCCGCGCGGGACGGGGTTCAGGTCCTCGAACCGCCGGCGCTGATCGGGCGCCATTATCTCGACTTCGTGGTCGGCCCGGTGCGGCGCTACCTCGAAGAGAAATTTCACCAGGCACTGCTGCCTTCCACCGGCTCCCGCGGCCTGACGTTGACGTCGGAATGCAACACCCCGACGCTGGTGCGCAAGCTCACCACCCATGTGCTGCCGATACGGTCGTCGGAACAAGAAGACTCAACCCAGCGGCTGATCCTCATTCAGTCACTCCGTGTCGTAGGCCCTCTGGCTGAACGTCGGGAGATGACGGAAGAAAATCCCGACCTGTGGAGGGATCGCAATGGAATCCTCCTCCAATGCAGTTGCTGTCGGCGAGCTCAGGACCGTCGGAGCGGCGTCTGGCGAACGAACTCCGCGCTGATTACCCGAGGAGCCGATCGCACCTCTCACGGGCTGTGCGAGCTTTGCCTCGAGGCCTACTACCCGGACGACGACCCCCTCGAGGCAACGGGGAGCTGATCTCCCTCACAGTTCTCGGGTCATCTCCAGCATGGTGGTGCGGAAGCCGAGCGAGGCAAAGAGCCGCTGGGCAGGCTCGTTCCGGGTGGCGGTGGTGAGGACGACGCGGGGAACGCCGAGGTCCTTCAGGCGCGCAGACATCGCTTCCGCCAGCTGTCGCCCCACGCCCTTCCCTCGCGCGAACGGCTCCACCCAGAGGTCGTGAAACCAGCCCGCGCGATCGAGCAGCAAGGCCCAGTCACGCTCCTCCACGCCCCCGTAGGCATAGCCGGCGATTTTTCCAGCGAGCTCGGCCACCAGAACCACGGCACCGTCGCGCGCCGACTCCTTCGCCAGCCACCAGCGGTAACCCGCCTCGATGTCGTCGGGGAACATGAACCGCAGAGCGTCATAGGCATGGTGCTGACGCGCGAGGGCGGCGCCCATGCGGCCCAGCTCGATCTGATCGGAGGGGGAAGCGGAACGGAGGACGGAGTTCATGACGCGGACACTCTATGACCTCCACGACGGACTTCGAGCAATGGCTGGGGCAAGGGGGGCCGAATCGGGGCGAAATTGACGCGAAATTGAACTCCGACGAAACCTTGCCGCTTCTTCGGCCGAAAACCCTACTGGATGCCTCCGATCATCACTCCAAGGCTTGCGCCGCCATTGCAGCCCAGCGGGACGCGCGGAAACAAGGGATCGCTCGAAGCGGGCGATTTGGCGGTCCGACGTGAGCGCGGAGAAAGCTGCAATTTTACGGCATTGCTCGTCGACCTCCGCCTTGACGTCCTCGAGGAGGTCAAACACTCGAGTCCAGGACGACTCTCGGAGGTGGAATCGGAATCAAAGCGGGAGGCATCGGTCAGAGATTCAGCCACCCCTGAGGGACGCACCGTTGGGACCCACGGGCGTTTTGTGCTGGATCCGAAGCCGATCGGGGAAGGCTGGTTTTCGGTCGTCCATTTCGGCGTCGACCGGACCAACGGACGCAAGGTCGCCATCAAGCAACTCAAGCGCCGCAGCGACTTCCCTCTTGGCCTACGCGAAGCCAAAATTCTGGAGAGCTTCGGCTCGAGCCGATACCTGCCGGCATTCCTCGAGAAAATTGAAGTCAACGACGAGCTCTTCCTCTGCATGGACGCAGTCGAAGGCAACCCGCTCGAGAAAGGGGTGCGCTGGCCTGCCCGAGAGGCGCGTGATCTGATCGATCACTTGCTCAAGGAAGATTTGAACTCCCTTCACGCTCGAAGATGGGTTCACTGTGATCTTGCCCCGCAGAACGTGCTCTTGCGTGACAATCCGGACGGTACCCGTTCGCTCAAGCTGGTCGACTTCGGCTCTTGCCAGAAGTGGGACACAATCTCGGGTCACGCCGACTGCCAGCCCAATGGGGGCACAGCCTTCTACATGCCCCCGGAGCAAAAGCCCCGACAGGACAGCGTCCTGTCCGCAGCGACCGACATCTTTGCAGTCGCCGGGTTGTTCTATTACCTGCTCGCAGGGCGGCACCCCGACGGACTGTTTGCGATTCCTGACGGCGAGCTGAAGGACGTGCTCGCAAAGGCTCGCTCCGCTGACCCGACGCAGCGTTTTCCGGACGCGATGGCGTTTGCCGCGGCGCTGGAGTCGTTGACCCTCGACAACGAGCCCCTGGAGAACCCCCGGAAGAGCTTCACGTCAGCCGAGGTCTACGATCTCTATGCCCGGGAATCCGGGGCACTCGAGGTCGCCGGTTTCACACCCGTTGCCAGTGAAGCCCTGCACCATGCCTGGGCGGAAAGAATCGGTGCCAGCCAGTGTTTCCCGGAATTGATCCGAAAGCTCCAGCTGGCATGGCCTTCCCTCTCGGCGAACCAACGCGCTGAGTACTACGGCGAATTCTGCGCGCGGGTGGCCGGGTTGGGCGTCGACTTCGGGGGCAGCCGCAACGCGACAGACCCGCACCAGCATGCGCGCTGGGCGGGCACCGTCTCAGCCCTGTCGGTTCTCTCCGAGCTGGTCTTGCGTCTGGAAGAGCTCGCCCGCTCCGTCTCGACCTGACCCCTCCCTACCGGGACTTTCGACGCGCCTGCCAGGCCGCCATTGCCAGCAGCGCCGCGGGTAGGAGCTCCGGGCCCGTACTCGCGCAGCCCGACTTCGGCGTGCCTCCTCCGGCATTTCTGAGCACGACGACGATCGCCTCCGAGTTGTCCTGGATCAGCAGCGGTCCTCCTGAGCTGGGCAGTTGCTCGATCCTCTGGGCGCTGGGGCCGTCGGTGATCGGCCCACCCGAGCTGCTCACATTGAAGAACCGCCCGTCGGGCAATTCGATCCGGGCGCTGAAGGGGCCGTTGCCGAATGCACCGCACGTTCCCGTGGCCTTGGCGGTGTGCACGTTCGACACGTCCGGCACATCGGGGTTGAACTGGAACTCGGGGTCCACGGTCATCTCTTCCGCGGACATCGTGGTGAACAGCCGGGTGAGGTAGGGCGAGCCGTTGACGACCTCCTTCGCGTGTTTCAACGGAGCCACCACCGTGACTTCCAGTTCGTTGGCAAAGCCGGCCGCATCGAACGGCGCGCGGCCCGGATCGGAGTCGATCGCGGCGCGGTAAGCCTCGATGCCATTGTAGAACTGGGCTTCCGTGACTTTGCCCACCAGCGATGCCGGGATCGGCACGTACTTCCGAAGCAGCGATTGAATCGCCGCGTCGCGGGGGAAGCCCTGCTGCAGCAGCGCGGCGAGGAAATCGACCGGGTGGGCGATCGTCTTCAATGCGCCGGTGTTCCATCGGCTCGCCTGATCGAACACGTAGAGCGACGGCACAATCTCGCTCACCTTTCCCGCGAACTCGGTTAGAAAGGCGTGGCCACCCGCCTCATTCACGGCGTCGGTCGCCACCTGGCTGTAGTTCGAGCCGTACTTGAGCCAATCAATCTTGGTCTCGTTGATCAACACGTGACGGTAGTTCTCAGGAACCGCTCGATGGTCCGCGAACACGAAGGCGGTGATCGGCATGTCCGGCCGGGCGGCGATCGCGGTGAGCCGAATCGGAATGCAGGCCCGGCCGGTGGCCATCTTCAGAACGATCGGCCGCAGGTCTCCCACTCCCTTGTCCTGCTGCAGCTTGAGCGCAACGAAATAGGCACTCGGCTTCACGTAAGGGGTCAGAGCGTCGGCGCCCTGCGCGGTGAGGTCATACCCGTTGGTCACTAGCCACCCTTGAAGCGCAGCGGCGTCCGAGGCCTGGAGGATGGCGGCGTCGTACGGCCCGACCTCTTCGCGCGACACCACGTTCACTCCGGCATTCGCGGGGCTTGGCTGAGGCGTCAGGACCGAGTCCTTCCGGTAGTAGCCATTGCACTGGTTCCCCGACCAGTTCAGTTCGAAGCGGGGCGTGGTGGCTTGGTCGAGGGCCGCAAAGAACGTCGGCGAACCGATCGACAGCGTCGGCAGTGACTCGACTGGAACCACCCAGGAGAACTTCTTCGCCTCGCCGCTGTAGGAAATTTGGACGTGGGCTTCGACCGACCCGTCCTTGACGGTGAAGATGATTTTCTCTCCCGATTGATCGACCGGAGTCTGGCTGCAGAAAAAGCCGCCACACGCTTCCGCGCGACCTGACCCCAGCAACGCAGCGCCCACCACCAGACCTGCCACCGCACCCACCAGTGCTCTCATCGGTTGCTCCCTCCCGGCCATTGAAGGCTGGAACAAGTGCAAGCCTTTCACCAACGGCAAGGGTTCGCCAAGTCCTTGATTTATGAAGCGGACCAGGTTGGCCACCGCCTCAACTTTTCGCGGAAGTCGCAGGTTTCTGAGGCACCCGTGGATTCAGCCGGCCGCGTGGGCGAGGAAGAAGGCGCTCGCGATGCTCAAGCCCAGCGCCGCGGCGTAGAAGCCCCAGGCCTTGCGGGCGAAAGCCCCGGCGGGCAGCGCTCCTTCGGGTGAGAGCACCAGCAAGACGGGATTACCGCCCACGCCCTTGACGGTGAAGGCATCGGTCGCCCTCTTCAGCCGACCCGCGACCAGGCAAGGTTGTCCGAGTTTGCCTACCCGCTCCAGCGAGACGACCTCCGCAGGCACGGGTCCTTCGGCGGGCACAGGCTCCACCTGGGTCACGGGAAGCGAGGCATGGCACTTGCGGACCTGCACCGGACCTACCAGCGATTCAGGGCCAAGCACGACGTCGGCGCGCGAGTGAGTTCCCTCGAGATGTATTTGCCTCGAGCTGCCTCGTTCGCACGACAGCAATGCCCCCGCCGATCCGTCTTCGCTCAGCGCGTGCAGCTCGGCCTCATAGAACGCCCCGACGATGCCTCCTGGAGAGGTGACTTGACCGCTGGCGGCTATCCGACCGCGAAAGACTCCCTCCAGTTCTTCCCCCTCGGACAGCCGGGCAATCGCCTCGTCGAGATCGAGCGGAGGATGGCGGTGCAACAGATGGGCACGGGTATGAAGTCGCGAGGCGCTGTGGGCGAGGAAGGCACCTCCTGCGAGCACTGCCAGACCGATGGCGAGCCGGGGAACACCTCTTCCGAGGGGCATGCCAAGTCGCACCGCAACAAGCACGGAACTCATCCCGAGCAGCGCCGCCACCGCCATCTGCCAGGAAGTGCTGACCTGCCAGCGTCCGCCGGGCCGAGGGGTCATCCACCGCGCCGCGCACAAGGCACCGATTACGCCCGCAGTCGCAGGCGCTACCCAGCGGTCAAGATCCATGACCAACCCCCGCCCCCGCCCGCCTGTCGACCCAGTGCCACAACCCCTGCGCAGCAAGGTGCGTTCGACATCGCAGCTCTGCAACCGCTCTGGTTTTTCTGACTCGAAGGACGGCGAAGACGATGCGCTCAGGGAGCCGGCGGCTGCGGCCTCACCCTGGCCCAGAGCCGGGAGAGGAAGGGCAC
>JAYUUC010000255.1:0-5973 GCA_043755105.1 Myxococcales bacterium
TCGGAGTCGGAGTCGGAGTCGGAGTCGGAGTCGGCGAGCCCGAGCCGGAAGGAACAGCAAGGCCACCCGCTTTGAGGAAAGCGCCCGCTCGGCTCTTCATGAACAGCTGTCCATCACTGTAGGTGTCGTTGAGATGGGTGCTCTGACCTCCGGCGCCCCGACCAAAGAGCATCGAAATCACCCCGACCTGAGCGAACTTTTCCAGATGGGCGGGGGTGCCAGACCCGAAGAAGTACTCCGCTCGGTTGTCCTTGTAGCCTTCGCGGCTATTGCCATTGTTGTAGACGTTGAGATGGTTAGAGTTGCCGAGCGGAATTTGCCACAGCACCCAGCGGAGATTGGCAGTCGCGTTCCACAACCTCAACCACTCGGCGTAGCGATTGAAGCTCATCGAACTCACCGAGGCGCTGTCGCTCGCGTCCCACCAGCGGTTCTGTCCCTGGGTCAGCCGGTAATAGTCGGAGTCTCGATCGAGCGGATCCCCCACCAGCACGTCATAGGTCGCGCCGGTGGCGTTGGCACCGAGGCCGAGCGGCTTGAGGAAGTTGTAGACCTTGGTCACCTCGGGCTGCAGCGCGTCGGTGACGTTGTAGTAGATCAGGTCCTTGCCGCTGGCCCAGCCGGAGATGTGCATTCCCAGCACCGCGTTGTTCGCTCCGACTGCTTGGCGGAGCTGAAGGAAGGCGAGGCCCCAACCGGCAACCGTATTGGGCAGACCGGCCAGCTCGGGGATCCCGGTCGCAGCCACTGCGGCATAGGCGTTGGGGTTCTCGCCGGTGCTCTGCTCGAGCAGCGCAAAGCCGTCGGCCTCGAGCAACACCATCACCGGCTTGCCGTACTCTTTCGCCCGCTGCATCAGGACCTTGAAGTCCGAGAAGTAGCCCTTCATCGTCGTCGCGTTCTGGGTCTTGGCGTAGAACTCTGACTCGCCTCCGCCCGCCTCGTCATTCATCTGGTAGTAGGCGAACGCGGGAATGAACCCGGCGTTTCCTGACGCCCTCATGTAGGAGAGCGCAAACGAGCCGTCGGCCGCGCTGTAACCGTAATTGTTGACCCAGCCCTTGGTCAGGTAGCGGTAGCGGACATCCCACGGCACGCCGCTGCTCTGCATCCAGGTCTTGCCCGAGTCCTCGAACAGGCCCACCGTCAGTCTTGTCGGTAAGCCCGCGGGCACGCTGCCCGGAACGGGGCCGACCAGGGGTTGCGAATCACTGTGATTCCCCTCGAGCCCCTTCACCGTCGTCGACGGCCCTCCGCAGGAAAACATCGCCACGGCGGTCAAGGCAGCTATCCAGGGGAGCACTCTCATCGTTCCGGCCTCCAGGGTGAGAAGGAGCCCCCGAGGCAAGTCGCCAGCGGGGGAGGGGACCGGACTATGGGTGAACGGGTTTATTGTTTCAAAGTGGGCATTGTCTCACCCTGAACCGAAAAACGCGGCCAGCAGCGGAAAAGTCCGTGCTGACCGCGTCGAAGAGAACCAAGAATGCTGCCTGCTTCAGCGGGCGCCTGCTTGCTCGCTAGCTTGCCCCGCGTCCGGTGAGCACCACCGGGACCGTCCGGAGGATGAGGTTCAGGTCGCCAGAGAGACTCCAGTGATCGATGTACTGCATGTCCAGATACATCCAATCCTCGAATGAAATCTGATTGCGGCCCGAGACCTGCCAGATGCAGGTGAGGCCGGGGCGAACCGAGAGCCGACGCCGCTGCCAGGCTTCATAGCGGGCAACTTCGGTCGGCACTGGAGGGCGGGGACCGACCACGCTCATGTCTCCGCGGAGAACGTTGATCAACTGGGGAAGCTCGTCGATGGAATACTTGCGAATGAAGCGGCCCACCGCGGTGATGCGGGGATCATTCTTCATCTTGAACACCGGGCCGGACTGCTCGTTCTGCGCTTCGAGCTTGGCCTTGAGCTGCTCGGCGTTGATCACCATCGATCGGAACTTCAGCATGTGGAACGGCTTGCCATGCAGCCCGACCCGAACCTGCTTGAAGAACACCGGCCCCCGCGAGGTGAGCTTGATGGCCGCCACCACCAAGGCAAACAGCGGCAACAGCACCCACAGCGCGACCGCCGAGGAGACGATGTCGAACAGTCGCTTCAGCGCCATCTGGTTTGGCTTCGAATCCACCGAGAGGTAATGAAGGTAGCCGTCAGAGACCGCACGGCCGGCCACCGGACGGGCCCGGTCGAGCCGGAAGCTGTAGGCGGGCAATGCGAACGGAACTCCGAAGCGCTCGCAGACCTTGATCGCCGCCTGCATCGCGTCTGCATTCTTGAGCGCGTTCCCGGCGATGTAGACCTCGCTCACGGGAATGGTGCGCAGAATTCCGTCCAGCTCATCGACCGTTCCGAGGAAGCGCGTGCGAAGCGCATCGGGGCGGATCTCATCCTGAAAACGAAGGTAGCCGAGCACCCGGCGACGGCCTTTCTTCTGCAGGTCTTCGCCGGTGCAACGACCGAGCGGACCGGTGCCCACCACCAACACCTCGTCGAGTGGGCTCTCACGGTTGGCCACGGCGCGGAACACGAAAAGCCGCAAGGCGAGCACGCACGGCCAGAAGAGAAGCAGGAACTCCGCCACTCGGGGAATGGCCGCCGAGGGAGGGAAGGCGAGGTTGACGGCCGCGAGCACAGTGGTGACCGCCATCACCAGAATCGAGACCAGCGCCGCATCGTCGAGCAGGTCGCGTTCGGTGGCCCAGGGGTCGTAATGACGCAGCGCAGCGCTGGTCACCAGCCACACCGAGGTCGCTGCCAGCGCGAACCACACCAGCTCAGTCGAACCGGTTCCCACCGGCTTTCCCGAGGCCAGGGTGGCGAGGAAGATGGCGACCACCAGAAGGACAAGGTCCACGCCAAGGTTCAACTTCGCCGTGGATCCAGGTGCCAGTCTTCCGAGCATCGACGTCATCGCTTACTCCCTCACCGACTTACTGACCGCTGCATAGGCGTACACCGGTTCCCCCGGAGGGAAAGGTGCGCCGCACCCTACTCCTGAGTATCGGGAAAGCCCAAGAGCCAGTTGCGCTATTTACGTAAAGGAATGCCGAGAGTGTACGGAAGCGTTCGCATGACCTATTCTTAGACCTTAAGAGTCTAGGAATCTCATGCACTTGAATTCTGGACATGAAAAAGGGGACGGCACTCGGGTCAACAGTTCCACGGGCTGTTGACGACCTCGCGTCTGCTCGAGGGTGCGGCAAAGTGTGCAGGCAGGCACGAAATGGCAAGGGGCGGCAGCAAGAATGAGGCCGTGAATGCGGAAAGGCCCCGCCTGATCCGCGGGCGGATCCGAGCACGGTCGCTGGAGTCGAAGTGAAGCGGGGGGGTTAGGCGGGAAGTTGTGCCCCTGCGACCCTGGCACCTCTGGCACGTTGGCTGTCGTGAAGTCACCTCAAGGCAGGCACTTCTGCTCTGAGAAAGGTGACGGCCGTGAGAACGCTCATCCTCCTGTGGAGCCTGATCTTGTCCGTGGGGGCAAGCGACTGCAGCGTCCGCTCGGCCCACCCGCAACTCTGCTACGCGGCCCCTTCTCTTCTCCCTGCCCGCGCTCTTCCCGTTCCCACCCCTGCCAGCTCGCTGGCTCCCCTGGTGGACCTGGTGAGAGCCGCCGTGGTCAATGTCGACGTGGTGCTCCGGGCGGAGGACCCAGGGCCCGAGACGCTGCTCGAGGGGCTGTTCGAGCGCAAGGAAGCGGTGGGAGACGACCCCCACCCCGACAACCCGCATCGCGGGGCGGGCTCAGGCTTCATCATCGACGGCTCCGGGCTGGTGCTCACCAATGACCATGTGGTCGATTCGGCCTCGTCGATTCGTGTCCGGCTCGACGATGGCAGAAGCTTCGAGGGGACATTGCTCGGGCGCGACCCGCTCACCGACCTGGCGTTGATCAAGCTCAAAGGCAAGGTCATCGACCTCCCGGTAGTCCACCTCGGAGACTCCGACGAGATGAAGGTGGGCGAGTGGGTGATGGCGATCGGCAACCCCTTTGGCCTCAGCTCGAGCGTCAGCGCCGGCATCCTCTCGGCGCGGGAACGCGATCTTCAGGCGGGCCCCTTCGACGACTTCTTCCAGACCGATGCGGCGATCAACCCAGGCAACTCGGGCGGCCCCCTGTTCAATGTTCGCGGTGAGGTGATCGGCCTCAACACCGCGATCGTCAGCGGGGGCAGCGGCATCGGCTTCGCCATCCCCTCGAACATCATCCGGGCCCTGCTTCCCCAGCTTCAGCAAGGGGTGATTCACCGCGGCTGGCTTGGGGTCTCCATTCAAGACCTCACCCCCGAGCTCGCCCAGGCGCTCAAGGTGCCCTCGGCCCACGGCGCGGTGATCGCCGGCGTCGGCGAGAGCACCCCGGCGAAGCGGGGCAGTCTCCGGCCCGACGACGTGGTGACCGAGATCAACGGCGCGACCATCGACACGCCGAAAGCGTTCACCCGGGGAATCAGCTTTCAGCGCCCAGGGACCGACGTCACCCTCACCGTCTACCGCGACGGAAAGCGACTTGAGCTGAGTTTTCGGCTGGGCGAGCGGCCCGACGCAGAGAAGGCCGCCCTTCCCGGGCCCCGCCCACTCCCCCTCGTCGAACGCAGCAACCAGGCGCTGGGGATGACCTTGAAGGACCTCGAAGCCAACCACCCCGAGGAGTCCAACGGCGCCGCCCGCGGTGCGGTGATTGTCCGCGTCGACCCCGGCTCGCCCTCGGACCTGGCCAGGCTCGAAGAGGGGATGGTCGTCGTCGAAGCTGCCGGCCAGTCGGTGGGCGGCGCGCGAGATCTCGTTCAAGCGCTCCACCGCAGCCACCCGGGAGCGATGGTGCTGGTGCGCGTTCAAGTCGCGGGAGGCCGCCTGCTCAAGGCGCTGCAGAAGCCGTGAAGTGAGGTTTGACCCAGGCTGGAAGCGCGGCGGAGTGCCGAAAGGTGCGCAATTGTGAGATAGAGACACTTCGAAGTCCCGCATCCCGGCGGGCTTTCTCCTGGAGCTTCCCGTGTCCCTCTACGACTTGAAGACTCGAACCATCGATGGCCAGCCGGCCGACCTGTCCGCGTACAAGGGCAAGGTCGCGGTGGTGGTGAACACTGCCAGCGCCTGCGGCTTCACCCCCCAGTACGACGGGCTGGAAAAGCTCTACTCCGAGTTCAAGGCCAAGGGACTGGTGGTGCTCGGCTTTCCTTCCAACGAGTTCGGCGGTCAGGAGCCCGGCACTGCCGAGGAGATTCAGTCCTTCTGCAAGCTGAAGTACGGGGTCGATTTTCCGATGTTCGAAAAGGTGAAGACCAAGGGCGCCGACAAGTCCGAAATTTACGGCTTTCTCACCGCCAAGCACGGCGAACCCGCCTGGAACTTTCACAAGTACCTGGTCGGCAAGGACGGTCGGGTCCGCGCAGCGTTCAAGAGCGGCGTTCGGCCCGAGAGCGTGGAGTTCCGGGACGCGGTCACCGCGGCGCTCGCCGAATAGAGCAAAAAAAAGACCTTCCGCGACGATGCGGAAGGTCTCGGGAAGCTGCGCAGCGACGAAGACGCTTCAGGCTTCTAGTAGGACATCGAGCAGTAACCGCCGCTCGCGTTGACCCAGTTCTGCTGAATGAGGAAGTCGCGGGTGCCGAGCTTGAGGTTGGCCTTCGAGCCATTGCCCATGATGTAAGGGGTGCCGAAGGTCCAGGCGCACTTGTCTGCGTTCTCGTAGCCGCGGCCATCGTACCAGGCGTTGAGGTCGGGGTCGGTGTTCGCCTCTTCCAGCTCGTGGGCCACGATCGACGCCATGCCGTCGGCGCCCGCGTTGCCGTTGGGGCTGACGGTCTGGTCGGCGCAGCTGGCCGGGCAGCGGTCGGGGTTGCCGACGAAGGAGTACTTGATGTTCGAGCCCCCGATGGTGCCGTGGGTGTGCCAGCCGCAGTACTGGCTGCAGAAGCCCGAGCTGGCGTTCACGTCCGCGCTGGTGAGCACGAAGTAGACGCCGCTGGTGTCCT
>JAYUUC010000256.1:0-5943 GCA_043755105.1 Myxococcales bacterium
ACCGGGGCGATGGTCGGCACGCTGGTCACCACCGATGCCCACGGCTTTGCCGAGCTGGACGTCACCGGAAGCGCCACCGTCTCGGTGACCGTGTTCCACACCCAGTTCAATTACCTCACCGTCGCCAACTATGACCTCACCGCTCAGTCGCCGGACGCGCGCTTCCTCGCGATGGTGCTGCGGCGGAACCAGGTCGACAACTACGGCGGCTACAAGGGCGCATTCACCAACGTTCCCGCGACGTCCAACGTGCACGCAGGCATCGCGGGGATGTCGCTGGCGGGGTCGATCACCGACCTCTCGGTGGCCCAGCTGCTGGGTCCGAACGTGAAGACCCACGTGAAGATCGGCAATGCGATCGATCGGGACAACGTGCCCCTTCCGGCGGGGACCTTCCTCGGCTTCGGAGAGACCCAGATCAAGAACAGCGTCTCGGCTCAAGGGTTGGCAGGCGTGTGCAGCCACCTTGCCGGGGTGAGCGATTACGAGGCGGCGATCAAGGCCGGCACCTGCGGAACCCGCACCGCCTGGGCGCTCGCGGGCGACGTGGCCCTGGGCGACTTGCCGATCGACGCGGTCGCGAACGGCCTGGACGGGGTGGACTTCGGTAAGGTCCTGGGAAAGATCATCCCCATCTTCAAGAAGTTCAATTCCTCGGTTCAGCGCGATGTGGAGTTCAGCCTGAAGCCGACGCCGATCGTGGACGGTTTGAAGAACTTCGATGACACCAGCAACTTTACCCCGATGGATCACGACTTCACCCAGGTGCCCCTGGCTTTCAACTTCGTGGCCCGTTCGCCCGAGCTGCCGAAGATGAATGGCATCTACGTCGACGGAGTGGTTCTGATCGGCGGGGCGATCGTCCCCGGACGGGGCATGGTGCCGCTGGGTTTGGGTGCGGCGGTCAACACCACGCCGCTCAACGGAAAGACCGACATTCAGAGCGAGCTCCCCGCGGAAGGTTTGATCACCGTGCGGATGGCGCCCACCCACCATGGGCTGGAAGGGTCTGCCTACGGGCTGATTTCGCTGGCGCTGCCGTTGAAGAGTGCCACCGATGCCAGCGCCGGAATTGCTTCCTCGGCGCTGTTCACCCGGGTGCCAAAAGGTCGGCTCGGCTTCGACCCTTCAGGGACCGCGCCGGTGGATCTGGCGGGCCCGTACCTGGGCTTCCCGGAGGGCGCTCGCTACAACTACACTGATATGGCGCAGAGCGTGGTGCCGGGGCGGAACTTCCGCTTCGCCGCCACCACGGGCCTGGCTACCTCCACGCTGATCCGGGTGGTGTTCACCGACTATGCCGAGCACCAGTGGGTGGTCTACCTGGATCCCGCTCAGGCCCTCACCGGGGTCGTGTTGCCGAAGCCGCCGGGCCTGTTCGCCGACCGCACTTTCGCATCGGGTGGCTTCGCGTTGAACGACAGCCGCTCGACCCTCCTGGTTCAGTCGCTGCGGTTGAATGACGCTCCTGGCTCGACCACCGGTGCGCCGATCACCTTCAACCAGCTGGTGAACTTCAACTCCACCAACGCCGATCGGATGGCCGACTTCACCACCGCCTTCTCGTTCATCGGCTACGGGCGCCCGGAAATTGCGTGGCTGAAGCCCGCCGCCACGGGAGAAGCGGTTCCCAAGGACACCTCGGTCAAGGTCCAGGTGGCCCACTTCAAGATCGGCACCGGTACCGACGAAGGCTCGGTTGTCGTTAGTTTCACCGGGGGCTCAGCAGCCTGCCAAGACACGCCGCCGGTCAACACCGACGCTTCGCAGGGTAAGGGAGAGATCAGCATTCCTCTTCCGACCGGCTGCGTGGGAACCAACGTGGTGATGACGGCCACGCTCTACGACAACGCCACCTCGGCGCCGATCAAGCCGGTCGTGGCGAGCCAGATCAGCGTCAACATCAACTAGAGCTGAATCGGCAGTCTGTCGGCTTTCCAGCGTGCGGAGGTCCTTCCGGGGCCTCCGCACTTTTTTTGCCGCCGAGGGAGGCGCGTTCTGCTTTGAAGCAGGAGCGCTCGTTTCCGGAGGAACTGCGATGACCCCGATTCAAATTGATTTCAATCTTGCCACCGATGGCCAGGTGGGCCCTTCGGGGTTGTCTCGCGCCGAACTGGAGTCCCTCGCGGCGCGAGGGCGCGAGGCCCATCGAGAGATTCAGGCCGCCCGGAAAGCGAAGACGCTGGCGTTCATGGATTTGCCCTTCGATCGGGCTGCGGCCGCGGCGGCCTCGGCGCTGGGAAAGGAGATGGCGGGGCTGGAAAACCTGCTTGTGCTCGGCATCGGGGGCAGCTCGCTGGGAGGCAAGGCGCTGTTCACGGCGCTGTGTCATCCCTTCCACAACCTGATGCCGCGGGGGTCAGCCCGCTCCGGTGCGCGGCTGTTCTTTCCCGACAATCCGGATCCCTCGACCTTCTCAGGCCTGCTCGAAGCAATCGACCTGTCGAAGACCGGGGTCGCAGCGATCACCAAGAGCGGAGGCACCGCCGAGACCTGGGCGCAGCTCCTGGTGTTGCGCGAGCGTTTGAAGGCGCTCGGGATAGATCCCAAGGATCGAATCGTCGCGATCACCGATCCGGCCAAGGGCGCGCTTCGCAAGGTGGCCACCGAGCAGGGCTGGCGAACGCTGCCGGTGCCGCCGGCAGTAGGAGGTCGTTTTTCAGTTTTTACTGCGGTGGGCCTGATGCCCGCGGCCGCAGCGGGAATCGACGTGGGGGGATTGCTCGAGGGCGCGGGGGAGATGGCGCGCAGATGCGAAGAGCCTGACCTGTTCAAGAATCCAGCGTATCTGCTCGCGTCCGTGATGCACTTGATGGATGTGCGCAAGGGAAGGCACGTACACGTCTTCATGCCCTATGCCGATGCGCTCCGCGAGACCGCGGACTGGTTCGCGCAGCTGTGGGCCGAGAGCCTGGGAAAGAAGAACGCGGCAGGCGGGTCGGTCGGAGCCACGCCCCTTCGAGCGGTGGGCGCGACCGACCAGCATTCCTTGCTCCAGCTGTTGATGGAAGGTCCCCAGGACAAGCTGACCGTGTTCGTGACGGTGGAAAAGCCGCGCACCGAGCTGACCATTCCTCACGGTTTCACCCAGGAACCCGACGTCAGCTACCTGGGCGGACACTGGTTCCACGAGCTCCTCAACATCGAGCAGCGCGCGACTGCCGCCGCGCTGGCGGCCAACGGCCGGCCATCGGTGACGATTCGCCTGCCGGAATTGAGTCCGGCTTCGGTCGGGGGCCTGATGATGCTGCTGGAAGTGGCGACTGCTTTCGCCGGTTCGCTCTACGAGATCGACGCCTTCAACCAGCCGGGAGTGGAAGCCGGCAAGCGCTACGCTTGCGGTCTGCTTGGCCGCCCCGGATATGAGGATTCGAAGCAGGAGCTGGACCGCCGGCCCCCGGCCAAAAGTGAGTGGGTGTTGTCGTAGGGTCTAGGCGTGCCGTTCAGAAGATCGAGGGACGCTGACTGAGCACGGCGGTCAGCATTCCTTCGATCGCCTCGCGGGTTCGCTCGGTCAATCGGCGAACTTCACCGAGATCGTCTTCAGGCCGCTGAAGGGACCGATTCATCGTGATCGGCTCCGAGAAACGGAGCGTCCACCGCGTGGGAAGCGGAAGGGGGCCCAGCGGCATCACCGGCAGATAGGGAAGGCCGAACAACTCTCCGGGGAGCTTGGCGAACAGCGGCATCGATTCTTCGGCACCGACCACGGCCAGGGGAATGATCGGCGCGTTGGTTCGCAGCGCAAGCTTGGCGAAGCCTCCGCGGCCAAAGCGCTTCAACTGATAGCGCTCGTGAAAGGGCTTCCCGATGCCGGCGAGCCCCTCGGGGAAGACAATCACTGGACGGCCTTCCTCGAGCAGCCGGGTGGCATTCTGAGGCGAGGCCCGAACGGCCCCGAGCCGGTTGAGCATGGTGCCGAGGATCGGTGCATGAAAGATCTGATCTTCGACAAGCCAGCGACCTTCGGTCAGATCGGGTCGCTCCCGGCGCAGCGCGTGGTGGATCAGGGGACCGTCGAGGGGCAAGGCTCCGGAGTGATTGGCGATGATCAGGCAGGGGCCGGACGGCAGATGTTCGGCGCCGTCGACCGCCACCCTCCAGTAACGGTCGTAGATGAAGTCAGAAAGAGGCGTGAGTGAGCGGGCCAAGGCCTCGTCCCTGCCGAGATCGTCGAGCTCGGTGCTTCCGCCCCACCCAAGCCCTGCGCGAAGCAAGTGTCCCAGGCCGAGCGCTGCCTGTTTCCAATCTGAAGAGGAGGGTTGAACGCCGGCAGGTCGATCGGCGCGATGCGCGAGTTCTCTATCCGGTGAGACCGATGCGACGCGAAGCGCTGCGGCGTCGGCGGAAAAAGTCTCGACGTCGAGGACACGACGGGAAGCGCTCCGGGCGAGGCCTTGCCTGGCTGCGGGGCGCCTGGGTGAAGAGGGCCTCTCTGGGGTAGCGCGAGTCGGTGCGGGAACTGCAACGGTCAACGCCTCGGCCCGACGCTTGCCGGGAGCGGCAACTTTCGTTGTGCGCGGATTTCCCGAGGAGGCAGCGACATGCGGGCTGTCTTCGTGAGCGACCCGAACCTGAGTGCGGGTGAATTCTTCAGAGGAGGCCTTGATCGCCCGCGACTTGCCTGCGCGAGAACCGACATGCGGACTGTCCTCGTGCGGGACCGGAACCTGAGTGCGGACGAACTCCGCAGAAGAAGCCTTCATCGCCCGCGACTTACCTGCGCGAGAAGCGACATGAGGACTGTCCTCGTGCGCGATCGGCACCTGAGTGCGGGAGGTCTCCGCAGAGCGAGCCTTTGTCGCCCGCGACTTTCCTGCGCGAGGAGCGACAGGGGGACTGTCTTCGTGTGCGACCGGCACCTGAGCGCGGGCCATCTCCGAAGGGGAGGCCCTTGCCGCCCGTGCCTTTTTTGCGCGAGCAGCGACGTGAGGACTGCCCGCGTGCGCGACCGGCACCTTCGAACGGGTCAACTCCGCGGCAATTTCAGTCTCGCGCGGTGGGGCCTTCTTCGTCTCTGCCCGAGGCGCAATCCGGTCCGCGGCACCGCGAAGAAAAGGATCGTTCCCGAGCTTGCTTCCCTTGGCCATGGTCACGCCCCCCGGAGGCTGGCAACCGCATCGATCGAGCGGTAGCGGGGAACGAAGCCCAACTCCTGCTCAGCGCGATGGCCGTCTGCGACCCAGCTGTAGTGAAGGTAATCGAGAAGCGGGAGCGGTACCGATGCCAGGCCCACGGTTTCCAGGACGGCGATCGCGGCCCGTGCGAGAAATGCCGGGAGGGGAACGACTGCTCCTCCTGAGGCCAGGACCAGCCTGGAGAAGGGGAGCACCCCGGGAGCGACCAGGTTGAAGGCCCCGTCCGCGTTTCTTCCCAGCACCCAGTGAAGCGCGCGGGCGGCGTCGTCTTCGTGAATCACCTGCCAGAGAGGATCGAAGCCGAGCAGCGTCGGCACCAGGCGCGTTCGCAGCAGTCGGGTGAGCGGATTGTTGACCGAGGGGCCCACGATGGGCGCGAAGCGCAGCACCGTCACCTGGGTGTTGGGATACTTCTGACGAAAGTCGTCGAACTGCTTCTCCACCTCGACCTTGTCATTGACGAAGCGGCTGCCGACGCACCCTTTCAGCGGCACGTCTTCGGTGAGCAGCGCCGGATGCTCGGGCCGGGCTCCGTAGAGCACCGTGAGCGACGGGACGATCAGCTGTCTCACCTGGGCTTGAGCCACCGCGGTGAGCACCTGATGGGTGCCGATCACCTCGAGCTCGTGGGCGAAGCTGGCGCTGTGAACCCGGCCGAAGAGAAAGGCCAGGTGGTAGACGACGTCGATCTGGCCCTCGGCAAGTAGGTGCCGAAGCTCTGCCTCGGCGCTGGACTGAGCGAGGTCGATTCGCCGGAACTCCACCTTGGGCCCGTGGGAAGCGGGTTTGGCGGAATCGATCGCCA
>JAYUUC010000257.1:0-5939 GCA_043755105.1 Myxococcales bacterium
AGCAACGGGAATGATGTTTCGTTCGGTCAAGAAACCAGAGGACCCGAATCGGCCGCTCCATCAACTCTGAGCACTCGGTGAGCGGTCTCCCCTCAGGCCGGGGAAAACGCCAACCCGACCTGACAGAGCAGGCCTTGCTGACCTTGCAGCCGGAAGCGGCCAGCCTCGATCGCTTCTTCGACGTCGAGCCTTCCGCCCACCAGCCGCTCGAAGTCGGAAGCGTCGAGTTCGATCTGCAGCTGGGCGCTCCGGCTCGGCTCGCGACGCACCTTGGCGTGGCCGTAATCGATCACCCACTCTGCCTCGGTGGCTCCGCGAATCCGGAAGCCATAGGTGCCTCCCGCCTGACGCAGCTGCTGCTTCCGGTCGAGCAGCAAGGGGGGACAGATGCGGGTGAAGAAGTTTTCGGCGAAATCCTGCAGCATCGAGGGAAGGCGCGTTTCGCGAACGGTCATCGGTTCATCTCCTACGCAAGACGTGGGAAGAACGACGGCGATACTGATTTATCGATCCGGTGAGCCACCGCGTTGCGTCGCCGCCGACAAAATCAGTCGATTTTTCGTTCGCTGCCGTCGGTTCGTTCGCCTTCGCGTAGCCGGGGAGGTACCGGCCTCGAAGGATGGGGCCTTCCAAATCTCTTCCCCACCGGAGCTGGCGCTTGACGGAGCGCAGAGGAAAGGGCTTCTTGCGCGCCCCATGCCCGTCCTTCGAGGTTCCGTCTCCTTCGCCCGCTTCCGGGCCGAAGCCCCCGCTGCATTTGACCCCAAGCGCTCATTGACCCGGGGCCTGCGCGCCCGCGCCTTCGAGCCGATCAACCCCAAGGACGAGGAAGACCGCGCGGCCGGCTTCGTCGAGCTCGAGAACTCCGACGCCACCGAGTTCGACAAGGCGTCGGTGCTGCAGGGCGACCACGCCCTCTTCAGCTGGCGCGTCGATCAACTCAAGGTCCCCGCCGCAGCGCTCCGCACCGAGCTCGAGCGGTGGGTGCTCAAGTTCGAGCAGGAGAACGGCCGGCTCCCCAATCGCTCCGAGAAGGCCGAGAACAAGGCCTCTCTTCGCCACCTGCTTCGCGCCCGAGCGACGCCGCAGACGCGGGTCCACGACCTCAGCTGGAACCTCGACAGCGGCGAGCTTCAGGTCTGGGCGACGTCGCGAAAGCTGATCGACGAGGTGGAAGAGGCGCTCGCGGCGGCATTCAAGCTGAAGCTGATTCTCCAGGTGCCGGCAGCGCTGGCGATTCGCGCCGGCATCGACGAAGCGGCGCTCGGCCCCACTCCGGAGTTGATCGGCGGCGAGCTCGTCGCAGAGGTGTCCGATGGGACGTGAGAGCGCGCGGGCAGAAGCGAAGTTCAACCGGGGCGAGACCGGGGTCGATGGCCAGGCCACCGCCGAGTCCAAGGACGAGGTCGAGGTCGAGCTCGAGCAAGGCAAGGCCCGGGAGCAGCTCTTCCGGGGTCGCTCCTATCTCGGGCGCGAGTTTCTCACCTGGCTGCTGTGGCGCTCGGAATCCGGCGAGCCGCTGCTTCAGCAGGAGAAGGTCGACCTCCACGTCCTCTTCGCGGGCCGGGTGGTGCTCCGCGCCGGCCAGGGCGAAATCACCGAGCTCACCGCCAAGGGCGCCAACGCTCCCTACTCCGAGCTGGTGCGACAGGCACTTGATCGCGGGTTGCTGGTGCACTCCGCTCGCCTGCGTTTCACCGCGGGAGAAAAGGTCTTCGAAGCCACCCTCGACGCCGAGTTTCTCGACGTGCGCAGCGCCAAGCTCCCGGCGCTGCTCAGCGAAGAGGCCGATGACCGCAGCTCGGAGCGGCTCTACCTGGTGGAACAACTCTCGGGGATGGTGACGGCGCTGGTGGAACAGTTCCTCGCCCTTCGCACCGGCCGCAGCTGGGCGAAGAAGGTCGTGCCGGAGTTGAAGGCCTGGATGAAGGGGGAATCGGAGCGTGCGGGGATGATGGAGCGACGGGCCCGCACCGGCAGCTGAAGCCCGGAGGAACGCCGTCGCCTTTGGCCGCTGCGATTTCGCTGTCACTGCAGCGTCCAGAGGTGGGTTTGACGCGCCGGGGTTCACCCCGGGTTAATGGGGCTCACGATGAGGGAAAATCGCAAAGCTGTTCGCGTGGTCCCTCACTTCCATCGGCCCATTCTGGTCGAGCTGGTCGGCGTCGGCTTCATCGAGCAGCTGCGCGCGCACGACATCAGCGTCGGAGGCGTGGGCATCATCGTCCCCCACGACTTCCGGGACTGCGACCTCGAACAGGAGGTGCAGATGGTGGTCAAGTTGCCGGGCGAGAAGGCCTTCGTGGCCCGCGCCCAGATTCGGCACCTGTCCCAGGGAGAACAAAGCTTCGGGGTTCAGTTCATCGCGCTGGCGCCTGAGTCGCTGAAGTTGGTGCAGCACTACGTTGCCCATCGCCTGGCCGAGGGAGGCCCTGGAGTGGCGGCGAGGTAGCGGCCGAAAAGAGCGTCATCCTTTCTGCGTCGCCACCGCCACGTACTCCTTCACGAAGGCCACGTCCTCGGGCGCAATCCGCAGCAGCCGCACCCCGTAGCCACGCAGATTCTTGGGGTCTGCCTGATTTTCCCAGGCGACCTTTCCTGCCGCCTTCACCAACCGGCGGCCGCGGTCGAAGTCGAACACCATCTCCAGCAAGGTGCCGAGCGGCAGCCGCTCGGACGACGCGAGGAACACGCTCCCATTGGCGAGGTTCATCAGCTTGTGGCCGGTGAACATCGCGGCATTCTTCGGGCTCACCTGCACCTCGCAAAACATCCGCTCTTCACCGCGGCGTTCGAAGCCGACGAACTCGCCGGGCAGATAGCGCGGCGCGGGGGGAGCGGGCTTCGGCCTCGACGCGGCGGAAACCGTCGCTGTCGCGGGAGCACGCACGGTGAGCGACCCTTCGGCGAGGCGGCCTTTCTCGAACTGGGCCATCGCTCCGGCGAGAAAGAGGAACACGTCCTCACAGGCCTTGTGCAGCGCGGGGTCGACGTCGGCGGGAAGCCGGTCGGGGTAGTACCGCTTCACCATCGAGAAGAACGCCGACCGGTACTCCTGCAGCGCGGCCCCCCGGGCCACCTTGAATAGCTCGTGCGCGGGCCGCCCCTGCATCTGCTCGAGCAGCGCACGGTGATGACGTGCGGTCTCTGATTCCTGGGAGCGGCGATCGGCCGGTGCGGGCGCCACCCCCAGGCGGGCCAGCTCAGGAATCTCGGACAGGGGCTTCCAGTTCTTCCCGTCCCGCGAGGCCCGGACCAGATCCTTGAGCCGCCCGGTGGTGGTGAGGTCCTCGAGGACGGTGAGCCCGACCGGCCCGAGTACCCGGCCCGCGGCATCGGCGATCCAGAACTCAGCCATTGGCCACCTCGAGCGCACGGGTCACTGCGGAGACAATCTCCACCGGATGAAAGGGCTTGGCGATGAACCCCACTGCCCCGGCAGCCAGCGCCTGGTCCACCAGCTTCCCGCTGTCCATCATGCTCACCACCAGCACCGGCAACTGAGGGTAGAGCGCGCGCAGCTGCAGCAGCACCTCGAGGCCGCTCCGCTCGGGCATGAAGAGGTCGAGCAACACCACCTTCGGCATCTCGCGGGAGATGGCCGCCAGCGCCTCGTCTCCATTGGCCGCTTCGAGGATTCGGCCGCTCACCGGAATCAACACTTCGCGGAGCAGCGTCCGGACAAAGCGGTCGTCGTCGACCACCAGCAGCGTCGGTTCGTTCGTCATCTGCGGCAAACAGTAGCGGGCGGGTTCGGGATGAGTCTTCCCTACCCCGACGATGGCGCCGCGCTACATCAAGCGGGCGCAGATGGCGCTGTGGAGGTCAGCGCCTCGCGAGGTGAGCGCGATGCGCGGACCGTCGCGGCGCGCCAACCCTTGCGAGAGCATGCGCTCGAGCTCGACCCGGCGCGGCTCGTAGGGTCGGTCGAAGTGCGCGCACACGGCCTCGAGGTCAATGCCGCTGGAAAGTCGCAGCCCCATCGCCACCCGTTCCTCGAACAGCTCGTCGGCGCCGAGAGGCTCGGTGCTCGCCTCGGGCAGCCGCGCCGACTCCACCGCGGCGAGATACTGCTCTGGACTCCGGAGGTTGGCGTAGCGCAGCCCGGCGGTGCCGGAAGTCGAAAGGTATCCGGTGGCCCCGGTGCCGAGCGCGAGGTACTCCCCGCCCGTCCAGTAGAGGCAGTTGTGCCGCGAGTGATACCCGGGGCGCGCGTAGTTGGAAATTTCGTAGCGCACCAAACCTGCGGCGCCGTAGACCTCGCCGATGCGCGCGCCCATCTGCACCGCGACCTCGTCGCTGGGGAGCACCAGCTCGCCGCGGGAAAGTTGTCGTGCGAGCGGGACCTCTTCGGCGAGCGAGTCCTTGTCGAGGGTGAGCGCGTAAGCAGAAAGGTGGTCGGGCTCGAGGGCCACCGCGCGGCGGGCGTCGCGCTCCACCTGCTCCACGGTCTGGCCGTGAACGCCATAGATGAAGTCCATCGAGACGTTGTCGAAGCCGGCGGAGCGAGCGGCGGCGTACGCCCGCTCGGCCATCGCGGCATCGTGGCTGCGCCCGAGCGCGGTCAGGGTGCTCGCCTCGAAGGACTGAACGCCGATCGACAACCGGTTGATGCCCAGCGAACGGAAGGCCGAGAAGCGGGCGGCATCGGCGGCGCCGGGGTTGGCTTCGAGCGTGACTTCCGCGTCGGCGGCGAGCGAGAAACGGGCGCAGATTCGCTCCATCACCCGCCCGAGGTAGCGAGGGCTCCACAGCGAGGGGGTCCCCCCGCCGAAGAACACCGAATCTACCCTGCGCGCCGGGGTCGGGGCCCGCTGCTCGAGCTCGGCGAGAATCGCCTGGGTGTAGCGCTCCTCGGGGACGACGTGAGCAACCGCCGAGGCGAAGTCGCAATAAGGGCACTTCGAGAGGCAGTAGGGGAAATGAACGTAGAGGCCAAAGCGCGCCGCCGACATTCCGGTGAGCGCATCGAGAGGGGCGGTCGGAGGCGACCGTGGACTCACTTCGCTCCCTTGAGCTGGGCCTCGAGCCTTGCGACCTTGGCCCGAAGCGAGGCGGCAGCCTCGATCGCGCTCTCGGCGGCGACCAGCTTCTTCTTCATCGACTGCAGGTCGGTGCGAAGCTGGTCGCGCTCGGCGAGCACCGCGGCACCGGTTGGCGCGCCCGGGGCCCCGACTCGGGAGGCCACCACCCGCAGCTGTTCGGTCATCTCTGCGAGCGCCTGCTCGAGTTGCACCACCTGTTCCTGCTGGGCCTTGGCCTTGCGCTCGAGCTCGCCGCGCTCGCGTCGTTCCTTGAGGAGCGCGGTGTTCAGCTCGGTGACTTTTCGGGTGGTGGTGCCGAGGTCGTCGCGCAGCTTCTTTCCGGCCCCGGTCTCCATCTCTGCGCGCGCCTTCTGCAGGTCGGACTCGAACTTGAGCACCCGGGCTTGCTGGATCTCGAGAGACTCCTTGAGGGACTTCTGCAGGGCGGTGTGCTTCTGGGTGCGCCCGAGCACATCGGTCTCCATCGCCGCGACCCGTTCGCCCGCTTCTTGAGCTTGGGCCTCGGTGGCGGCGAGCTGTTCGGCCTGGGCCTGGGCCTGGGCGACGAGCCCGTCGCGGACCTCCTCGAGGGTGGCAATCTTCTCTTCCAGCACCGCGGTCTCTGCACTCCTCGACGCCGACGCCTGCAGCTGTTCGGCCTGTTCCGCGTTCTGGGCGGTGAGCAGGTCACGCTCGGCTTCGAGCGCGTGAAGCTTGTCCTCGAGCAGCGAGGCCTCGTCGGCGCGGGCCCCCAACTCTTGAAGCTTCTCGTCCTGCTCGGATCGCTCCGTCGCCAGGCGGTCCCGCTCGGCTTCCACGGTCTGAAGCTTCTCCGACAGCAGCGAAGCTTCCGAGGCGCGGGCCTCGTGCTCGGCGACCTCGCCGGAAAGCCGGTCGCGCTCGGCCTCGACCGAC
>JAYUUC010000258.1:0-5923 GCA_043755105.1 Myxococcales bacterium
CGCGTCGTGCAGAAGCCAGGCATGGACGACGCTTTCGAGAAGCTGGGACAGATCACTTCCGACATCCAGTCGGTCACGGCCGGCCTCAAGGCGGCGCTCGGAGGCGAGAAGGGCGGCGCGTCGATGCAGCAGATCGTCGACAACATGGTCGGGCTCTCGAAGACGGTCGACGCCTCGGTGACCAACGCTTCGGAACGGCTGGACACCATCCTCGCCAACTTCCAGTCGGTCTCCGAAGACGTGAGGTCGATCACCTCCGACCAGTCGGACAACGTCCACGAGATCGTCACCAACGTGCGGCTGATCACCACCGATGTCCGTGGCGTGCTCGCCACCGTGAAGCAGGTGGTGGGAAGCAACGAGGGAGACCTCAAGGACTCGGTGGCGTCGCTCAAGCAGACCCTCGCTCACCTCGACAAGAGCCTCTCGAACATCGAAGAGGTCACCAACAAGGTGAAGGAAGGGAAGGGCGCGGTGGGAGCGCTGCTCACCGACGAACGGCTCGGCCAGCGGCTCACCGAGACCGTGGAAGACGTCTCGGATTACGCCACCCGCCTGACCGGCCTGCAGGCCGAGGTGGGCATCACCAGCAACTATCTGGTCTCGCAGGGCACCTCGAAGAACACCCTGGCGATCCGGCTGATCCCCAAGCCGGACAAGTACTATCTGCTCGAGTTCATCGATGACCCGCGCGGTCTCACCGAGACCCAGATTGTTCAGTCCAACCCGCCCTCGGCCGATCAGCCCGTCACCCAGGTGCAGCGAATCACCCGCGACGCGATCAAGTTCTCGGCCCAGTTCGCCAAGCGCTATTACTTCACCACCTTGCGGTTCGGAATCATCGAGAGCACCGGCGGCATCGGCACCGACTTCAGCTTCATCGGTGACGCGCTCACCCTCAAGCTCGACGCCTTCAACTTCTCGGTCGAGGAGCTGCGCTTCCCTCGAGTGCGGGCGACGCTGCGGGTATCGCTGTTCGCGCACCTGTTCATCAATGCGGGCATCGACGACATCTTCAACCGGCAGATCCGCGAGGCGCAGACCAACCGGCTGATCGCCGGTCGCGACGTCTTCTTCGGGGCCGGCATCTTCTTCACCGACGACGACCTCAAAGCGGTGCTGAGCGCCGCCCCGATTCCCAAGCCCTGAGCCTCGGGCCTACGGGCCTGGTGGTGGAAAAGCCCCCTCCGCGCTCAAATGTCCGTCAGCCCAGGCGGGCGAGCTCGGGCGAGGCGCCAAACGCCTCGGTGTAACGGTGGGCGAACTCCGCGGGAGAGTAGCGGTGTTCCTGGCATCCCTTCTTCTCGACCGCGTAGGCAGCAGCCAGTGCGGCGACGCGGCCGGCGATCTCGGGAGAGAGCTTCCGAGACAGGGCGAACACCAGGCCGCCGAGATAGGCGTCTCCTGCTCCAGTAGGGTCCAGCATCTCACTGATCGGAGCGACCGGAATGTCGATCGGCGCCTTGCCGCGCAGATAGACGGTCGAGCCCTTCTCGCCCTTGGTGACCAGGGTGAAGGGGCAGCGCGCGAGCAGCTCTGCCTCGCTGAGCCCGGTCTTCTGGGCCATCATCCCGAACTCGTAGTCGTTGCCGATCATCACTGCCGCGCCCTCGAGTCCGGTGAGGATCTGCTCTTTCTCCAGGCGCGGGGTCTGCTTGCCCGGATCAAAGACGTAAGGGACACCCATCTCACGGCACTCGCGCGCATAGCGGACGATCGCGTCGGGAGAGGTAGGCGAAATCACCACCATGTCGGCCGAGGTGAGTCCCCGACCCTCGAGGCTGAGCTCGCCTGCGTGGGCCATCGCTCCCGGGTAGAAGGCGACGATCTGGTTGTTGGAACGGTCGGTGTTGATGAAGCAGGAAGCGGTGAACTCATTCAGAATCTGGACCACACCCGAGGCATCGACGCCGGCCTTCTCCATCCAGTGCTGGTACTCGCCAAAGTCGGTGCCGGCGGTGGCCACCAGCAGTGGCCGTTCTCCGAGCAGGGCGAGAGTGTAGGCGATGTTCCCGGCGACGCCGCCGCGCAGCCGCTTCATCGAGTCGACCAGGAAGCTCACCGTGAGCATGTGAACCTTGTCAGGCAGGATGTGATCCTTGAAGTGCCCGGGGAAGGTCATGATGTAGTCGTAGGCCAGCGATCCGGTGACGACGATGCGCACGGGGAACTCCTGTTTGCGGACGGGGAAAGGTCGGTGGTTGACCACGCGCGTCATCGACGATCAACCTCAAAGTGGTGCGGGCCCTTGACCTGAGGGAACCTGGATCTTTACGCTTCGGTTCGGAGTCGCGGGTGCTTGGGGCCCGTCGCAAGCAGGTTAACCCGGGGAAAAGCGCAGGTGACTGCCTTGAGTACCGGAGCCGATTCCTTGATCAACAGCCGCAAGAACGATCGCATCCACTCCCGACTGCGCTGCTGGTGCGAGGGCGAGAACATCACCGTCTACGCCCGCATCGGCAATCTCAGCGAAGGGGGACTGTTCCTGCGCACCAGCACCCCGCTGGCAGAAGGCTCGCTCGCCATCCTCCGCTTTGGCCTGGGAGAACCTCAGGAAGTCGAATCGCCGGCGGTGGTGGTCTGGTCGCGCGAGGACGAAGACTTCGGCCCTCCTGGAATGGGCTTGCGGTTCTCGGACCTCGACGACGTCCGTTTGAGCCGAATCCGTGAGATCATCGGGCAGGAGCGGAAGGGTAAGCAGACAGGCGACGCGCTCAGCGGTTAGCTTCCGACAACTTCAGGAGCCTTTGACGATGCGTGTGGCGATCATCTCCGACATCCACTCGAACCTGGAAGCGCTCACCGAAGTGCTGCGAACCTCCGATCATCAGAAGGTCGACCGCATCGTTTCACTGGGAGACATCGTCGGGTACGGCGCCTCGCCCAACCCCTGTTGCGACCTGGTGCGGTCGGTGACCGAGGTGACCCTGCTCGGGAACCACGACGCTGCGGTGGCCGGGCGCATGGACTATTCATTCTATTACGACGCGGCCCGGCACGCGCTCGACTGGTCGGCGAATGTGATCAGCGACGAGAACCTCGAGTGGCTGCGAAGCTTGCCCTACACCTATCGGATCGGCGACGTCGGGTTCTGCCACGGCTCGCCCATCGACCCCCGGGCCTACGAGTACATCTTCGCCCTCGAGCAGGCCCGTGAGCTCATTCCCAGCGTCGCCGAGCTTCCCGAGGTCACCTTCATCGGCCACAGCCACCTCTGCAAGGCGTTCGCGATCGGCAATGGCGAGGTCAACGACGTGGTGGCGCAGAAGTTCGGCATCCGCAAGGGCTACAAGTACATCATCTCGGTTGGCTCGGTCGGTCAGCCACGCGACTACGACAACCGTGCGTGCTTCGTCATTTGCGACACCGAAGCGCGCACGGTGGAGTATCTGCGCGTCGAGTACGACATCGAGACCAGCGCCCAGAAGATCTTCGACGCCGACCTCGCGCTGAACTTCGGCAAGCGCCTCTTCCTCGGCGTCTGAGCTCGCTCCCTTCGGGGCGCGGCACCCCAGCAGGTAACTTTTTGGAGCAGATCCGCTCCTGGTGCGCGGAGGCGCGATAAGCGCAGCGGTTTGGCGCTTCTGTGCTCCAGGGGTGACCGTTAACCTCCTGAAAAGAGGTTGTGGTTTGGGTGGTCCAACTCTTGCGAGAGCCCCTCCGGTTTCGTTTTCAAAGGACGGGTGCCTGCATGAGAATTTTGTCTCTCGCTATTGTCACCAGCGTCGCGTTGCTTCACACGGGTTGCGGTTCGGGCGTGGCCTCGGGGATTCCCGCCGACGAACAGTCGACCGGGCTCACCTGGGACCAGTTCCGGAGCGGTGTTTACCAGGAACCCGAGAGCGGGCTGTTCATCGCCGACGGAGACACATCGATCGAAGGCGAGAAACAGCTCAGAGAGTTCTTCGACAACCACCTGCAGATGGGCCCCCTGGCCGTGCATCAGGTCAACGGCATCGATCAGAAGTGGGACGACCAGCACAAGCTCAACCTCAGCTACTGCGTCAGCGACAGTTTCGGTGCCCGCCAGCAACAGGTCCGTGACGCGATGGCGGCTGCCGTCCAGGCCTGGGCCGCCGCCGCCAACGTCGCCTTCGTTCCTCACCCCGAGCAGGACGCGGCCTGCACGTCGAGCAACGGCAACGTGGTCTTCGACGTCAACCCGGTCAACACCGGCGGCAGGTACATTGCCCGGTCGTTCTTCCCCGGACAGGGGCGCTCCAGCCGGAACATTCTCATCGACAACAGCGCCTTCAATCTGGGTCAGACCCCCAGCCTCACCGGCGTTCTGCGCCATGAGCTCGGCCATACACTCGGGTTTCGCCACGAGCATACCCGACCCGAATCGGGCACCTGCTTCGAGGACAACAGCTGGAGGGCGCTCACCTCGTATGACTCGGCCTCGGTGATGCAATATCCCCAGTGCAACGGCACCGGAGATCGAACGCTCTCGCTCAGCCCCCTCGATCGCGCCGGCGCGGCCACTCTCTACGGAGCCCCGTCGGGCGGAACCTCTCCCTCTCCCTCTCCCGATCCCACCGGGACAGCGCGGGTCGCAGACTTGAGCGGTTCGGTCGCGCTCAGAGAGATGAAAGGGGTCGGCACCTTCACTGTGTTGCCCGGCAGCTATTTCGAAGCGGTGATGACGGGCAGCGGCGACGCCGATCTCTACGTTCGCTTCGGTGCGCTTCCGACGGTGACCGCCTACGCCTGCCGTCCCTACCTCGACGGACCCAATGAGTCTTGCCGGCTCACCGTTCCGGCGGGTCAGACGGTCGCCAACGTCTCGGTCCGTGGCTACACGGCGGCGACCTACCAGCTGTCGGTTCATTACATGGAGCCCACCCCCACCGGAACGCCTCCGCCTGCCCCCACCGGAACGCCTCCGCCTGCCCCCGCCGGAACGCCTCCGCCTGCCCCCGCTCAGTCGGACACGGTGGCGCCAACCTTCACTGGGTTGCAGTCCGCTACCGCCGTCAGCGGCAGCCAGGTCAACCTCGCCTGGAGCGCTGCGACGGACGCAGTCACCCCTGCCGCTGACCTCGTCTACGATGTTTATGCCTCGACCTCTTCGACGGTGGACTTGACCGCACCTCTGGGCGCGAGCCCGGCCGGAGCGACCTCAGTATCGGTCTCGGGCTTGTCCGCAGGCACGACCTACTACTTCGTCGTTCGCGCCCGCGACGCCGCGGGTAACCGGGACCTCAACTCGGTGTCGAGGAACGCCACTACCCCCGCCGCCGCTCCTGCCAGCGGCGGTTCGGCCTTCGAGGACCAGGTCCTCGATCTGGTGAACCAGAAGAGAGCCCAGGGAGCCTCCTGCGGCGGAACTGCTTTCCCCCCCGCCGGAGCCCTGGTGATGAACGCGCAATTGCGCTCGGCTGCCCAGCTTCACAGTGCGGACATGGCCACTCAGAACTATTTTTCTCACACCAGCCTTGATGGTCGCACCTTCGTGGACAGGGTTCACGCCGCTGGCTACGCCAGCTCGACGATGGGCGAAAACATTGCTGCCGGCCAGCCCTCGCCCCAGTCGGTGGTCGATACCTGGATGGCGAGCCCGGGCCACTGCAGCAACATCATGAATAGCAGCTATCATTCGATCGGCGTGGGCTACGCGTTCAGCTCCAGCTCGAGCTACGGCTACTACTGGACCCAGGACTTCGGGGGGCAGTAGGGCCTTTCGCGGAACACGGCGCTGGCGAACGTGGCAGGTGAAGTTCCCTCCACGCTCGCAGCGCTTTCTGCACTACATTCGAGGGGTGCCAAGCCCCTCCAGGTCGGTGGTTGCGCTCAGCGTTCTCGCCCTGCTGTTCTGCTGCGGAAAGGGAAAACCTTCTGCGGAATACGCGCAGGCCCTCATTCTCCACGACCGGCTCTATACCGAAGCACTCGACGATGCCTACGTCGACCCCCGGATGGC
>JAYUUC010000259.1:0-5919 GCA_043755105.1 Myxococcales bacterium
TTGTCGCCGACCGCCCGGTTGTTCTGAACGTTGTTCTTGATGCTGGAATTGACCGCCACGCCCGAGCCTTCGACCACGTTGACGAAATCGACGACCGACATGCCGAGCGCCGAGAATACCCGGGCGAGCTTGATCTTCTTGATCATCGCGTCGATGAAGATCGGGTCGCGGAGCCGGGGGTCGGGGCGCATCGGGTCCGCCACCGAGAGGATCGCCATGTAGAGCATCACCGGGTCTTCGGTGTTGATGTTGATCCGCGAATTGACGTCCGGGTAAACGGTGAGACGGTCGCGAAAGGCGGCCATGAAGCGGTCGTTCACCCCGTGCACCATGTAGAGCTCGTCGAGGCTGTCGAAGCGGGCGTTCTTGGCCTTGTAGCGAGGGTTGAAGCGGTCGTAGTTCGAGTTCTCGTCGGCGAACCCGCGGGCGAATGGCTCGCCCTGGCCGGTGAGGTTGAGCGCGGAACCTACCTCGTCCTCGTCGATCCAGTCGCGAATGGCGATCACCACGTCTGCGGGGGCGGCCTTGACGTGGTTGGAGTCCTCCTTCTCGAAGAGGAACTCGAATCGCTTGTCGCTGAAGAGGTCGAGGGTCCGCTGAACGGTGATCAGGCTCGAGTTCTGCGGCGCGTCGAATTTGTTGAGGTTGATCTTCTCTTCCTCGTCACTGATGGTGGCGTTGAAGCAGCCCTCGAAACCGCCGAAGGACCGCTGGGCCTGTTTCGCGCCGACTTCGGGCAGGTCCTCGTCGAAGTCGAGCTTCTTCCCGGAGCGGGAGGAAGAGGAAGGCTTGGGAGGGCCGCCCTTGTCCTCGGCGACCAGACCCTGAAGCATGTAGCAGTCGATCTTGGCCATTCGCCACAGCTGGATCGAGAGTGAACCGCCGCCAGAAGCTGCTCCGCCCGCAGCACCTCCCCCACCACCCAACCCTGCGAGCGGATTGGCTCCGGCGGCTCCCGCTGCGCCGCCGGTCAAGCCTGAAAGCATGCCCGCGATGTTGGGAATCTGAATCTGATCGAGCTGCTTCTGGAACTTGATGATCAGCCGCGCCAACCCGAGCGAGCTGCGGGCCAGGTAGTAGGCCCGCACTTCGTCCCGCTGATTGGTGGCCATCTGCAGGTCCACCCTCGAGTTGTAGGCAAACTCGGTGGCGACCACGGTGAGAATGGTGATCGAGATGATGACCATCATCAGCGCCACCCCGCGCTCTCCGATGCGACCCTTCCCTCTGGCCCGGCGGGGGGGAGCGCTCATCACTGAAACCTCGGCAATTCGGTGTTGAGCATCACCCGAACCTGAGTGGAGTAGCGGACTTCCTTGCCGTTCTCGTCGAGGGTGAAGATCGTCATCCGCACCCGGGTGGGAAGAATCGACTTCCGCTCGGTCCGACGGGTGTCCCACTCATCAGCCCATTCCTTCTTTTCCGAGTCCCAGTAGGCGAACTCGATCTTCTTCAACCCTTCGTAGAGGACGTCTTCGGTACCACCGCGATCCATTCGATCCTCGAGCAGCGGGTTCTCGCGGCGAAAGAGGTCGTCTCGCCCGTGTGCCTTCTTGTCGGACGAGGACTTCACCGAATATTCGACCACCATCTGGTCCGATTCCTTGGCATCCGAGTAAAGACGCTGGTGGGCCAGGGAAGTGAACAGCAATTTCTCTCGGGTGCCGATGAAGTTGGTGGGCCGGTCGTTGGCGTCCCGGAATCGCTTCGAGTCGTAGCGATCACTGACGTAGGCGCTGCCGATCTCCCGGCACATTCGATTCATGGCCGTGCGCAGCATCCGGTAGTGGTCAGCGTCGGTCTCCACCGTCTCTTTAGAATGGAGGGTGACGTTGAAGGCCACCGTCAGCAGCGAGCCCATCAGCGCAGAGATTGCGATCGCGATCATCACCTCCATCAGCGTGAAGCCGCGGGAAGGGCGTGACCCTTTCATCGCCCGGATCATGGCGTCCTCAATGGACGTGGTGAGTTGAACGGGCCTTGAAAGGGCTGCTGGAGGAGGACATTCCCGGTGCTACCGCCCGAAAAAATTTTGGGGAATATCTGCCCGCCCGGGATCTGCCCGCCCGGGACTTGCCCGCCCTGCCCATGGGCCATCTGGTACTGAAGCATCGTGATCACCGGAGCGCCGTCGGCGGGGTCCGTCATCGACCCGTCGCTGGCGATCTTGGGGCTAGGCACCAGCATTCCCGTGTTGGCATTGACCAGCGACTTTGGATCTCCTCCGCCCATCGGCGGCGTGGCAGTGCCAGTTCCGCCGCCGTTGCGGTCCGAGCCTGGGCCCGAAGAGACCACGTGGGTGACGAGGTCGATGCTTTCGGTCCGCTTGCCGTCCTTCCAGCTCACAGTGAGGTGAACTTCGCGAACGGTCTTCGAGATCTGACTCAACATCTGGGTGAACTGAGCCTGCGCCATTCCAGCCATTGGCCCGAGCATCGCCATCGCTCCGCCGGCACCTCCCGCTGCACCGGCGGCACCCGCTGCTGCTCCGGCCGCGCCTCCGCCTCCGAACAGTCCGGCCAGAGGATCTCCGGCGCCCTCTTTTCCCATTGGGATGTTGAAGAGCGCGCCCATCACTTGCTCGGGACTCAGTCCGTCGGTCTTCGGAGCGATGATTTTCGCCCGCCACTTGAAGGAGGGCCAACCCTCGTCCGAGAAGTCGCCTCCTTCCTCCTCGTCATCGTTGGAGAAGCCTTTGTCGAACAGGTTCTGCTCGAGGTCGGTCATCTTCGAGCGCGAGAGCAGTGTCGCGACGGTCAGCTTCTTGGTGTAGGTGTGCGTGGCGATCGCCCCGGCATTGAGGTCGAAAATCGCCATCAGCGACAGCGCAAGAATCGCCATCGCCACCACGGTTTCGAGGAGGGTGAAACCTCTGGTGCGGTTCATTTCGGCACCTCGAGCGCTTCCGCCACCACCGAAGTTTTTCCGGTCAGCGGAGCCACGCTGAGGGTCCAGACGTTGTCCCCCTGCCGCACGTAGATCTGCGCTTTCTCAGTGAAGCCCTGGGGGAAGAAGTAGAGGTACGCCGTTCCTGAGTCAGTGGCCTCGCGCTGGTGACGCGTCCACACCGACAGCTTCACGGAAGCGGGCAGCTCGCGCGGCTCTATTTGCGGTGATGTGAACTGGGCGAACTTGGCCGAGCTCTCGACCCGGCTCTGCTCCACCTCAAGCAGGCTCTGGAGTGTCGAATCGCCTCCGCTGGAGCTCCAGCGGTGCTCTTCCTCTCCGCGCCCCTTGTTCGATTCGCGGCGGTTGGCGTCCTTCAGCTCTTCGTCGCGGTTCTTCGAGGTGGTGAGATTCCCCGACGCGCACTCGGCCCAGTAGCGCGAACCGCCCTCCACGCCCTTCGGTCCCGAGAGCTGGAACACCAACCGGCAGGTCTTTCCCGAGAGTGCAGCAGTGTCGTAGAGAGACCGGATCACTCCGCCCAGTTCGCCAGCGGCCGCTTTGGCCTTGGTGCCGGTGAGGGCTCCGAGGCTCAAGGCCACCGCCGCGAACATCACCCCAGCAATGGCCAGGGCGATGGTCAGCTCGATCAGCGTGAAGCCATCGCGGCGTCGGCGAGTAACGCCGGACCGGAGCTGCACGATGAAGGAGGGAGGGTTGACCACGGGGTTGGGTTCACGGGGCCTTGCCGGAAGCGCCGTCCTTGCTCGAGATGTCGGCGTCTTCGCCGGATCCTCCCGCCGCGTGGTCGCCGCCGTATGAGGTCACCACCGGGGTGTTGCCCTCGCGCATATAGACGTATTCGCCGCCCCAGGGGTCCATCGGGGTCTTCGGCAAGTACTGGCCATCGACGAGCTGCTTCAGCCCAGCGGCGGTGTCGGGGTACTGCCCGGTCTTCGCCTTGTAGAGATCGGCTGCCTGCAAGATGGTGTGGATGTCGAGACGCGCGGTGTCCTTGCGGGCCTCACCGAGGCGGGGAATCACGGCCACGGTGACCGCCGCGGCAATCATTCCGAGAATGGTGATCACCACGATGATTTCAATCAGGGTCATGCCGCGAGCGCGGCGTCGTCGGTTGAGTCGTTTCAGTTTCATCGTCGTGTCCTCAGGGAACAGCTGCAAAGGCCCAATCAGGGCCGCGGGGAAGAAGCGCTGGCCGGAGAGTGAGCCCCGGGGCGGGCGCTGGCGTCAGGCGTATAAAGAGCAATTCCCAGGCCGACCAGGCCCATCGCCAGCGCGACCAGTGCACCGGTGGCGACGCGCCGAACCCAGCGATCGAGCGGGGGAAACTTGAACGGCACTGGCGAGGTCGGACTCTCGGTTCTCATCGTGGGCGTGACCTCCTGTCAGTGGATCGAGGTGTTGATTTGCAAAATCGGCATCAAGATCGAAAAGGCGACGAAGGCGATCACCGCACCCATCGCGACGATCATCAACGGCTCGAGCAAAGCGGTGAGGGCGCCGATGCGGACGTTCACCTGCGACTCGTAGCTGTCAGCGACGTTGACCAGCATGTCCTCCAGCTGGCCCGAACGCTCTCCGATCGCCACCATGTGGTAGACGAGCGGCGGGAACTCGCCTGACCGCTTGAGGGGCGCGGCGATACTCTCGCCCTCTCGAATCGAGTCGCGGGCTTTCTCCACCACCGCCGCGAGCACCGAGTTGGTGACCACGTTCCGGACGATGTCCATCGCGATCAGGAGCGGGACGCCGCTCTTCAGCAACGTTGCCAGGGTGCGAGAGAAGCGCGCCACCGACAACATTCGGACCAGACCTCCGACCACCGGAACTTTGAGAAGGTACCGGTCCCATACCGGCTTCCCCTTCTCGCTGCGGGTCCAGTAGACGAATGCGACAATCCCTCCGATCAGCGTGGGGAAGATCACGAACCAGGCGTTCTGAAGCAGGTCCGAGGTCCAGATCAGCAGCCGGGTGGTCCAGGGCAGGGTGGCCTTCATGTCGGTGAAGATCTTGGTGACCTTGGGCACCACCACCGTCATCAACAGCACGAGGACGCCGCCGCCGATCACCGCCATGATCACGGGATAGAGCATCGTCCCCATCACCTTCTGGCGCAGACGGGCCTGGTTCTCGGTGAACTCCGCCAGCCGCAACAGCACTGCGTCGAGCGCACCGGAGTGCTCTCCCGCTCGAATCATGTTCACGTAGAGGCTGCCGAAGATCTTCTGATGCTGGCCGAGCGCGTCGGCAAGGGTGCTGCCCTCGTTGACCTTCTGCTTCACATCAGAGAGCACGCGCTTCAGCCTCTCCTTCTCCACCTGGTCCACCAGCGCGGTCAGCGACTCGACCAGGGTCACTCCGGCGCCGAGCAACGTGGCGAGCTGGCGGGTCATGATCGCGATGTCATCGGTGGTGACGCGCCCGCTGGCGAACTTGAGGTTGACGTCTTTCGAGGTCTGAACCGCTCCGCCCTTGCCGTGCTTGAGGGTCTTGCCCCCTTCCTCTTGCCCGAGAACGTCGGTGAGGAACACGCCTTCCTTGCGGAGCACCGAGCGCAGGGTCTTGGCGGTGTCGGCTTCCTTGAGCCCGTTCACCGTCTTTCCGGCCTCGTTGAGGCCCCTGTACTCGAACACCGGCATCAGATGTCTTCCTGAGTAACGCTGAGCACTTCGGCAATGGTGGTCTCTCCAGCGGCGATCTTCCGAGCACCGTCATCGAGCAGGGTCGTCATGCCCTTCTCCACCGCCTTCTTCTTGATCGTCGACGAGTCCACGTTCTTCAACACCAGCTGACGAATGTCGTCGTCGACGAGAAGGAACTCGTAGATGCCGGTGCGGCCGCGGTACCCATTGCGCCCGCACACCGTGCACCCGGTGGCCCGGTAGACCTGCGAGACGCCGTAGCGAGCCAGCTTGGCCGAAGTGAGCCCGACCTCGCGGAGCTCCTCTTCCGTCGGCGTGTAGGCCTCCTTGCAGTCAGGACACACCCGGCGCACCAACCGCTGCGCCATGA
>JAYUUC010000260.1:0-16826 GCA_043755105.1 Myxococcales bacterium
TCAGCCTGGGACCTTGACCGTCGGGGTCGACGTGCGCCCCCATTTCGCGCTCGGCGGGTTCGACACGCCGTTGATCGCCGTCGCCAACCAGGGCACCGCGGCGATCGACTTCTACACCTTGGATGCGGACCGCCTCACCCTGACGGAGGTCTCCTCGCCGCCGCTGTTCACCGGTCTGACCCTGGTGGCGGTTTGCTTCTACGTCAGCCCGGTCGATGGCGCCCTCTATGCCTTCGCGCTGGGTTCGGGAGCGCTCCAGCAGTGGCAGCTGTTCGACGCCGGCGCCGGCAAGGTCCGGGGAACGCTGGTGCGCACCTTGTCGGTCGGCAGCGATGCCAGCTCGATGGTCGCTGACGATGACACGGGGTTCCTCTTTCTTTCCCAATCGTCGGTCGGCCTCTCGCGTTACTTCGCCGAGCCGGCTGCCGACCGGACTCCTCTCGTCATCGATTCCGTCGCCCCCGCCGGCAATGGGGTTGCTCCGATCAAGGGACTCGCGCTCTACCCCGCATCGGACGGGAGAGGCGTGCTGCTGGTGTCCTCCGCGGGAGACAACACCTTCCTCGCCTATGATCGACGCGAGCCCCATTCGTTGCTGACCCGTTTTCAGATTGCAGCCGCGGGACCGATCGACGCGGTCTCGGGGTCGAAAGCGATAGAGGTTTCGCCCCACTTCCTCGGCGCAGCCTTTCCTCGGGGCGTGTTCATCGCCCACGATGCCGACAACGACGTCTCCAGCAACTTCAAGCTCGTTCCGTGGGAGGCGGTCGCGGCCACTGCCTCTCCGCCGCTGGTGATCGAAGCAGGCCCGTCGACAGGCCTCGATGGCGGCAGTCCCGATGGAGGCTCCCTTCCGAATTCGGGAAGCCAGGGCAGCGGCCGCTCGAGCGAAGAGGGCTCGCCCAAGCCCCTGTCCTGCGGCTGCAGCGGCGGAGCCCCGGGGCCCTTCCTGCTCGCAGCGCTGGCGCTCTTGCTCTTCCGGCGAAGCGCCCGCGCGCGCATCGACGGTCTTCGAGTTCCGATCTCGGCCCTGATCCACGGCACTCCCCCCGGAGTAAAACAGCTCCCATGACCTTCTCGCATCGAACCCTGACGTTGGTGGTGGCGACGGTCCTCTCGACGTTCACCGGTTGCCTCGGGCGTTCCGGTCGAGGACCTACTTCTGCGAGCCCTGCAGCCGCTGCCGTCGAGTCCTCCGGCGCGCCGATTCAGCTCACATTGATTGGCACCAACGACATTCACGGTTGGGTCTACCCGCACGCCTTCACGCTTCCAGATGGCAGCGGAGTGGAAGAGGGCGGAGTGGCCAACTTTGCCGGCTATCTCGCGATCGCCCGCGCCCACAACCCAGGGGGGGTGCTGCTCTTCGATGCCGGCGACCTTTTTCAGGGAACCCTCGCCTCCAACCTGTCTGAAGGGGCGGTGGTGGTCGACGCGTACAACCGCCTCGACTACCAGGCGGCGGCGATCGGAAACCACGAGTTCGACTACGGCCCCGAAGGTCCTCAGTCGGTGGCGCTGAAAGCGGACCAGGACCCCTTCGGAGCGCTCAAGGCCCGGCTCGCGCAGGCCCACTTTCCGGTGCTCGCGGTCAACATCTACGACGCTCAGACCGGCGCGCGCCCGGGCTGGCTGGGCAACGACGGCACCGCGATGATCGAACGCAAAGGCGTGAAGGTCGGCGTCTTCGGCCTGGTCACGCCCTCGACGCCCACCACCACCAACCCGGTGAATGTGAGCAGCCTCCGCTTCGGCAGCCTGGCACCCGAAGCAGCCAACGCCGCGAAGCAGCTGCGCGAGGCCGGGGCCCAGGTGGTGGTCGCGGTGGTCCACGCCGGGGGCAAGTGCCGCTCCTGGAGCAACCCCGACGACCTCACTGGCTGCGACACCAACAGCGGCGAAATCTTCGAGCTGCTCAACAACCTTCCCGCCCACACCGTCGACGCGGTGATCGCCGGGCATACCCACGCCGTGCTCGGCCACCGGGTCAATGGCACTCCGGTGATTGAAACCACGGGGCTCGGCCGTTCGTTCGGCACCATCGACGTCTTCCTCGAATCCTCGTCCCACCAGGTTCTTCCCGAGCTCACCCGCATCACCCCGGCGATCGCCATCTGCAGTCGGGTCGATGAAAAGGGAAGCTGCGCCGCCCCTCCGGAAGAGCACGCGCCGGGCACCGTCTGGTCCTCGCCCCGATACCTCGGCCAGACCGTACGACCCGACGCCGCGCTCACCCCGGTGATTGCCCCCGCGCTCGCCCGGGTCGAGGTGGAGCAGCGGCGCAAGCTGGGCATCGAGGTGCCGGCAGCGCTTCGGCGCGATTACGAGGCCGAAAGCCCGCTCGGCAGTGCCCTCGCCGATGCCCTGCGAGAGATGGAAAACGCCGACGTCGCCCTCCTCAACAGCGGAGGCTTGCGCGCCGACCTCGCCGCCGGCGAGCTGACCTACGGAGCGCTCTACGAAGTGCTCCCCTTCGACAACACCGTCGCCACTCTCAGCGTCAATGCCGAGGAGTTGAAGCGGCTGCTCCAGGCGGCCTACGGCGCGCGCAAAGGCGTCTTTCAGGTCTCGGGTTTGAAGGTGAAGCTCGACCGATGTCCCGGCCCCGCCCGGCTGCGCGGGTATACCCTCGCCGACGGCCGCCCCCTCTTGCCCGAGAGACGCTACCGGGTGGTGCTCCCCGACTTCCTCGCCCGTGGGGGCGACGGCCTCGGCCCCGTCCTCTCCACCCTCGCGCCCGCCCGCGTCGACCTTGGCAATGGCCGGACCCTGAACTTTCGCGACGCCCTGGTGGCCTCGCTTCAAAAGCGGCACGAACCGCTGCGGGTCCCCAAGCCCGGCCGGATTACGTACGTCGACGACGGCGAGCCTTGCGGCGGCTCAACGCCCTGAAGCGCAACCCGGCGCCAGATCACGCGAAACGGCGCCGGCGCCGAGTTTTCGGCCTTCCGTGATTCAGACGATGTCAGACCGTCGATCTAGGGTCGACGCTCGCTGCCGGTTTTGGAGGAAGGACAATGCTCTACAAGGTCACGCCGATGATGGGCCCCCCCGTGGTCGAGGCGAAGAAGCCGCGCGAGCCGGGGCCGGCTCGAAAGAAACGCCGGTCGGCGGTGTATGACCACGACGGACAAGAAGTGCTGATCAGCTTGATGTGCCTGAAGTGCCGTCAGGTCAAACCGCTGCTCCAGTTCGGGCTGCGAAAGATGGCCGACGGTGCGATTCGAAATCAGCCCTGGTGCCGAGGCTGCCGTTCAGGCGCGAGCAGCGCCAAAGCCAGGGAGGCCGCTGCCGAGGCCCAGGTTTCGCCCGCACTCCACGTGGCGGCCGAGCCGGACGGCGCGCTGGACGAGGTTGCCCTCGCGGGTCCCTGAAACTGTCTTCGGGCAAAAAGAAAGGCCCCGCCGGGATTTCCGGCAGGGCCTCTTTTCAACACTGTGGTGGAGGTGGACGGGATCGAACCGACGACCTTCGCATTGCGAACGCGACGCTCTCCCAACTGAGCTACACCCCCGCAGACCTTCAAGCCCCTCGAATACCTTGGAAATAGGCCTTCGAGAGGCGGCAGCAGATAACTGAGCGATCCGGAGCTGTCAAGAACCGACAAGTAACCCTGCTCTTGGTATTTGACGGGATGGGTTGCGGGTGCCATAAAAACGCAGATTTAGGGTCAACCCCACCCATTCATGCCCCCCAACTCCATGAAAACGTTGAGCCCGGCCGAGCTCGCGAAGCTTGAGCACGCCTTCGCCACTGACCCGGCTTCAGAAGCGTATCGGCCCCTCGCCGAAGCCTACCTGGCCATGGGCCGCTTCATGGAAGCGATGGTCGTCTGCAAGAAGGGCGTGAAGGCCCACGCGAACGACTCCGAGCCCCGCGTCTTGCTGGCCCGCGTTTATGCCGAGCAGGGCAAGGACAAGAAGGCGCTCGAGGAGTTGCAGGGCGCGCTTCAGGTCGCTCCGTCCGACAAGCAGGCCCTCCGGATGGCGGCCGGGCTTCAGCTCAAGAATGGCGAGCTCGACGCCGGCAAGGCCAACCTTCTCAAGGCCTTCACCGCCGACCCCTCGGACTCCGAGACCCTGGCGCTGTTCACGCAGTGGAAAATCGAGTCGCCCTCGGCCCCTGCGCCGCCGCCGGCCCCTGCGGCTGTCGCGCCTGCCGAGGTGCGCCCGGGTTCCTCCGCCTCCGCAACTGCCCGTCCGGCTCCCGCCCCCCCGATGGGCCGCGAGGGCTCGAACGCAATGCGGACCCGGGCTTCCGCCGAGGCTCCCCGGGCGACGGCTCCCGTGCTCGCTCCGTCCCCCCGCAGGCCGGCTCCCCGAGTAGAACGCAATGAGGCGGTCGACGACTCTGAAGACGATGACTCTCAGGTGGGAAGGCCGCGCACCGGTTCGGTACGAACCTCCGGCAACCGCAGCCGCAACATCTTCCTCGTCCTCTCGGTGGTGATGATCGCTGGGCTGGTCGGGTACCAGGTCATCGGCCGCTACCGGGCCGCGCGGAACCGCGAGTTCAACAAGCTGCTTCGCGACGCCGGCGAGCAGCTCACCAACGACAGCTACGAGTCGTACAAGAAGGCCTGCGCCGACGCTGACAAGGCGCTCGAGCTGATCCCCGATTCAGGGGTTGCCCACGGCTACCTCGCCTATGCCTACGCCATTCGCTGGGGCGAACACGGCGAGGGCGACACGGCCCGAAAGCTCGCTGAGGAGCACCTTGACGCGGCGAAGAAGGCGGGCGAGGTCAGCTCGCAGACCTACTCTGCGGAAGCGTTGATCAAGACCTACTCAGGCAAGCGGGATGAGGCCCTCGCCGAGCTGGTGGAGCGGCTGAAGAAGTTCGGCAAGAAGGGCTCGCTGGTCAACCTCACCCTCGGGTTGATCCAGATGAACGCGGGCGACCTCGAGCACTCACGGGAAAGCCTCGAGGCCGCGCAGGCGAACTCCTCAGGTGACCCCCGCATCTACGCGGCGCTGGGGACCCTCTTCCGCCGCCGCGGCCAGGACAAGGAAGCGTGGAACGCGTTCGAGTTCGCGCTCCGGTTCCGGCCCGATCACGCCGAGTCCAAGCTGGGCAAGGCGCTGCTGATCCTCGAGCAGGACGAGCCGTCTTACGAGATCGCCAACAAGCTCCTCAAGGGGCTGATCGACGCTACGCCCGCTCCCTCTCCCCGGCAGCTGGCGACCGCGCATCTGGCGAAGGCCCTGATGGTGTCGCGTCTCTCGCGCGACCTGCCCCAGTTGGCCAAGGAGGAACAGCGCAAGGCGCTGATCGCCGCCACCGGGGTGACACTGGACAAGGAACGGAACAAGGCCGAAGTGGCCCGACTGGAAGACGCCGGCTTTGCCCTCGAGCGCAGCAACCCCGAGCTGTTCTTGATCAAGGGCAAGCGGCTGCTCTACGAGAACGACGTCGATGGCGCGGTGGCCGAGATCCGGAAGGCGATCGCGCTCGACGGCACCCGGGCCTACTTCCACGTCGAGCTCGCCCGGGCGCTGATGCGCAAAGACGGCGGGGAGAAAGAAGCCGAGGTCGCGCTGAGAAAGGCGCTCACCACCATTCCGAAGAGCCCCAAGCTGGTGGCGATGCTCGGCCATGTTTTTATGAATGAAAAAAAGTTCGACGAGGCGCTGCAGCAGTACGAGCTCGCCGTCCACGAGCCAGGGTCCAAGAACCCGGAAGCGCGGCTGTCGATGGGGCGCATCTACCGGGAGAAGAAGGACTTCCCCAAGGCGATCGAAGCCTTCGAGAAGGCTGCCCAGGAGTACGTCGGGCAGCCCTACAAGATCGCCGAGTCGTACGATGAGCTCGGCGTTACTGAAGAGGCCAAGCCCGACCGCGCCAAGGCGGCCGAAGCGTATGAGCACGCGCTCAACGCCGACATCAATTTCGAGAATGCTTATTGTCACTACGCCAAGCTGCTCGTGGGCGAGCCGAAGAGCCGGGGCAAGGCGCGGGAAGTGGCGAAGGAGTATCTGAAGCGCGCTCCGAAGGGCGACTGCGCCTCGGAGATGCAGCGGCTCTAGCCGCTCGGAGCGTCGAGTCGTGGGAATCTTGATCATCGGCGTGGGCGGCTTGGTCCTCGGGTTTGTGCTGATCGTGCTGATGTCGCTCACCGCCCCGAAGCCGGAGGCGCTCGCGGCGGCCACCGGCGAAGCGTACGAGAGCCCCCACAGTTGGATTGGAAAGCTCGACGCGGAAGACCTCGGCAAGCTCCTCGAGATGCTCTTCGCCGAGCTCAAGTTCGAGGTCGAGGACAGCCACTTTTCCGGCGAGGTGGTGGACCTGTTCGCGGTCAACCCCACGCCGATCACCGGGGGCCGCATTTACATTCGCGGCGTCGCCCACCCTCCGTTGGGCATCGTCGGCGAAGAAGAGGTACGCGCGGCGCTCGACGTCTCGCGGGCCGAGATGGCAGGCAAGGCCCTGGTGGCCACCGGCGGTATCTTTTCTCCGCAGGCTCGGGCCTCGGCTGTAGGAGCGCCCCTCGAGCTCATCGATGGAGAAGCGCTGATGGGGCTCATTAAGAAACATCTGCCCCCGATTGCAGTCGCGCGCCGCGTCTAGCGTTGACGGACGGACCGCTGCTCTCTAGTTTGGCCACCACTTCGAATACCCAGGCAGGCCCCTCGTCCCGTGAAGGTCACCTGATTTCCACCCTCTTTCCAGGAGTTTCCAGATGAAAACCAATTCCCTCACTGCCATTCTGGCATCCGGTGCCGTTCTTCTTTCCGGCGCGGCGTTCGCCAACGGCAGCATCAGTGGCTCGGTCGGCTACACCGGCGCTCCGGTCAAGATGGAGAAGCTGAACCGGAAGTCGGACCCGGTCTGCGCCAAGAAGGACTTCAACGACGAGGCCACCCTGCTATCGACCGACGGCAAGGCGCTGGCCAACGTGGTGGTCCGGATCACCAAGAATGCCCCCGCGGGCGGCAAGGTCCCTGCCACTCCGGTGGTGATCGACCAGCAGGACTGCATGTACCACCCGCGCGTTCAGGCGGCGATGGAAGGGCAGAAGATTAACGTCAAGAACAGCGACGGCACGCTCCACAACATCCACGCCTACAACGGGACCAAGACCCTGTTCAACCAGGCCCAGCCCCCGAAGGCCAAGGACATTGAGAAGGACGTGAAGGGCGCCGAGGTGGTCAAGGTCAAGTGCGACGTGCACCCCTGGATGACCGGCTACGTGGTTCTCAACAAGAACCCCTACTTCGCCACCACCGACGCTTCGGGCAAGTTCGAAATCAAGGACGTGCCTGCCGGGACCTACACCGTGGAAGCGTGGCACGAGAAGCTCGGCACCAAGACCGCCGAGGTGAAGGTGGAGGAAGGGAAGCCGGCCGACCCCAAGCTCTCTTTTAGCGACAAGAAGAGCTAAGCCCCCCTCTCGAGGGTTCGAGGCTTGAACGGCGGCGGTCCTCCCTGGTATCGGAGGATCGCCGTCTTTTTTTCCTTCGGGTGCGAACAACGATGCGAGTCCACCGATACGCAGTGGCCGTGGCAATCGCCACCTTCGCGCTCCTGATTTTCGGGGGCCTGGTCAGCACCACCGAGTCGGGTATGGCTTGCCCTGATTGGCCCCTGTGTGAAGGCAAGTTCATCCCCAAGATGATCGACGGCAAGGAGTTCGAGCACAGCCACCGGCTGGTGGCGTCGTTCGTGGGAGCGATGACTTTCGGGCTCACCGCGCTGCTGTTCAAGCACCGCCGCCGCGACAAGCTGCTCACCCGCCTCGGGCTGCTCGCCGCAGGGGGGGTCACAATTCAGGCCCTGCTCGGGGCGCTGACGGTGAAGTTGAAGCTGCCTTGGTGGGTCTCGAGCACCCACCTCGCCACGGCGATGGCCTTCTTCTCTCTCTCGGTCACCCTGGCCTTTCTCACCCGTCAGCGGTTGAACCCGGTGCGGCCGGCGCCCGCCGACTCCCGAGCGGCCCGGTGGATTCTGCCCGTGGTGGGCCTCACCTACGCCCAGATGGTGGTGGGAGGGCTGATGCGACACCTCCGCGGTGGCCTGGCGTGCGGCTTCGATTTCCCGCTTTGCCTCGGCAAGGTGTGGCCGCTCGATGGGCACCCCGGGGTGCAGATTCACATGGTCCACCGCGCGCTGGGCGTCGGGGTGGGAGTAGGGGTGCTCTGGCTGATGGTCCGGCTGCTGCGGGCGCCCGCGGCCTCGACCGCGACGCGGGTGCTGGCCTCGGTGGCCGGGGTCGCGGTGGTGGCGCAGATTGGCCTGGGCATCATGACCGTGCTGCTGTCGCGCGAGCTGGTGACAATGACCGTCCATTCCAGCCTCGGGGCGGCACTGCTCGCGACCCTGGTGTCGCTCTACTGGACGGCGTGCCCCGTCCGCCCGCTGGGCGCCACGCTGGACGCGAGGGAGCCGGTTCTGCCGGCGGCTGCTCTGGAGCCGGCGTGAACGCTCGGGCTTTGCCCCTGTCCACCGTTGCCGCGGATCTGGTCTCGCTGACCAAGCCCAGGCTTTCCAGCCTGGTGCTCTGCACCGCTGCGGGCGGCCTCTGGATGGCACCGGGAAAGTTGGCGCCCGCCCAGTGGATTCTTGCGCTGGGTGCGATTGCCGGGACCGTCGGTTCCGCCAACGCGCTCAACTGTTATCTCGAGCGGGACAGCGATCAGCGGATGGCCCGCACCCGCAATCGGCCCTTGCCCGCAGGGAGAATGGAACCAGCGGTGGCGCTCTGGTTCGGGCTCTCGCTGGGAGTGGTCTCGCTGGCGATTCTCGCGCTGGGAACCAACCTGCTCACCGCAGCGCTGGGGCTGCTGGCACTGGTCTCGTACGTGCTTTGCTATACCCCGCTCAAGGCCCGCAGCGAGACGGCGATGCTGGTGGGGGGAGTGCCTGGGGCGTTGCCGCCGTTGATGGGGTGGACCGCCGCGACCGGGAAGATCAGTTTGCCCGGGGTGGTGCTGTTCGGCATCCTCTTCTTCTGGCAGATGCCGCACTTCCTCGCGATCGCCCTCTTCCGCAAGGAGGAGTACCGGCAGGCCGGGCTGCATTCGGTGCCGCTGCGAAGTGGCGACTCGATGTCCCGGGCGCAGATCGTCGCCTATCTGCTGGTGCTGTTGCCGATTGCCTACCTGCCGTTTCCGCTTCACCTCGCGGGCAAGCTCTACCTGGTGGTGTCGTCGGTGCTGGGGGCGGTGTTCCTCGGGTTGGGAGTGTACGGCGCGGTGCTGCGCCTTGGCCGCCCCTGGGCCCGACAGCTGTTCTTCTTCTCGCTGGTCTACCTGACCGGCTTGTTCGCAGTGATGATGATCGACTCCGGAGCGCCCCTGTGAGGGCGATGAAGTGGGAGACAGCTGAAGCGCCGCCCGTCCCTGCGGTCGCGCCGTTGCTGCAGGTGGAAGGGCTGACCCGCCGCTTTGGGCAGAGGGTGGCACTCGACGGGCTGTCGTTCGCGGTGCAGCCGGGAGAAATCTTCGGCCTGCTCGGCCCCAACGGCGCGGGCAAGTCGACGACCTTTCAGCTGCTCGCCGGACTATTGATGCCCGACGCCGGCAAGGTGACCTTCGAGGGCCGGGAGCTGTCGCTCACCAGTCCAGCGCTTCGGGCGCGCCTCGGAGTGGTGTTTCAGAAGAACAGCCTCGATGACCAGCTCACGGCGCGGGAGAACCTGCTTCTCGGGGCGAGGCTCTACGCATTGCCTCCCGCGCAGGCCCACGCGCGGGTCGACGAGATGCTTCAGCTGATCGAGCTGAAGGATCGGGCTGAAGAAAGAGTTGCCGGCTGGTCAGGGGGCATGCGCCGCCGGCTCGAGCTGGCCCGCGCGCTGGTGCACCGGCCCCGGGTGCTGCTGATGGACGAGCCGACCCAGGGGCTGGACGAGGCGTCGTTCCGGAAGTTCTGGCTCTATCTGAAGACGCTGAGGAAGACCGAAGGGCTGACCCTGCTGCTCACCACCCACCGGCCGGAAGAGGCGGAAGGGTGTGACCGGCTGGCGGTGCTCGAGCAGGGGAAGCTGGTGGCCTGCGACACCCCGCGCGCCCTCGCCGCCAACATGGGGGGCGATCTGGTGACCATCGAGGCCGAGCATCCAGAAGAGGTGATGCAGGTGCTGATCGAAAAGCTGGGGCTGCCGGCGAAGCTTGTCGAGGACAAGGTCCAGGTCGAGCGGGAAGGGGGCCACGCGCTGATTCCGCGCATTGTCGAGGCGTTCGCGTCGGGAAGATTGCAGTCGGTGAGTCTGCGCCGGCCGACCCTGGCGGACGTGTTCCTGAAGCTGACGGGCAAGTCGCTCGGGCTCGACCGGCCAGCAGACGCAGACCTGCCGAAGGGGAAGAAGCGCCGATGATGCCCGCCGCCGAGCTGTCCTATCCACTGCCGTCCCGCGCCGCCTTGAACCTGGCCACGGTGCGGGTGCTGGTCGGGCGCGATGTGGTTCGGTTCTTTCGCCAGCGCAGCCGGGTGATCGGAGCGCTCGCTCAGCCGATTCTGTTCTGGTTGCTGATCGGCTCGGGGTTCTCGGGCAGCTTCCGCGCCGAAGGTCAGGCCGGGCTGTCGTACATGCAGTTTTTCTTTCCCGGCGTGGTGACGATGGTGCTGCTGTTCTCGGCGATCTTCGCCACCATCACGGTGATTGAAGACCGGCGCGAAGGCTTCCTCCAGTGCGTGCTCGCGGGTCCCGGGTCGAGGCTGTCGCTGGTGATGGGGAAGGCGCTCGGGTCCACGGTGATTGCGCTTTCGCAGGCGGCGTTGTTCCTGCTCTTCGCGCCGTTTGCCGGGGTGCACCTGGCGACGGTGAACTGGGCGCTGCTGGCGTCGGTGATGGTGCTCACCGCGCTCTTCCTCACCGGGGTGGGCTTCACCCTCGCGTGGTGGATTAACTCCTCGACCGGGTACCACGCGGTGATGAGCGTGGTGTTGATACCGATGTGGGTGCTCTCCGGAGCGATGTTTCCGATCAACGGCGCCGGCCCCGGGGTACGCGCAGTGATGACGGTGAACCCGCTCCGCTTCGCAGTGGAAGGGGTGCGGCGGGCACTTTACGGAGACGCAGTGATGGTCGCCGGCTGGCCTGGCTCGGGCCTGGGCGAAGTCGCACTGCTGGCCACGTTTGCGGCCTTCTTCCTGGTGCTCGCCGCCTGGCGGGTGAGCCGAAGAGAGTAGGGCGGAAGGGGTACGCGTCCGATCCGAGCCCATCGGGCATCGAAGACACAAGAAGCGTCGCCGCCAAGCCTCAGGGCAACACGTCGAGGCTTTGGCCCAAGGTGCCCATTCTCCTTTCCCGGGGGTGAACGGCCGAGCGTAATGTTCGGCCTCGCGAACAAGGGTGAAAAGTTCTCGGACGAAGTGGACGACCACCCGCTTTTAGTCCCGCTGCGACGGTGGGGAATCATCGACAGGGGCAGAGGTGGACCGTTCGGCTGCGAGCCAACAGCTCTGCAAAGAGGAGTGCTGTGCTCCCTCTCTTTTCTGCAACAAAGGTGGACATCATGATGAAGCTTGCGAACGGGTTGGGGCGCATTCTCTTGGTTTCCGTGGTTCCACTCGCAGTGGCATGCGGCGGCGCCACGACCCGTCCGCCTGCCACCGAACCGGTGGCCTCGACGCAGCTCCGAGGCACGGTGGCCGGAAAGGATTTTTCGGGAGTCTACGGGGTGGCGAAGAAGGATTTAACCTTCCCGGAAAAGCGCCTGATTGCCATCTACGAAACGAAGGAGTCATGCACGTACGGAGGACCCGACGTTGGCCCCTTTCTCTTGACGGCGGCCCCATGGAGAGCGGGTTTTGGAGAGGACTTTTCCTTCGCTGAAAACGGAGTCAATGCCACCTTCGTGACCCGAGAACAGGGCAAACCTACTGACAACGTCGTCTCCACACAGGGCCGGATCGAGATCGTCGAGGCGCCCGTGACCGTGGGGGCGCTCGGAAAGGTTCGCCTTCGCGCCAGGGCAGTTCGAGACGGTACAGGGACTCTGGATACCGTTGAGGGCGAAGTTCCTGTCGAGTTCTGCGACTGAATCGTTTCGTGCCTCGAAGCGGCTGGAATAGCGGCGAGTTCACCGGAGCGCCTCGGCACAATCCACGCGGTTCGGTGGAGGACGATCCGGGTAGCGATCGTTGACTGTCGATCTTCCTCTGATAGGACCGGACTCAATCTTCAAACCTCGAGGGAACACGATGACGACGGTCAAGCAAAACAGCTACGCACAGGTTCGTTGGGCAGCCCGGCTTCTCGTCGGCGCCGCTGCTGCGTTCGCGTTGACCGCCTGCGAGAAGAATGCGGGAATTCCACCCTCGGCGACTCCCACGTTGCCTCCCGCCGAGGTCACTCACCCGGTGCCGACGACGCCTCCGGCGGCCGCTGATGGAACTGCCGTGAAGACTCCCACGCCCGCAACTCCGGAGCCGGCTGCGGCAGCCGCTGCTCAGCCTCCTCCCGGCGTCCCTGCTGCTGCTGCTGGAATGGGAACCATCGAAGGCGAAGTGCTGCTCACCGGCGCGGCTCCCGAGCTTCAGCCGCTCAAGCGCGGCGCTGACCCGGTCTGCGCGAAGCACGAAGCGATGGACGAGACGGTGCTGGCGAAGAACGGCAAGCTGCAGAACGCCGTGGTGCGGATCAGCAAGAATGCTCCCGCGGGCAGCCCGGTTCCGAGCACCCCGGTGATCGTCGACCAGCAGGACTGCCTCTACCACCCGCGAGTTCAGGCGGCGATGACCGGCCAGAAGATGGCGATCCGGAACAGCGACGGGACGCTTCACAACATCCATGCCTACGACGGCAGCAAGACCCTGTTCAACCAGGCGCAGCCTCCGAAGGCGAACGAGATCCAGAAGGACATCAAGGGCGCCGAAGTGATGAAGCTCAAGTGCGACGTCCACCCGTGGATGACCGGCTATGTCGTCGTCAGCGACAACCCGTTCTTCAGCACCACCGGGGCCGATGGCCACTTCTCGATTGCTGCGCCCGCTGGCACCTACACCCTCGAGTCCTGGCACGAGCGCCTGGGGAAGAAGACCCAGCAAGTCACTGTCGTGGCCGGTCAGCCGGCGAAGGTGACCTTCAGCTACGCCCCCGAAGACCGCGGCTAGTCGTTTCCGCAGTCGGCGGTGGCCCACCCCAACTGCTGGGTGCCAAAAGGTCCACTCGACAGGGGGAGAGCCCGGCGGCCGCCCGTTTTTGAGGGGGGCTCTGGGCTCTGTTACGCCTTCGTCAGACTTTTCGACGGAGGCGACGCGATGGGTCCGGAAAAGAAGAGCGAGTCTGGGGTCGGTCTGGGAATCTTGCTGGTGGTGCTGCTGGCGATTCCTCCGATCGGCTTGTACCTCTACAAGACTCGCGAACTGAGTCCTCGGGCAGACAGCGATCGAGCCGCTCCCGTTGTCCAAGCACAGCCGATCGCGGCCGAGCTACCAGTCGTTGCCGATATGCCTTCCTCTCCGCAGCCCCGCTCTCCCTCCGCGGTTCCCGACGTGCAAACGGGTCACACGACACCTCCCCACTCCGCAGCCCCGACGTCGACAGTGCCTGGTTCGGACACCGTGCCCGCCAAGACCTCTGGCTCTGGACCGGAAGGCGCGATCTCCACCGCGACCTCTCTCGTGATCGCGGCCGCACTGGGGAACATTGAAGGCGAGGTGCTGCTCACCGGTCCGGCGCCCCAGGCGCAGACGCTCAATCGCCGCGCCGACCCGGTTTGCTCAAAGCATGAAGCCATCGACGAGACGGTGCTGGCAAAGAACGGCAAGCTGCAAAATGCGGTGGTGCGGATCAGTCAGAATGCTCCGGCAGGCATCGCAGTACCGAGCACTCCGGTGATCGTTAATCAGCAAGACTGCCTCTACCACCCACGGGTACAGGCAGCGAGGGCAGGCCAGAAGTTGGCGGTCCGCAATGGCGACGGAACGCTCCACAACATTCACGCGTACGAGGGCAGCAAGACGCTGTTCAACCAGGCGCAGCCTCCGAAGGCGAACGAGATTCAAAAGGACCTCAAGGGCGCGGAAGTGATCAAGCTCAAGTGCGACGTGCACCCGTGGATGACCGGCTACATCGTCGTCAGCGACAACCCGTTCTTCAGCACCACCGGAGCCGACGGCCACTTCTCGATCGCCGCTCCTGCCGGCACCTACACCCTCGAGTCCTGGCACGAGCGGTTCGGGAAGAAGACCCAGCAGGTCACCGTCGTCGCCGGTCAGCCCGCGAAGGTGACCTTCACCTACGCCCCCGACGACCGGGGCTGATCTCCTGGCCGCTCACTAGGGCGCAGGAAGGGCGAGGAACCGAGCGGCACCCCAGCGACGGTCAAGGGCCGGGAGCAGAGGTGGCTGGACGCCCGGGCTCCGTCCTTGCGCGGCCGATGGGCCTTTGCTACGCGCCCTCGCCATGAAACTTCGGGCATGGAATGTCCTGACCGCACTGGCCCTGACCTTTGCGTCGGCCTGTTCACCCCCGTCGCCGGTCAGCCCTGACGCGGGTGAAGGGCCGGTCATCTAAGCGGGAACAGCCGGGTCGCCGGACGCAGGGAACCCCGCGGCCGCCTGTGCCTCGACCTTCGGCAACACCCTCACCCCCGCGTTCGGGCGAATCGATGGTCGTGTGGTCGCGGTGGTGACGCCGACAGACACTCAGTGCGCGATGCCGAACAGCGACCACGTCGTCGTTCAGGTCAGCATGCAAGGGGCGATCTACCGCGTGGTGGTGAACGTCCGCTCTGATTTCGGAAACCCCGACGTGCGCCTCGGGCAGCTCGATCATGCGCTCCCCGGCGAAGGCTGGTCAGAAGGCTGGCACCCGGGAACGCCCCTCGACTACGTCCAGAGCCTGGCTTTGCACTCGACCGGCCCGCAGTTCGAGACGCTCTCGATGGACCCGCTGATTCACAAGGTGGTGGAGCTGATTCCGGTGGGCTCGGAGATCTCGGCGTTCGCGACCAGCTCGGGCGGAAGCTACAGCCACTCCGCTCACAAGGTTCATCGCAACCGCACCAACGAGGACGGAGCACTCGTGGTCAACCCAAGGTCCGACCACCCCCGATGGCTGCTGTTCCAGTTCCAGGACCAGATCTTCTAGGTCCGTGCCCCCGGTCCGGGAGCTACTCCTGCATCGACTTGAGGATGTCCTGCTTCCGGCCCTGCTTGATCAGCTTGTCGTGCTTGAACGCGTCCCGCATCGCCATGTAGGTGAAGAAGGCGAAGATCAGCAGCATCATGATGATCGGCACGTTGTCGGGCTTGCTGGCAATCAAGCTCAGGTTCTCGAGGCCGGTGTACGGCTCGACATCACTGTGGGCGCTACCGGCATTGGCGAGCAGAAGAGGAAAGTTCATGGGGTACTCCATTCGTAGATAAGGTGCGGCCCGCGGTCAAGCATTCGTCGGAGTTGCACCTAATTCCACGGACCACTTTTTATTACCGGCAGTTGACCACCGTTCTTTACGCACGGCGTGTCGCGCGATACATGTTCCAGCGATTCGCTCCGGAGGTTGATCTCACATGGCGGACTTGCAGGAAGGCGGCAGCGGCGAGCACATCTGGTCGCGCCGCAACATCCTCGGCATCGGTGGCTGGCTCGCGATTCTCGGCGCGCTTCAGGCCGGAGGCCTCGCAATGGTCGCGATCCTCTTTCCCCGCGTCCTCTTCGAGCCGCCCACCGCATTCAAGGCCGGCATACCGAGCACCTTCAACGTCGGCGATGTGTCCGAAAGGTTCATGAAGGAGTTCCGGGTCTGGATCGTCCGCGAGGACACCGGGTTCTACGCGCTGCTCGGCGTTTGTACCCACCTCGGCTGCACCCCTCGCTGGCTCGGCCCCGAGAACAAGTTCAAGTGCCCCTGCCACGGCTCGGGTTTCCGCAAGGACGGGACCAACTTCGAAGGCCCCGCCCCGCGCCCGCTGGAGCGAATCAAGATCACCCGCGGCGACGACGGCCAGCTGGTGGTCGACAAGGCAGTGAAGTTCCGCAAGGAGCTCGGCGAATGGAGCAAGGCCGGCTCGTACGTGAAGTTCAGCGCCTCCAGCACGACCTAGTTGTTCTTCGCACCTCGATAGGAAGCCCAAGGCAATGCCCGATCTGCAGAAACCCGCCAAGCAGAGTGCGCTCGACAAGATCTTCACCAGCACGGTCTGGCGGTCGGTGTTCCGTCACGGCTATGCGGACACCCCGCGCAACCGCGTTCTCCAGGTGTCGGCCAACGTCTGGCTCCACCTCCACCCGTCAAAGGTCCGCCGACATGGCATTCGCTACCGGCACACCTGGTGCGCGGGTGGGCTCACCTTCCTGCTCTACCTGGTCACCGTCGTCACCGGCGTGATCCTGATGTTCTATTACCGGCCGACCCAGGAGTACGCGTACTTCGACATCAAGTACCTCGACTTCGACGTCCCCTTCGGAATGCTGATGCGCAACATGCACCGCTGGGCGGCGCACGGCATGATCATCTTCATCTGGTTGCACATGTTCCGGGTGTTCATGACCGGCAGCTACAAACCACCCCGTGAGTTCAACTGGGTGGTGGGCGTCAATCTGCTGGTGTTGACGATGATGATGTCCTTCACCGGCTACCTGCTCCCGTGGGACCAGCTGGCGATCTGGGCTGTCACCGTCGGTACCAACATGGCCCGCGCGGCCCCGCTGGTGGGTCACGAAGGCCCGTTCGGCGCTGAACTCGGAGTCACGCCTCGTTATTACATGAGGGCGCTGCTCCTCGGCGGCACCGTGGTCGGCCCGCCGGCGTTGATGCGTTTCTATGTGCTGCACTGCATCTTCATTCCGATCATCGTCAGCGTGCTGATGATCCTCCACTTCTGGCGCGTCCGTAAGGACGGCGGCATCTCGGGTCCGCTCTAATGGCTGAAGCGCTCCA
>JAYUUC010000261.1:0-5870 GCA_043755105.1 Myxococcales bacterium
CGCCGACGAAAGCCCCCTCGAGCTCGGCCAGCTCCGCTTCCGACGCCGCGGATGTCTTCGATCTCGGGCCGGGTGACGGGCTGGCGGTACGCGATGATCGCCATCGTCTCGACCGCCGCGCGGGTCAGCCGCTGCGGCTTCACCCGAAGGAAAGAGCGAACGTACTCTGCCGAATCGGGGTCGGTGCGCAGCTGCCAGCCGCCCGCAACCTCGTGGAGCACCACCCCGCTCACCCCTTCCCGGCACTTGCCCGAGAGGGTGTCCAAGCCCTGGAGGAGCTTCTCCCGGTTGACTCCGGTGGCCTCGTGGAGCTGATCGAGGCTGAGCGGCTTGTCGCTGACGAAGAGCAGGCTCTCGACCACGCAGCTGATTCGCTCCGGCGAGAGCTTGCGGCTCTTCTGGACCAGCTTCTCGTAATGGGTCTCGAGGTCGACCGCGGGGTCGTCGATGTCCGCAGGTTCGAGCTCTTCGATCTCGGGGTCGCCGGTGGGTCCAGCCGTGACTGCTTCGAGTTCCTGTTCGGAAAACGGCGTGCCCGGGCCCTTGGGGCTACTTGTACTCATTCTCGTCGACCTCCGGCGGGGTCAGGTTCACGATCGCGTCGCCCTGGGAGGAGACGAAGATGTCGTCGCCGTGCTGCTCCTGGTAGAGGCGGATCAGCTTCAGCTTGCACATCTCGAGGATCGCCAGGAAGGTGATGATCACCTGGTGGCGCAGCCGCTGGCCTTCGAAGAGCGAGAAGAACGACACCCTGGGCTCGAGCTTCAACCTCTCGATCACTCGCTGCATCGCTTCGGTGATGCTGAGGTGCTCGCGGACGACCTGGTGCTGGTACTTGGGCTCGAGCGCGCGAATCACCCGGTCGAGCGCTTCGATCAACTTGTAGACCGAGATCTCGGCGAAGCCGGCCTGTTCGTCGCTCTGGCTTGAAGCGCGACCCGCAGGGGCATTCTTCCGCGCGAAGACGTCGCGATCGAGAATGTCCTGTCGGGCCAGGGTGTCGGCCGCGTCCTTGTATTTCTGGTAATCGAGCAGCCGCCGCACCAGCTCGGCGCGGGGGTCGCCCGCGTCTTCTGCTTCCAGCTCGGTGCCCTGAACCTCTTGCCGGGGCAGCAGCAACCGGCTCTTGATGAAGGTCAAGGTCGCAGCCATCACCAGGAACTCCCCAGCGATGTCGAGATTTATCTCCTTCATCGCATCGAGGTGGCTGACGTATTTTTCGGTGATCAAGGCAATCGGGATGTCGAAGATGTCGACCTTGTGCTCGCGGATGAGGTGGAGCAGCAGGTCGAGGGGCCCTTCGAAATTGGGCAACGCGACGCGGAAGGCGAGTCCAGGCGTCATCGCCTCGAGCTCGCTCAGTCCCTCTTCAGGCGTAGCGGCTCGGCCTTCGGTCACCTGCTGATCCTGCCTCCGTCAAGGGCGCAAGGAGCCGAAATTCCGGCCCCAGATGATGAACGCCGGGATCTCTGGCTCATACCAGCCGCCTGTCAGGGGGTCAACGCTCTCGCCTGCCTGCTCCCCTGGCACCGGGGGCTGACTTCCGAGCAGGCGATGAGCACTCTACTGGCCGATGACACCCGCCCCTACCTCCGAGGACACCATGCAACGACCCGACGTGAGCACGCGCACCGTCCAGCGCCCCGATGGAACGGCCGGCCCCGCCCTTCGCCGCCCCTGGGCTCGCTGGGACGTCCTGGCCAAGGGTGACACCACCGCCGCCATCCTCGCCGCGGTCGCGACCGTGCTCTGTGCGGGCGCCTTGATCTGGCCCCACGACCCTGCGCTCGATCCTGGCCTGTTTCGGATGGGGGCGCCCCTGGTCGGCGCGGTGTTCTTCGTTGCACTGGTGACGATGTTCGTGGCCCGAGAGCGGCATGGAATTGCCCGCTCTCTGCTCGCGCTGGGAGCCGTGGCCCTGGCGGTGATCGGGCTGGTTTCGATGGGCCAGGTGGCGGCGACGCGAGTGGTGGTCTTCTACTGGGTGCCTGCGGTGCTGGCGATGGTCGCCACCCTGGCGCTGGGGCGGGCGAAGTCGGTCGCTGACCACCTCGAAGGCCAAGGTCACCCCCGCGTGAAGTAGGAGCTGGGTGGAACCGAGATCTGAAACCGGTTCATCAAAGTTCCCGATGGGGTGATGACTAGGCGGCCAGTCCCACCGCTCGGCGGACCGCGGTCATCACCGGCGCGGCATAGGCCCGGGCGCGCGCTGCGCCTTCCACCAGGATGCGCTCCACCGCGTCCGGCTGCGCGCTCAATTCGGCATAGCGCGCCCGCGAGGCATCAAACGTCGCGTGGTAGTACTCGAGCAGCTTCTTCTTGTAGTCGCCGTAGCCCTTCCCTCCGGCTTTCCAGCTCTGGTCAATCGCCTCGAATTCTCCGGGCGGAGCCATCACCTTGAGCAGCTCGTAGAGCGGGCTGTCCTTCACCGGCTTGGGAGACTCCACCGCGGTGGAGTCGGTCTTGATCGACATGATCTTCTTCTTCAGCTCCTTCTCATCGCCGAAGAGGTCGATGGTGTTGGCATAACTCTTCGACATTTTCTGCCCGTCCACCCCGGGAATCACCGCGGTGGCCTCCTGGAGCTTTGCCGCGGGCAGCTTGAAGATTCCAGGCACCCCGCCTTCGCGCCCCAGTGGATCCTGAGGCTGGTATCCCTTCACGTAGGTGACGTTGAACTTGGTCGCCCAGTCCCGCGCGAATTCCACGTGCTGAACTTGGTCCTTCCCCACCGGGACCTGGTCCGAACCGTAGAGAAGAATGTCAGCCGCCATCAGCACCGGATACGCGAAGAGGCCAAAGTCGGGGCTAAGCCCCTTGGCAATCTTGTCCTTGTAACTGTGCGCACGTTCTAGGTGCGACATCGGGACTGTGGTCCCGAGAATCCATAACAGCTCGGGGACTTCTGGAATGTCGCTCTGGCGAAACAGGGTGGCCCGGGTCGGGTCCAAGCCGAGCGCCAGAAAGGCGAGCGCCGTTTCCCGGGTGAGCGCGCGGGCCTGGGCAGCGTCTCGAACGGTGTTGAGCGCGTGAAGATCGGCGATGAAATACAGGCTCTCGCCCTGGTCCTGGAGGTCGACGAACTGCTTCAGCGCGCCGTAGTAATTGCCGAGATGCAGGCGCCCCGAGGACTGGACTCCGGAGAGGATTCTCATGGCCGCGATACTTACCGCGCGGAAGACGGCCCACGAACAGGAAACCTGCTCGCTACATCACGCGGCTTCGCCGTCGCACACCGACTTGCCCCTGACCACACGCTCGCGCGCAAGCGGGGCGGAACATTCCCGGCGTTCCGGCAGGACCCCGCTGCCTTCGCCACATTGAGCCGCAGCCTCGCGGCCGATACCCTGGACGGCGGTCGCCATGAGACAGGAAGCGACGCGAAGGACGAATCATGAAGAGCTTTGACGTCCAACTTGATCGGCATCCGTTCTCGCGGGTGGTCTCGGCGCTGCTGCGGGTGGGGGCACCTTCGGGGCGACTGACGCTGAAGCGGGGGGGGCTGGAGCGACGCTTCGAGCTGGTCGAGGGGGAGCTGGTCGCCGAGAGCTCGACCGACCCCCGCGAGCACCTGGCTCAGGTGTTGGTCAACCTCGGCCTGCTCGATGCGCCCCGCGCCACCGCAGCCTTCGAGGCCGCCGAGGCGACCTCCCAACCCCTGGGAGAAGTGTTGATCTCCCGAGAATTCCTCGACGCTTCCCGGCTGCTCGAGGCGATCGCCCACAAGGCGCGCGAGGCCTTCTTCGATTGCTACCAGTGGCGCAGCGGGTTGCTCCGCTTTCAGGCCGATGAAGCGAGGCCCGTTGCCAAGGGCGTTCAACTGAGGTTGAGCCTGGGCACGCTCGAGCGCGATGCCCGGGGTCGTGCCGAGGAGTGGAGGACTTTCCACACCCAGTTTCCCGAGCTCAACCTCTCTTTCCAGGTCACCCTGAACGCGGCAACGCGGGTTCGCAGCGGTCGCGAGCGCCACCTGCTCGAACTGGCCGAGAAAGGTGCTTCGGGGGTCGAGTTGCTGGCCTCGAGCGGGGAGCCTCCGCTGCACAATGCCCGTCGGCTGCTGTCGATGTTCGAGCGGGGGCTATTCAAGAAGCGTCGGAAGGCGGGTCTGAAGCTTGGACTGACCCCTACGCTCCCTGCACTGTTGAGGTCAGCCCGAAGCTTGCTCCGGCTGGGGGCGTTCGAGAGCGCCGAGGCGTTGGCCGGGCAGGCGCTGGAGCAGGGAGCCCTCGGAAGCGCGCAGATGATCTTCGATCTCGCCCGGCTGGGAAACACGCTCAAGCTGTCTGACAGGTTGCTCGCCCTCGAAGGTCGGATCGCCTTCGCCCCCGAGAACGAGGCGAACACCGCAGCGTTGACCACCGACGACCTCTACCTGCTGAAGAAGCTGCAGCGGACGCGAACGTTGAGGCAGGCGATCAGAACCGCCGCGATGGGCGAGCCGCTGGCCTATCGCTCATTTCAGCGGCTGATCACCGCCGGCGTGGTGCAGGTGATGCGCCCGGTGGCCTGAACCCGAAGCTTCAGCGGATCTTGCGGCTGCGGGGGTGATGCCGGTCGTAGACGGCATGGAGGTGGGTGCGATTGACGTGGGTGTAGATCTGAGTGGTGCCGAGGTCGGCGTGCCCCAGCATCGCCTGCACCGCCCGCAAGTCCGCGCCCCGCTCGACCAGATGGGTCGCGAACGAGTGGCGAAGTTTGTGCGGGGAGATCGACTTCTTCAGGCCCGCCTTGAGCGCGTAGCGTCGAAGCAGCTTCCAGAACCCCATGCGGGTGAACGGGCCGCGTCGCAGGGTGACGAAGAGAGCACGGGCGGACTTGCCCTTGAGTAACGCAGCGCGCGGGCCGGACAGATAGGCGGTGATCCGAGCCGAGGCCTTGGCACCCACCGGAACGATGCGTTCCTTTTGGCCCTTGCCGAAAGCGATCAGATATCCAGCGTCGAGGTTGACGTCGTTGACGCTGAGCGACACCAGCTCGCTGACCCGCAGGCCGGTGGCGTAGAGCAACTCCAGCATTGCCGCATCGCGGGCGCCCGGCACCGTGCGGTCGTCCGGAGCGGCGAGCAGTGCTTCCACTTCGGGCAGGGTGAGATAGACCGGAAGCCGGCTCTCCGAGCGCGGGGTTTCGAGGTCCTCGGTCGGGTCCAGCGCACACAGCTTCTCGTCGTGAAGAAAGCGGTGAAACTGTCGCAGCGCTGCCAGGTGACGGGCCTGGCTGCGGCGAGACAGTCCCCGTCGGGAGAGCGCCTGGAGATGATCGATGACCGCCTCCCGCGACACGGCGTCCACCGCGGTGATGCCACGCCGGGCCAGGTCTTGAAAGTAGGCGTTCAGATCGGCGCAGTAGGCGTCGACGGTCTTCCCCGAGAGGCCACGCTCGGCACGCAAGTAGGCGATGAACGGATCGAGCAGCGCTTCCACCGGTTCAGTCCGCGTCCATGCCGACGATGATCCCCTTGCCCTGTCGAAGCACTTCAATGTGGTCGTCGATCAGAGACACCACGGTCGAGGGCTCGCTTCGCTGAACTCCCCCGTCGAGGATCAGATCCAAACGAGCGCCGAGGTGTTCCTTGATGTCCGCCGCGTCGATCAAGGGGTTTCCGTCCTTGTCCGTGGCGGAAGTGGTGACCACCGGCCGACCCAGGCGGGCAGAGATGGCCAGCATCAGCGGAGCCTGAGGCACCCGGATGCCTACCTGCTTCTGTTTGGTCTGCATCATCTGGGGAACCAGGCGCGTGGCTTCGAGCACGAAGGTGAAAGGTCCCGGGGTCAGCTGACGCATGGTGCGGTGAGCGAAGTTGCTCACCTGGGCATAGCGAGCGACGTCCGAGAGGTCCGGACAGAGAAACGACAACGGCTTCTTCCGGTTTC
>JAYUUC010000262.1:0-5865 GCA_043755105.1 Myxococcales bacterium
CAATGGTCCGGCAGCTGGCAGTCGACGCCTATCCCCGCTGCATGCAGCTGGCGCGCAAAGCGCTCTGCGCCTCCGCTCAGGGGTCGGCACTCACTGCGCACCTGGAGCGAATCTCCACGCTGAAGCCGTTGATTGCCGTCGACCCCACCGAGCTGATCGAGACCCTGGCCTCGGCGGTGGAAGCTGCTCAGGGCTACCCGATTCGCATCGAGTGATGCAGCGGCGGTTGAGCGGGCGGTAGACGGTGCCCACCTTGGGTTAACGGCGGAGGCCTATCCCGAGCCTGACCTCCTGAATTTGACCGTCCCCCGCTTTTACCTGAACAGGCGTTGCCCACGACGAGCTTCGTCTTCTTTCGAAACTGGTGTCATCGCCGTGATCCGTCCTGTGCGTTCACTTCCGTTCGGGGTGTCGGCGCAGGGCCGCTCGTCCTTTCTCGGGCTGTAAATTCCGATGCTTGCTGTGCGCTCGCCCCTCGGGTCGCGCGGCGCTCGGACCTCCGCCTCGCCGATCCACTGCAGGGGACCGCTGACTACCCGGTCATCCCGGATGTCAACTCGCCTCTTCGTCGCATCCATTCTTGACCCTGTGGATAACCCCACGTATTTTTCGCGCGTGGCAAAGAGTGGCAAGGAATGGATCCGAGTGCCTTGCATGACCCTTTTCGTGGGTGAACTGTGTTCCGCGGCGTCTATGAGCACCAGATCGACGCCAAGGGGCGCTCCAGTTTCCCGGTCAAGCTCCGGGAAACACTCCTTGGGGCGTACGACGAGCGGCTCATCGTCACCACGGCGCTCGACCCCTGTCTCCACGCGTACCCGGTTCGTGAGTGGGAGCAGCTCGAGAACGCGCTCGCCAAGCGCAACCCGATGGAGCCGGGGGTGAAGACGCTGATGCGCCTCTACGTGGCCAGCGCCCAGGAGTGTCCGGTCGACAAGCTCGGTCGGGTGCTGATCCCTCCGACGTTGCGGTCTCACGCCAAGCTCGAGCGGGACGTGGTCTGGGCGGGGATGGTGAAGGTGATCGAACTGTGGTCGCGCGACGGTTGGCAGAAGGCCCAGGAAGAGGCGCGGGGCGAGGCCGATTCCGCCGAGGTGATGCGGGTGCTCACCGAGCTGCGCCAGACCTAGAAATCTTGAAGTGGCTGTCTCTTTCCTCTTTCTCGCATTGAACGACTGGAGAATCACTTGAACACCCTGACCGACGTCATTCCTCCCGAGGTGGTGGCCCAGGTAGCCGAAAACGCCGACCCGGTCAGCACCCTGGTGCTCGAAGGCGAGATCTGCGAGCGCGAGGTGCGCGACGTCTGCCAGATGGTCGACCGGCTGTGGATGCGCGGCGTTCGCCAGCTGGTGATCGACTTCACCGAGGTGAACCACTTCGACTACCGCGGGGTGAAGCCGCTGTTGACGCGCGCCGGGAAGTTGAGGAGCGATGGCGGCGACCTCAAACTGTGCGGACTGTCACCTTACATTCACGCCATCTTCCGCAGCGCTGGAGCGCACGCCAGCTTCGAGTACCTCGCTACCAAGGAAGAGGCTCGGGCGTCATTCACTCCGGCTTTCTTCGCCTCGGGCAGCTGAAGATTTCATTGGAATTCTCGCATCAGACCGTGCTCCTCGCGGAGGCGGTGTCTCTACTCAGGCCGGGAGCGGGCAGGTTGATCGTCGATGGAACACTGGGAGGGGGCGGTCACTCCGAGGCCCTGCTCGAGGCAGGCGCCGAGGTGATCGGCATCGACCGTGATCCGCGCGCACTTGCTGCGGCCTCGGCCCGGTTGGTCCGCTTCGGCGATCGCTTCCACCCCACCCAGGGCGAGTTCGGCGAGCTGGAGCAGCTGATTCCCCGCCCGGTCGACGGAGTGCTGCTCGACCTCGGCGTCTCCTCGCCGCAGATCGACGAGCCTTCGCGTGGGTTCTCGTTTCAGCACGACGGGCCGCTCGACATGCGGATGGGCGACCAGGGTCAGACGGCGGCCGAGCTGATTGCCTCGCTCGAGGAAGGCGCGCTCGCGGAGTTAATCCGGGACCTCGGCGACGAACGCTTCGCCGGCCGAATCGCCCGCTCGCTCAAGGCTGCGCAGCCCCAGACCACCTTGCAAGCCGTGGAAGCAGTGAAGCGGGCCGTGCCGCGGCAGCTGTGGCCGAAGAAGATCAACGTCGCCACCAAGACCTTCCAGGCGCTGCGGATGGCGGTCAACACAGAGCTCGAGAACCTCGACCGCGCCCTCGAAACGCTCCCTCGCGTGCTTACCCTCGGCGGCGTCGCGGCGATCATCTCCTTTCATTCGCTCGAGGACCGGAAGGTGAAGCAGGCGTTCAGCGCACTCCAGGGCCGCTGCACCTGTCCGCCTGGAATGCCGGTGTGCGGGTGTGGCGCGCAGGGGAGCTTCTCGGCTCTGACCCGCAAGGCCGTGACCGCTTCCGAAGAAGAGCTGACGTTGAACCCGCGGGCCCGAAGCGCCCATCTGCGGGCCGTGGAGAGAATTCGATGACCGGTGTGGCCGCGACGCGAGGCCGGGGCGTGCGCCTGGCGGTAATCTTCCTCGAGCTATTTCCGGCGGCGATCCTCTGCGCGATGTTCGCTCTGGTGGGCATTTTCCACGTCACCTCGCGGGTGATGGTGGTGGACGTTGGCTACAAGCTCTCTGCTCAGGAACAGGAGAGCCGCGCACTCACCCAGGAGCACGACCGACTCAAGCTCGAGTACGCCACCTTGCGCAGCCCGGCCACGCTGGAACGGATTGCCCGCGACCGCCTGGGGATGACGCCCCCTCCTCCGGGAACGGTGCTCACCGTCGGCCCCAACTTGCCCCGCATGGGCCGGTCGGCGCCCGGCAAGCCGTTGCGGGGGAACTGAAGACGTTGGCTCCCATGCGCGATCTGAAGTCGTTGCGAACCGCTCCTTCCCACGGCAAGTGGCTCCGGCTGCGGGTGATGGCACTGGCCGGCTTGTTCCTGGTTCTGCTCGGCGGCACTTTCTGGCGCGCGGTGGTGCTGCAGGTGGTGCAGCGCGAGAAGCTCAAGGGCATGGCGCAGGATCAGTACGTGCGCCAGGTGGAGATTCCCGCGCGCCGGGGCGACATCTTCGACCGCCGCGCCGCGCCGCTGGCCCAGAGCGTGGAAGTGGATTCGATCTGGGTCGACCCCTCGATGCAGCCCGATGTGAAGGCCGCTGCGCGCGAGCTGGCGAAGAAGCTCAAGCTCGAGCCGGCCGAGTTGATCGCGCGACTGGAGAAGGGCAAGCGGTTCGCCTGGGTGAAGCGACAGGCCAAGCCCTCGGAGGTCGCGGCGGTCACCGCCCTCGGCCTTCCCGGCATCGGCTTCACCAAGGAACCGAAGCGCTTCTACCCCCAGCGCGAACTGGGCGCGCACCTGATCGGCATGGTCGGCACCGACGGCCGCGGGCTCGACGGGCTGGAGCTGGCGTTCGAAGACGAGCTCTCGGGGTCGAACTCGCGGCTCAAGGGTCTGCGCGACGCCAAGGGCCGACAGCTCTTGATGAGCGGAGTCGAGGCCCCTGCGGAACGGCAGGGCGCGACCGTCACCCTCACCCTCGATCGCCACTTGCAGTACCTGACCGAGAAGGCGCTCTCGCATGCGGTCGACGACGCCAAGGCAGCGGCGGGAATGGCGGTGATGATGGACCCCAAGACCGGGGAGATTCTCGCGCTCGCCAACTACCCGTTCTTCAACCCCAACATGCCCACCAGGAGCCATCACGACAACCTGCGCAACCGCGCCGCGCTCGATGCTTTCGAGCCGGGGTCGACCTTCAAGTCGTTCATGATCGCCGCGGCGCTGGAAGAGAAGGCGATCACCGCAGACCAGGGGTTCTTCTGTGAAGACGGCTCGTGGAACGTGGGCCGCCACACCATTCACGACACCCACCCGCATGGCTGGCTCAATGCCGGGAAGATCCTCCAGGTGTCCTCGAACATCGGCGCTGCCAAGGTGGCGCAGGTGCTCGGCCGCGAGAAGATGGTCGACTACTACGCCCGGTTCGGCTTCGGAGAGCGCGCGGGACTGGGGCTGCCGGGAGAAGGGAAGGGCGTGATTCCCTTTCCCAAGGCTGAGGTTCAGCTCGCCACCGAGTCCTTCGGCCAGGGGCTGACCGCCACCGCGGTGCAGCTCACCGCCGGTTATGCCGCGCTCGCCAACTCGGGTGTGCTGATGCGGCCCTACCTGGTGTCCAAGGTGGTCGACCCTGACGGCGTGGTGTTGCTGGAGAACAAGCCCACGGTGGTTCGCCGGGTGGTCTCCGAGCGCACCGCACGCAAGGTGGTCTCGATGCTGGAGGGCGTGGTCGAGAAGGAAGGCACCGCGCCCAAGGCCCGCATGGAAGAGTATCGGGTGGCGGGAAAGACCGGCACCGCGCAGAAGGTGGATCCGATCGCCAAGGGCTACTCCGACAAGCGCATCGCCTCGTTCATCGGCATGGTTCCCGCCGAAGATCCCCGGCTGGTGCTGACGATCGTGATCGACGAGCCGAAGACCGACGTCTACGGCGGCCTGGTGGCGGCGCCAGCATTCAAGGAGATCGCGGCGGCAGCGATGCCCTATCTGGGAATCACTCCTTCTGGAAACTTCCTCGCCGCGGCACCGAGCCCGGTGGCAACGTCCTCGAGCGCCGCGAATGCAGCAGCGGCCGCAGCGAAGGCAGCAGCGCTGGCCCGGGCCGAGGTGCCCGAAGAGGTGACCGAGCAGGTCGACAAGGGCAACGTGAAAGTGCCCGACCTCTCCGGGGTGGTGGGCAGAACAGCGGTGGTGCGGTTGCTCGGCGCTGCGCTGGAGCCGCGGTTGTCGGGGTCAGGTCGGGTGGTGGCGCAAAAACCTGTTGCAGGAACGCTGGTGGAAAAGGGAAGCCGGGTCACATTGGAATTGGCCAGCCGGCAGTAGCCAACGACACATCGGTACGGCGCCCAGGGATGATCGGCGCCTCAAAGGGATGGGGATGAAGCTCAACGAGCTCTTGGCAGGTTGTGGCGCGGCACCGGCGCCGGCTCCTCGACACAAGGCAGCGATCACCGGGCTGGCAGACGACTCGCGGAAGGTTCAACCGGGGGACCTCTTCATCGCCACTCCGGGCGCGAAGTCGGACGGCGCTCAGTACATCGCCGACGCGGTGGCCCGCGGTGCCGCTGCAGTGGTCACCGAGGTTCAGACCGATGCGGCGGTGCCGGTGTTCACGGTCCCCAGCGCCCGGAAGGCCCTGGCGCAGATTGCAGCGACTTTCTACGGCAAGCCCGCCAATGAGCTTTCGCTCCTGGGCGTGACCGGCACCAACGGGAAGACCACCACCGCCTATCTGCTCGAGTCGATCTGTGCCGCCAGCGGGGCCTCGACCGGGTTGATCGGAACGATTGGCCACAAGTTTGCCGGACGAAAGGTCGAGGCCACGCACACCACCCCGGGGCCGATCGCGCTCCACAAGCTGTTCCGGGAGATGGTCGACGCCGGGGTCGACACGGTGATCATGGAAGTGTCCTCGCACGCGCTGGTGCAGGACCGGGTGCACGGCCTCACCTTCCGCGCCGCCGCGTTCACCAATCTGACCCGCGACCACCTCGACTACCACAAGGACCTCGAGGACTACTTCCAGGCGAAGCGGCGGCTGTTCGTCGAGAACCTGTCGCCGGGTGCGGTCGCGGTGGTCAATGGCGACGACACCTACGCGAGCCGGATCTACAGCGAGCTGCGAGGCCAGAAGCGAATGGCGTGGAAGTTCTCGCGCCTTGGCAATGGCGAGCTCTCCGCCGCCAACGTCGAGCTCAGCCCGTCGGGAATCAAGGCCACCTTGAAGACCCCGGCGGGGGACATCGTGATCAAGAGTCCGCTGATCGGCTTTCATAATCTCGACAACATC
>JAYUUC010000263.1:0-5827 GCA_043755105.1 Myxococcales bacterium
GATCAACGTCATCGACAGCACCCACGCGGCTCCTCCCACCACGTTGTAGGAGGCGAATTTTCGGTAAGGCATCTTCGCGACCCCGGCCACCACCGGAACGAAGGTCCGTACCACCGGCATGAAGCGGGCGATGATGATCGCCTTGCCTCCGTGCTTCTCGTAGAAAGCCTGTGCCTTGAGCAGGTACTCGGGGCGGAACAGCCGCGAGCGGGGGCGGTTGAAGATTCGCGGGCCGGTCTTCGAGCCGATGTAATAGGACAGCGCATCGCCGATGATCGCCATCGGAATCAGCAGCAGGTTGAGCCGGAAAATCGAAAGGTCGCCCTTGGCGGCGTAGAGCCCCGCGGTGACCAGCAGCGAATCTCCCGGCAGGAAGAACACCAGCGCGCCGGTCTCGAGAAAGATGATCAGCGCCAGGCCGGGGTAGCCTCCCCAGACGATCAGCGCTCCGGGCTCGCGAATCAGGTGCAGCAGGCGGTGGAAAAGTTCCATCATTGAGCGCCTATAGCCTGTTCTGACCCGGGTGGGCTACCGCGCCGCCGACCCTGGGGCAATCGCCCGTCCGCCGCGCCGTACAGAGGGGCAAGGAGAACTTGCCCATGTCCCGTCCCGGTGTCGCAGCGCTGCTCTCGTTTATCATTCCTGGGGTTGGCCAGATCTACAACGGAGACATCCTCCGCGGCCTCTTCTGGCTGATCATCACCCCGGGCCTCTGGATCGGCTCCGGAGGCATGCTCGGTTGGGTCTGCCACCTCATCGCCGCAGCCACCGCGCACCACCGCGCCGAACAGAAGGAGCGACACCTGTTCCTGCCCCACTACGGTTGAACCCAGCCACAGGTCGGGTCCTCCCGATAACAGAAGCGGCGGGCGGCCCTTAGCTCCTCGCCGCTTTGCTTGTTGGGAAACCGGAAAGGCAAAAAAAAGAGGCGACGGTCGGCAGGGCAGCGGACAGCCTCCCTCGACGACGTCGCCTCGAACCTGCGGACGGCTCGGCGCTACGGCTTCGGAGCCGCCGCGGCAGCAGCAGCCTCTTCCTTGGCTCCCGCGGTCAAGGTGGCGAAGTTGATGTTGTTGTAGCCAGCGGTGGTGCAGCTGTACATCACCCGCTTGATGATCTTGAACTGCACGTCCTTGTTGGCCTGGATGTTCACATCACCCTTGAAGGTGTTCTCGGTGTCCTTGCTCAGGGTGTGCAGGTCCTCGTACTGCTTCTTCATGTCCCGCAGCTTCTCTTCCAGCGCGGGGATATTGAGGTACTCCTCGCGGCTCAGGTCCTCGACCCGGCCAATCACCGTGCCCGAGACCAGTACCTGCTCGTTGGAGACCATCACCACCGGGACCATCTCCACTTCCTTGACGTTGACTGCCTCGGGAAGCTGGATGTCCTTGCTCATCATCAGCACTTCGCCAGTGGCGGAGAAGTTGGCGATGAGGAAGAGAACGATGATCACGAACATGTCGACCAGCGGCGTGATCAAGAGATCGGCGTAGGTCGTCTTCTTGGCGTGACCGCCGTGCCCGAACACCTTGGAGTGCTCGAGCCGCTTGCCGTACCGCTTCCCTGGAACCTTGATCGGCATCTGGGTTTTCTCTCTCTTGGGCTGGTGAAGGGGCGGTCAGCCCATCGCCGCGGAAACGGAGACGTTGGGAAGTCCGGCACCTATGCACTCGTCGATGATTCGGACCAGGTCCTCGTAGCGAACCGCGTCCTCGGTCTGCAGGGTGATTGCGCTCTGGTCGGGCAACTGAACCTTGAGCTCTTTGATCTTCGAGGTCAGCTTCAACAGATCCAGCTTGCCCTTGGTATCGCGGGTGAGCGGAATCGGGTCGAAGGCGCTGCCCCCGGCCGTGAGCCGGATCTCTTTGTCGGTGATCAACATGATCAGCGGGACCGTCTTTTCCGGCTCCTCGACCTTGTTCGGGTCCGAAGGCCCACCCGAGTTCGACACCTGCAGCCGGCCGATCTGGGTCCACACCGCAGTCATGATCAAGAAGCTGATCGTCACCGCCATCAGGTCGATGAACGGCACCAGATTGATGGCCGTGTCGAGCGGCTTCTTGCCGCCCTTGCCACCTGTCCCGAGATCCATTCCACCGGCCATGGTGCTTCTCCTTGCGAGGTACTGCCCGAACCACAGTCAAATACGAACAGAGAACCGCGGCGTTTCAGGTCGCGGCCCTCGAACAGCGAAAGCTACTCTTCGTCCGCGCGGACCGAGACGGTCGCGTTCTTGAACTTCTCGCGGTTGGAGACGATCAAGTTGAGCACCGAAACCGAGGTCTCGTTGATGTCGTTGATCAAGCTCTGGGTGCGGCCCATCAACACCGAGAAGGCAATCAGCGCCGGAATCGCGGTGATCAGCCCGAAGCCGGTGCAGTTCATCGCTTCCGAGATGCCGTTGGCAAGAATGGTCGCCTTGTCTGCCGGGTTCACCGTGGCCACGGCTTCGAAGCAGGAGATCAGACCGGAGACGGTTCCGAGCAGACCGGCGAGCATCGCCGCGTTGCCGAGCATCGCCAGGTAGCCGGTGCGGGCCTCGAGGCGCGGGGTCTCACGGAGCGAGGCCTCGTCGAGCGCGGCCTGCACTTCCTCTTCGCCCTTGGGCACGTTCATCAGGCCGGCCTTGATCACGTTGGTCAGCGGGGTCGGCTTCTGCCCGGCAACGTAGTTGATCGCCTTGTCCAGATCGCCGGCGTAGATGTGCTTCTTCAGCCCGCGCAGAAAGCCGTCCTTGTTGATCGACGCGGAGAAGAACAGCACCATCACCCGCTCGACGATGATCGCCAGCGCCACCACGGCGCAGGCTGCGATCGGGTACATGCCGCCGCCGCCGTTGGTCCACCGGCGCGCAATCTCCTCGAATGTGGACAGCTGTCGACCCGCCTCAGCCGCCGCCAGAACAGTAAAATGACCGAGATTCATTTGTGTGTTGCCTCCGGTTCACAGGACCGACTTCGAAGGTCCTGCCTGAGTTCGACAGCCAAAGCGCCATCGAAGATCAGGAAATATTTTTCAACTCAAAACCAACGGTGATGGGCGGCGGACTGTACAGGGCTTGCGAAAACTGTGTCAAGAAGGCCGAACGTTCCAACAGTCTGATTACACAACAGTTTTCCAGTACTACACCCGACTACATGTAAGCTCTTTGAAGATACCAGGGCTTGCGACGGCGTCGCCTTTTTTTCCCGCCCCTCACTCGGACAGCGGGAGCCGAACCCTGAACGTGGTCCCCTTTCCCGGTTCGGTTTCGACGTCAATCGACCCACCGTGGTTCTCGATGATGCCGTGGACGATTGACAGCCCCAGCCCGGTGCCCTTGCCGTCTGGTTTGGTGGTGTAGAACGGTTCGAACATCCGCTTCAGATCCTCAGGAGCGATCCCGGTGCCGTTGTCCTCCACCGAGATCACCACATCTCCTGACAGCTGGCGGGTGGTCAGCTTCACCCTTCCCCCCGCGGGCGGGACTGCGTGACAGGCGTTGGTGATCAGGTTGACGAACACCTGCACCAGGTTGCCCCGCACCGCAGAGATTGCCGGCACCGGGCCTAAGTCTTTCTCCACCTCGACTCCATGCTTCTGGAGCACATGCGCGCAGAAGCCGAGCGCCATCTCCAGCACCCGCTCGACTTCGATCTGCTCTGGCTTGTCCCGCGCGGGACGGGCGTAGCTGACCAGGTCGCGGGTGAACCGCAATACCCGTTCGCAGTTCTCCCGGATCTTCCGGTACTTCTCCAGCTCGGAGCTTTCGCCGGTGGCCCGGCTGATCAACGCGTCGGCGTACGTCGCCACTGCGGTCATCGGGTTGTTGATCTCATGCACCACCGAGGCGGCGAGCTGCCCGAGCGAAGCCAGCTTCTCGGCCTGGATCACCCGGCCTTCGAGCTCCTTCATCATCGTCAGGTCCTGCCCGATCGCGATCACCCCTTCGACCTCGCCGTGGGCGGTCATCACCGACGACGTGGCGAACGACACCCTCACTTCCCGGCCATTGAGCCCGGTGAGCCGGGTCTGAAAGTTCGACACCCGCTCGCCGCGCATCGACGCGCCCAGAATTCGCATCACCCGCATCCGCTCTGATTCGGCGATGAAGGTGAGCAGGTCTTCCCCCAGCACCTGCGGCTTCGGCAGCCCGGTGAGGTTGGAGAGCTGCTTGTTGAAGACGATCACCTTCCGCTCGCGGTTGACCACCACGATCAGGGCATTGGCGTGCTCCAGCAACTCCTCGAGGTACTTTCGGACGAAGGTCAGCTCGTCGATCAGCTTGGCGTTCCTCACGCCCACCGCCACCTGGTTGGCGAGCTGGATGAGGATTCGATCGTCGGCGACCAGGTCGGCGCTCATCCCTTCCGGGTACTCGACGTTGATCACCCCGAACAGCTGACCCGACGCCACCAGCGGCGCGCAGATCGACCGCACGCTCCCCACGAACATCAGCGGGACTTCCTCGTCGCTGATGCGGGCCCGCTCCGCCGGCAACGCGGCGAGCTGAAGGTGGGTCTTCTCCGCCGCAGATCGCTTGATCACCACCAGGTCGCGGGCGCCTTCCTTCAGTCGCCCCTCGGCATAGAGCGAGGTCAGTGCACAGGTTCGCTGGTCGGTGATCCGAACGCAGAAGGTGCGGCCCGGGAACAGGCCTTTCACTCCCCGGGCGACCGCAGCCACCAGCTCTTCTTCTGAAGCCGCGCCCGCCACCTGGCGGCCCAGCTCGAGCAGCGCCTGCTCTACCCGCGCCTGCTCGACCAGCGCCCGCCCCGCTGCGGCGAGCGAATCGACCGCCAGCCCCGGCGAGAGCGTTCGCGCCACCACCGCCACGGTGCCTTCGCGACGGGTCATCGTCACCGTCACCCGCTGCCCATTCGGACACTGCACCTCGACTTCGCGCGCGGTGCCGCTGGCCGGAGCAGCGCCCACGCCCGCGAGCAGCTCGTTCAGCTTTCTGCCGCTCATCACCTTCGTCCCGCACAGCAGCTCGAACGCCGGGTTGGCGGTGAACAGCACCAGATCGGCATCGCAGAGCGCCGCCGGCCGTTCGATCAAGTCGAGGAATGCGGCGAACGCGCCCGAGGCCGGGCCCGGGGGAACGTCGCGCGTCGCGGACCTTTCAGTCTTCATTCGAGGTCGCCTTGTCGAGGTCGATGATCTTGGAAGTTCCGACGTAGGTCTTCGTCTCGTAGCGGGTGATCTTGCCGATCTTCCGGACGATCTCCGCCATCCTCTCCGCTTCGCGGTAGATGATGTCCACCGGGCGGTAGGCGTAGTCGTCTTCGGAAAGCTTGCGCTTGAGCAGCTCGGCGTAGCCCATCACCGAGGTGAGCGGCTGGTTGAGCTCGTGGGCAGCTGTGCCCGCCAGCGCCACAATCACTGCGTTCTTTTCAGAGGCCTCGAGTCGAATTTCGGCGTCGGACAGCTTCCGTTCCAGCTGCATCCGGTCGCGCAGGTCGGTGAAGATTCCCACCGTCGCCACCTCTCGCTCGCCCTCGTAGATGATCGCCGCCGTCATGTTCACCGGAACGCGGTCGCCGGCCTTGGTCTGGATCTCTTGCCGGGACACCGTGAGCCGGCCCACGCCCCCATGCTCGGAGCTGCGCAGCTTCTCCATCACGTCGCGGGCCTGACTGTTGGGGTAGAGGTCCTTGGCGTTCAAGCGCCCCAGCACCTCGGCGGCCGCATAGCCACAGATCGCCTCTGCGCCCTTGTTGAAGAGGATGACCTTCCCGCTCAGATCCGCGGCGATGATCGCGTCCACCGAGCTGTCGATCAGCCTCTCGAGAAAGTCCTTGGTGTGGCGCAGCTCGTCGGCCAGCTTCCGCGCCTCGGTGACATC
>JAYUUC010000264.1:0-5813 GCA_043755105.1 Myxococcales bacterium
CTGGGCGGAATGTTCGGCGGCAAGAAGTAGCTCGATGAACCGGCCCGGGCTCTATCTAGGCACCCAGGTCGACGGGGGCGATGAGGTGGTGGTGGCTCCGCTCGAGCTCACCACCCACGCCTTCTGTGTCGGCATGACCGGCTCGGGCAAGACGGGCCTCTGCGCGGTGCTGATCGAAGAGCTGCTCGGCCAGGGCATTCCGGTGATCGCGGTCGACCCCAAGGGCGACCTCGGCAACCTGCTCCTCCCGCTTGATCCGGGCACGCCTTCCGAGTTCGGCGAGTGGCTTCGGCCCAACGAAGGCACCGCGAGCAGCCCGGAAGACGCAGCCCAGCGGGCCACTGCCGGGTTGACCGAAAGCCACCTCGGCCGGGAGGACCTGCTTCGCTATCGCGGCGGCCACCGCGCCAAGCTCTACACCCCGGGAGCGACCTTCGGCATCCCCCTCGACCTGCTTGGCTCGCTCGCTCCCCCTGAAGGTGGACCCGCGGAACGGGCCGAGGCCGCCGACGGCCTCACCCGCGCGGTGCTCGGGCTGCTCGAGCTCGACGCCGACCCGGTCCGCTCCCGCGACTACTTGCTGCTTCGGGCGATCATCGCCGCGGCCTTCGAGAAGGGACAGACGCTCACCCTCGCCGACCTGGTCCGCGGAATCGCCGACCCTCCGTTCGAGACCCTGGGCGCGTTGCCGCTCGAGGTGGTCTACCCGGCGAAGGAGCGCAACGGCCTGATGCTCGCGGTCAATGGCCTGCTCGCCTCGCCCAGCTTCGAAGCATGGCGACAGGGCGAGCCGTTCGACCTCGGAAAGATGCTCTCGGTGGAAGGGGGCAAGCCGCAATTATCGGTCTATTCCATCGCCCACCTCAGCGAGTCCGAGCGGCTGTTCGCCACAGCGCTGCTCCTCGACCGGGTGGTGGCGTGGATGCGGAAGCAGCCCGGCACCGGTGAGCTCCGCGCCGTGCTCTACATGGACGAGATCTACGGCTACTTCCCGCCGTATCCGGCCGACCCTCCGACCAAGAAGCCGTTGCTCACCCTGCTCAAGCAGGCCCGCGCGTTCGGGCTGGGCGTGGTGCTGACCACCCAGAACCCGGTCGACCTCGACTACAAGGGCCTCGCCAACATCGGCACCTGGTTCGTGGGCAAGCTCCAAACCGAGCAGGACCGGGCCCGCCTGCGCGAAGGGCTCGCGGGGCCGACCGTCGCCCCGCTGATGGAGCGGCTGGAGAAGCGGGTCTTCCTCCACCACAGCATTCACCGACCGTCGCCGGCGCTGCTCCGCTCGCGTTACGCCTATTCGTTCCTCCGCGGTCCGCTCAGCCAGGACGAAGTGGCGAAGCTGGCCGGAACTCCCAACACGTCGACCTCCGGGGCGAATTCAGAGGTGCCGAAGCAATCCCCTCCGGCTGCTTCCTCGGCGAGTGCTTCCCCTCGAGCGATTGCGCCCACCGGCGCCCCCGAGCTGGTGCTCTCGGACCCCGCGCTCGGGCCTCTCTACGGCCCGCCCCAGGGCAAGTATTCACCCCACCTGGTGGTCAAGCTCGCGGTCCGGTTGCGGGTCGGGCGCAGCGCCACCGACGAGAAGGCGCTCTGCCTCGCCTTCCCCCTCTCCGCTCAGACGGCGATGAGCGAGATGGTGGAGAAGGACCCGATCGAGATCGAAGAGGCCCAGCTCTCTCCCACCCGTCCGAGCGGCTTCGTCGCCGCCCCGGCTCCTTCGTGGCTGGGGTCCGCGACCGCCGACAAGTTGATCCGGGTGGCGAAGGAACGGCTCCCCAGCCGGCTGGAGACGAAGCTGTTCTTCGACCCCAAGACCCGCTTGCTCAGCCAGCCGGGTGAGAGCCGCGAGGCGTTCAGCGCCCGGGTGGCGGCGGAAGCCAAGGAGACGTCCGGGAGCGAGAGCCTGCAGCGGAAGCTGGAGAAGAAGAAGCTCGAGCTCGCCCAGGCGCAGGAGCAGCTCTCGGGGAGAAAGGCCGAGAAGTGGGCCAGCCTCGGCGGCGCGGTGCTGAGCAACCTCGGACTGGTGTTCGGGAAGAAGCGGACGATCTCCGGCGTCGGCTCGGTGCTCTCGAAGAACCGCCTCGAGGGCTCCGCAGAGGCCAAGGTGGCCTCGCTGACCTCTGAAATTTCCCAGCTCGAAGCGCAGCTCGCCGACGTTCAGCAGGTCGAGGACGGCAAGTTCGAGGAGCACGTCTCGCTCCCCACCGGCAAGGACCTCGCGGTCTTCAAGGTCCTGCTCGCGTACCTCTGATTCACGGAATCCGACAGCTGTCGTATTTGGGGGCCCGGGGTCCGGGGTAGGGAGCGTCCTCTCTCCCGCAGAAGGACGCCTCACCGATGACCCTCGACCCCCGTCTCCGCTCCCCGAAGGAAAGTACGCTCTTCACCCTCGGAGCCGTTTTTTCGGGGCTCTGCTGGTTGTTGCTCGTGGTCACCGTGGTGGGGCTGCTCTACGCGCCCTTCGTGATCGCCGCGGTGCTGATCGCTCATGCGCTCTTCCTCGCCCACGTCCGCGGCAATGGGCTGAGGGTATCGCCACAACAATTTCCCGACCTCTATGCCCGCTGCGAGAAGGCCGCGAAGACGCTGGGGCTGGACGAGGTGCCTGCCATCTACGTGCTTCAGCACGGCGGCGTGCTCAACGCCTTCGCCACCAAGCTGCTCTCGCGGAACTTCGTCATCGTTCTCGCCAGCCTGGTCGAGGGCTGCACCGATCCGCGCCAGCTCGACTTCATCATCGGCCATGAGCTGGGCCACATCGCCGCGGGACATCTGCGCTGGGCCGCCTTCCTCGCTCCGTTCAAGTTGCTGCCCTGGGCCGGGCCTGCCTACAGCCGAGCGTGCGAGTACACCTGCGACCGGGTGGGCATGGAAGTGGCCGGAGACCTCGAGCAGTCCCAGCGCGGCCTGGTGGTGCTCGCCGCAGGAGGCAAGCTCGCCGCCGAGGCCGACCTCGAAGCCTTCATGTCCCAGAGCCAGGATGCCGGCGCGTTCTGGATGTCGGTCTACGAGCTCTGCAGCAGCCACCCCTTTCTCTGCAAGCGCGTCGCCGAGCTGCAGCGGCTGCTGACTCCGGGCACGGTGCGCGAGGTGCGGCGAACCCCGTGGGCCTACCCCTTCGCGCCGCTGCTGGGCGCCGGGGTGGGAGGGGGCTCGAGCGTGGTGGTGCTGGTGGCGGTGTGGGTGGGAATCATGGCCGCGATCGCGATCCCCGAACTCAAGAAGTACACCGACGCCGCTCGCGCGGTGTCCGCCGCCCGGGCAGCATCGGCCCCTGAGGCCGACGCACTCGAGGAAGGCAGCGGGACCGGTGGCTCGGACCCCGCAGGCCGCTGAGCCGAGGACCTACAGACTCCCCACTGCCGCAGTGCCTGCCCGGCTGCGGTGGCCGACCGCGCACACCAGCGAGAACACCGCCAGGAGCGCGAATCCAAGAATGGCCGGGGCCATCGCCTCCGACAGCCCGGTCATCACGATCAACGGCAGCTCGGGGCTCTGAGCCCACTCCGGATTCTGGGGCACCTTCGAGAACACCGTCGCCAGGTCGGAGAAGACCCCGGTCACCGCGGCGAATAATGTCGCCCGGGAGAGCGCCCGGCCGACCTCCAGCCGCGAGACGGTGGGAGACAGTGCGAACCGCACCGCCGCCACCAGCGCGAGCACGCCGAACAGCAGTACGGCCAACATCGCGGAACCGCCCCCGAGAAAGAACTGAACCATCGGTTGCCTCACGTCGCTGAAAGGGACGGGAGTGTCCCTTCGTTGCAAAAGGTCCAACTCGCGCGGAACCGGAGCGTGACAGCGACGGGGTTCTGGAAAAAATCTTGTCACGGGGACGCGGTTCAGGCGTTCCTCCCGATGTGGAGCCGAGCCCCCCCGCGCTGCTGAAGCTGCTTCGAAGCGGAGACCCCTCCGCCTTCGACGTCCTCTATGGACGGTACCGCTCGCGCCTCTACACCTTCCTGCTCCGGCTGACGGGCCGCAAGGACACCGCGGAGGACCTGCACCAGGAGACCTGGCTCAAGGTGGCCCGCAACGTCGCCCGGCTGGACCCGCGCTCGGATTCTGAAGGAGACCTCGAGGCCTGGCTGTTCACCGTGGCCCGCAATACCTTTCGAAGCCACTGGCGGTGGTCGCAGTTCACCGAGGAGACCGCGCGCGCGTTTGGCGCCTGGGCCGGCACCGAGCGGGTGGATACCGTCTCTCCCCTCGACCATCTCGCAGGCAACGAGCTGCAGCGCCGGGCCGAGCAGGCGGTGTCCCAGTTGCCGCTGAAATACCGCGAGGTGTTGTTGCTGGTGGTGGTCGAACGCCTCGAGCCCATTCAGGTGGCGCGGGTACTCGCGCTCACCCCCGAGGCGGTGCGACAGCGGCTGTCCCGCGCGCGGGGAATGCTGCAAGAGCAGCTGGAGTTAACTCCGCTGCCGTCCTTCAAGGGAGCCCAAGAATGAAGCTGCCCGAGTTGGCCCGCGCAGATTTAGACCCCGCCTCCAGCGACCGGCTGCTTCGGCTCGCGCGCGCCGAGTTCCTCGATGCGGCGTCGTCGTCGAAGCGCTCTCGCCCCAGGCAGTGGCTGCAAAACCTGGAGTCGGGGGCGATGCTCGGGTTGGGCGTGCTCTATTTGCTCTGGGCGTTGAACTTCGTGGCGATGATGTCCAGGGTCAACCACACGACCCAGCAGCGCTGGGAGACCGAACAGGCCTGGCTCCTCCTCCCCACCGCGAGAGGCGGCCCGCTGTGGGCGCGGCGCTGACTCACGTCAGGCGTACGACTTTCGTCCCCACCGTGTCATCGGCCGGCCGCGCCGGCGCTCGCGGGCGCCGAGCACGCTCATCAGCAGCACCGCGCCGAGCAGCCTTCCACTCGACGCAGGTCGTCAACGGCTCCTCGATGGGAAATTATCTTCCGCACTCGAGGCGCCGACGTTCTGCAAATTTTCCGACCTGCGATGGGTGCAGGTGTAGGTGTGGGAGGAAGCGCATCACTGCCGTTCGCCTGGTTCAACGGGCGTGGTACTTTCGGCGAACGATGTGGCAATTAATCATCAACGGCCCTGGCTATTTCGATACCACCTTCGACCTGCCCGAAGGCGTGACCACGCTGGGCCGGGCGGACGAGAATGACATCGTCCTCTCCGGAGACCTGGTGTCGCGGCGGCACCTGCGCATCCGCGTCGATGGCAGTCACATCAATGTGGAAGACCTCGCCAGCCGGAACGGCAGCCGGGTCAACGGCGAGACCATCTCCGGCGCGGTGACGCTCAATGTCGGCGACAGTGTCACCGTGGGCGAGAATGGACTCTCGGTTCGGAGGCCGGCGATCAACGAGAGCGTCACGACCGAGATGGTCGATGGTCGCGAATTCGCCAGCGGGGTTCGCCGCTTCGGCCACGGCATGGATATTGGCTCGGCGGTGCTGGTCGCCCGCAACGTCAGCGAGAGCGCGCTCCTCCGCGTGCTCGACAACGTCGCTCCGTTCCACGCTTCCAGCACCCCTTTCGACCTCGACGCGGGTTCCTCCAGCTCCGACCTGTCCGGGGCGCGGCCGATCGCCTACGACTCGCTGCTCCTGCTCTACCGGGTCGCCGAGAAGCTCTCGACCTCGACCACCCTTCAAGCCTTTCTCGACGAGACCATCGATCGGTTGATGGAGAAGGTGAACGCCACCACCGCAGTGGTGCTGCTCCAGCAGGCCTCCGGGCCGATGACCTCGGCGGCGGTGCGTCACCGCGGCACCCTGAAGCAGGGCGAGGTTCCCGTCTCCGATGCAGTGGTGGACACCGCGCTCGCGAAGGGCGCTGCGCTGGCGGTCGC
>JAYUUC010000265.1:0-5795 GCA_043755105.1 Myxococcales bacterium
AAGATCGAAGCGGCGGCCTTCACTTCATGCAGTGAATACTTTTGCATCAGTGCCGTGGCGTCAAAGTGGAAAACCAAGCTGGTGGCGGATACCGGGTATTCGCTCCCTCGCGCCAGCTGGTCCGCCATGTAAAGCGACAGCGGGACGAACGCACCGCGCGGCTGAGTTGAGAGCTTGTCCGGGTTTGGCAACGCAGCGGGCATCGGGACCTGGGGCAGAGTGCCTTTCTTGGCCTGGACGCGCATCGCCGCAATCGAGGTCTCTCCAAACCATTGAGCCCGTGCCTGATTCACCAGCATCCGGTGGTTGAACGGAATCGTCGACATCGGGTCGGACTGCATCCCGGTGGCGAACTCTTCGGGGGTCACCCACCCGTCACCGTTGGAATCGGTGCTGGCGATGGTGACGTCCCAGGGGAAGTTCGCCTTCTTCAAGTCGAGCGCGGACAAGTCGATGCTGTCATTCGCCGCGACCCGGAAGCGGATCGCTTCCTTGTTTGGCAGCGCGATCAGCACCCTCACGTTGTCGGCAGGGTTGCCCGCGTTCTTGGGCGCTGGCTTTGGAGTCGTGCGTCCGTTTGAAGTGCCACCCGCAATTTTCGGCACCTGAGTCCCCCGGTCACGGACGCCAGGTGCGCCCTGCCTGATTCTCGCGATTGGGGCCTGCAGGTTGCGCTCAGCGTTTTGATGCGGGTTTTCGCAGGTCGTCGGGCGTCAACGGAACCGGGGCCGCCACCGGCGCATCGGCGGCCGGCGTCGGCTGCGCCACAGTTGGTTCTATAGGCTCGGGAGCCGTGAAAAGGCCCAGCATGTTCGCTCCCAGCGTTGCCGCGCCGAGCAGCGCCACCACTGCCGCGAGCATCAGGGGCCAGGAACGACTCTTTTTTCTCAGCGCCGTCTGAACCTTCCGATCGAGCGGATGCCGGGCCGGCTTCGGCCGCTTCGCTGCAAGTTCCAGCGGCTCTGTATGTGCCTCTAATTTGAGTGCGACGTCCGGCACTGGCTGAGGAAGTGGAGTGGGGTTGGCGGTCTCTTCGAAAGGGGCGAGCGCTGCCGACAACTCGGCCATCGTCTGGATCCGGTCGTCCGGCTTCTTTGCCAAACAGCGCGCCACCACCCGGATCAGCCCCGGGGGAATCGGTTCTCCGGAAGCGGCCTTCGCCGGGAGCGGATTGGGCGCCTGGGCCACCAGTGCCGCCACCAGCGTGGCGAAGGACTTGGCGTCGAAGGGCAGCTTCCCCGAGAGCAGGGTGTAGAGCGTGGTGGCGAGCCCGTAGATATCAGCGCGGTGATCGACGACCTCGCCGAGGGCCTGCTCCGGCGCCATGAACGCCGGGGTGCCCACCACCATGCCCACCCGGGTGGTGCCGAGGCTCTGCTCGTTCGAGAGCGCCCTCAGCTTGGCGATGCCGAAATCGAGCACCTTGACGAAGTCTTTTCGGCCTCCGCGCTCGATCAGGAAGATGTTGTCCGGCTTGATGTCCCGGTGCACCACCCCGACGTCATGGGCTGCCTGGAGCGCAGCGCAGACCTGGCGAACGACCCTCACCGACCGGTGAATCGGCTGTGGCGCTGAGCGGGCGAGGTCCTTCAGGCTTTGCCCTGCGAGCAACTCCATCACGCAGTAGACGCGGCCTCCTGCTTCGGGTCGCTCCTCGACGAAGTCGTAGATCTCCACGATGTGCTCGTGGTTCACCCGGTTGACCGCGCGCGCCTCCTGAAAGAAGCGCTGAATCTGGGTCGGGTCGCCGGCCAGCTCGGGCTTGAGCACCTTGAGCGCCACCTTGCGGCCGAGTCGGACGTGGCGCGCCAGGTACACCCTGCCCATTCCGCCCTGTCCGAGCAGGTCCTCCACCTCGTAGCTGCCGAGGACTTCCCCCAGCGGCTCACCCACGACGCTGTCGTCGGCCACCTCTGCCTCGGCGACAGCACTGGCGCCGAGGTCGATCTCGACGTCGACGTCGACGTCGTTCGGACGGGAATCCATCTGCACCGTGTGCCGTGGAGGCAATGGTGGCGGGGCGGCTCCCTTGCCCACGGCGGTAAGCGCGTCGCGAACGGCGGCGGCGCTGGGGTAGCGATCCGAGGGGTCCTTGGCGAGGCAACGCTTGAGAAGCGGCCACAGCGCAAAGGCCGCACCCTGCAACGGCGAAGGCTCTTGTTCCAGTTGCCTCGAGCGGGTCACCGAGGGGTCGAGCGAGGTGAACGGCGGCTTCCCCGTCAGCAGCTCGTACATCAGCACCCCGAGCCCATGAACGTCGGAGAGGGGAGTTCCCCGGTGGCCGAGAATGCGTTCGGGTGAGAGGTATTCTGGTTCAACCAGCACCAGGTGCCGGCTCGGCGCCGACTTGCTGGAACGAAACAGCGACAGCCCGGTGTCGAGCAGCTTCGGAACCGGCGCCGCGGGGTCGCCGGTGAGGAACACCACCGAAGGTCGAAGGTTGCCGTGCACCTGCTCGCGCTGATGGAGGTACTCGAGCGCATCACAGATAGGGGCCATCACCCGGATCAGCTCGGCCGGGGAGAGCGGCCCGCGGGACACCAGCAGGCTGCCGAGGTGGTCGCCTCCCACCGCTTCGGTCACCGCAAACAGGCGGCCATCGGCGGAGCAGCCCGTCGACTTCCGGCGGAGCAGGTGCGGGTGCACCAGGGCCTGGCCTTCCTTGGCCCGGTCGAGGAATCGCCCGTAGATTTCCATGTCCGTGGTCAGCTCGGAGCGAATGACCTCGAGGAGCACACGATCGCTTGAGCTCGCTTCGCGCGCGAGGAACACCTCGGCTGCGGATCCATCGGAAAGCTTTCGCAGCACCTGGTAGTTGCGCACGAGCCGGAGAGTGTAGCCGCATCCCCGGGGGTCCGCTGCTTGCTGCCAGAGGGGCGGAATCGTGCAGCCCAAGGGCCTCTTCCTCGCCTCGATCCCCACATGTGGGCGACCCGTCACCCGAGCCGACCGGCGGTCGCGGAGGTCGTCGATTTCCCTGCATCCGGAGTCAGCGGCGGTGAGAAAGGGTCCGCCCGGCTCGACCCGTCTGCTATTTCACCGCCGGTCAAATTTCTGCTGTCCCCGACTCTGGAGGTAACCGTGTCCTTGTTAGCGATGGTGAAGTCCGCCGGTCCGAGTGGCTTTGGTTATGGAAGCACGGCCGAGCAGGTGACCGAAGGTCTGTCGTTGGAAGGAAAGACCATCCTCCTCACCGGCTGCAATTCTGGGCTGGGGTACGAAGCGATGCGGGTGCTCGCCCTCAGGGGCGCCCAGGTGATTGGCACCGCCCGAACCGTTGAGAAGGCGCGCGAGGCGGGCGCCCAGATGAAGGGCAAGACGGTGCCGATGGCCTGCGAGCTGTCCGACCCGAAGAGCGTTCGCGCCTGCATCGACGAGGTGAAGCGCGGTGGTTACAAGCTCGATGCGATCATCTGCAACGCGGGAATCATGGCGCTGCCCAAGCGCGAGCAGGCGTTTGGCTACGAGCTGCAGTTCTTCACCAACCACATCGGCCACTTCATTCTCGTCACGGGGTTGCTCGACCAGCTCACCGAGACCGGCCGGGTGGTGATGCTCAGCAGCGGCGCGCACGTGCAGGCGCCGAAAGTGGGGATCGAGTTCGACAATCTTTCAGGCGACCGAGGCTACGGAGCGTGGAAGAACTACGGCCAGTCGAAGCTCGCGAACCTGCTCTTTGCCAAGGAGCTCGCGCGCCGTTTCGAGGGCACGAAGAAGACTGCCTTCGCGGTCCACCCGGGGGTGATTGCCACCAACCTCAGCCGCCACATGAACCCGGTGGCCCGGGTGGTCTTCGGGGCTGCGAAGCCGATCGCGCTCAAGACCGTGGAACAAGGAGCGGCCACCGAGGTCTACGCCGCGGTGCACCCCGGAGCGGTGAAGCACTCCGGAGCCTATCTGGCAGACTCCAATCTGGCCAAGGCACGCCCCGACGCCAACGACCCAGCGATGGCGAAGAAGCTATGGGAAGTCTCGGAGACGATTGTCGCGAAAATTTGAAGACCGGAACAAACACCGCCCCCGGTAGCTGTAGCGTCAGCGGAGTCGAGGGAATCGCCCGTGCGCCCCCTCGACTCCGGGCCGTCGGCCCTACGCTCGGGGTGACCGGGGGAGGCCGCCGGTGATCGAGATTGACGAACCCTGGTTTAAATCGACCAGCGCAGAGCGATCATCCCGCCCAGGTACGAGTCGAGGGCGCTGTCCGCCTGGTAGGCATCTCCCGGCTGTGCGTTGAACTGAAAGGTATAGCGGGTGATCTGGGCGGCGGCGCGGAGCTCGAAGCTGTGCGAGAGCTGGAAGCCGATGCCCAGAGTTCCCTCGATACCGGCGGCCTTGGCGCGAGGGAAAAAGTCGGCACTGCCGATCTCCCCTGTCGAGAGCACCGGCAGATAGGTGAAGCCGAGGAAGGGACGGTACTTCCCCTCGGAGAGCGCGAACTCCGCCAGCAGCCCAAGCTGAAGAGCGGAGTAGGCAATTGCGGGCACGCCGTTCAGCGTGGAGCCGTCGGCCGCCGCCCCGAGTGAGAACTGGGTGTTCCGGAAGCCGACCCGGGGCGTGACGGTCAGAGCCTCCATCGGATGGAGGTTGAGCCGCAGCGCCGCGTCGAGCCGACTGAACGAGGTCGCATAAGGGGGATCGTCGGCGCGCCGGGTCTTCAGGCCGATCGCGAAGAAGTAGCCGCCCTCGAGGCCCAGGCCGGAGAGAAAGCTCTCGGTGGTGTAGGCGAGCGGGTAGAGCTCGAGCTTGAGGTGCGGGCCCGGAATCAGGTCGGCGCGGTAGGAGCGCAGGTTGGCCGTCTGTTGATTGGTGTAGGCCATGTTCCGATTCATCACCTCCGGCCCGACCTCCACCACCAGCAAGGGCGGGAGCACTCTGCCGCGGTGAGAGGGCGCCTCTCCGTCGGCTTCAGGGTCGCGGTACTTTCGTTCCGCTGCGGCCCTGGCCGAGCGCTCGTCTGATTCGGACTCTCGGCGCTTCCGGTCCGTCCCGGTCCGAGCCGAGCGACCCTCTTCTTCGGGCTGCAACGGTTCTGATTCCGGCCGGCCTCGGGGGGACGGCGTCGGCGAAACGGCTTCGGCAGGAGGCGCTTCCGGGTCTGGCGCCTGCACGGGGGGCACCGGCACCGCCCCGGGAGCGCTGGCCCCGCTCACCTTGGCGATGGCCGCGGAAGCCAACGGAAGGGTGCGGGCGTCGAGCCGGCCCTTGGCATCGAGCACGTAAACCTTGTGAAATTTCGGAGCACCCGCCCCCTTGAGCACCTTGAGGTCGAGTGTGCGCTTCGCCTTGACCTTGGTGGCCTTGCCGACGACGAAGACGTTGACCCGTTCCTTCTTCGCCTTGCGCCAGTCTGGTCGGCCGGCGGTGGTCACCTTCTCGGGAGCCACGCAGTCCGCGGTGGCGCAGAGCTCTTCCAGCAGCTGACCGCGTGACATTCCCCCTTGAGGGCCGGGAAAGGGCAACACCGCGATGCGCGGCTTGGCGAATACGGACGTGGAGGCGAGCAGCGCGGAGAAGACGACGACCCAGGCGTTGTTCATGGCCGAGATCTTAGCCGAAGCCACTCCCCCTCTCACCAAGTTGATCTTTGAAGGTCAGGGGCTTACAGGAGGTAGGCGCGGTCGGGCATCTCTACCGACAGGAGAATTATCATGGCAGTGAACATCCAGCTTGAGTGGACCCCCAACCCGAGCACGCTGAAGTACGTGGTCGATCAGCGGCTGATGGCGTCAGGAGCGATCAACTTCACCCAGGCCGCGGTGGCCGCAGAGAAATCGCCCCTGGCCTCCAAGCTCTTC
>JAYUUC010000266.1:0-5795 GCA_043755105.1 Myxococcales bacterium
GAGAGCTTCTTCTTGTGGGGAGCCAGCGTCTCCGCGACCACCTCGGTGAGGTCCAGATCTTTCAGCTTCGCCGCGACCTTGCGCTCGATCAGCCGGCCCTTGTCTTTGGCGAGCTTGAGCAGCGGATTCTTGGCGTCGACCTCGGTGGCGGCGAGCACCAGCACTTGCCCAGGAGGTAGCCCGCGCGCAAAAAGGTCGAGGAGAGCCGATTCGTCGCCTTCCGGGGCGGTGATGCCCTCTTCCTTGCAGAAGAGCGAGACTTCCTTGAGGAAGGTGCGGTCAGCCTCCGCGAGGTCGACGTTGAGCTCCTCCTTCCACTGCGAGACGCTGGGCGCACGGGGGTTGTCAGGATTCAGATCCTTGGCCGACCAACCCGCGCGGGCGGCGAGGGCGAGCACCCGGCGGGCGGCCTCCTTGCGCTTGCCGGACTTCCAGGCGTCGCGGGCGCGCGCGAGTGGATCTCCCCGGCCTTTCTTCGGCGCGAGAAACTCTGGGTCGCGGCTGAGCACCACCTTGCGCCCAGGGAACAAAGGCAGCGTCGCCAGGTCCATCGCCAGCTCGCGCGGCGAGGCACCGTCGAGCACGGAGACATTGAGCCCCATCATGGCGTCCGGCACCAACCGCTGGACCAGCGCGTCGGCGCCCTGGCGGACGAGGAACTCCTCGCCCCAGAGCAAGTAGAGCGGCGCCAGCTCGCCGGCGTCGATCTCCTCGAGGACCTCGTTGAGGGAATGGCTCACCCGAAGGGATTAACCACGCCTGTCCTCAATTCTCCAGCGCTGGAACAGACGGATTCAGGCGGGGGCGAAGATCTCGATCAGCATCCGTTCCAGCTGCAGTCGAGCGGCGCCGTTGCGGGCGCTGATCGCGTTCTGGGCCTCCGCAAGCAGCTGTGCCCGTCGGTGCAGCGCCGGGGCAGACCATTTCCGACCGGCCGACTCCGCCAGCGGAACCAGGTCGGCGTTGGCCACCTCACCTGCACCTGCCTGGAGCACCGCCACATCCCGGTTCCACACCGTGAGGAGCCGGAGGCTGTCTTCGGCGTCTTCGCGGCTGCTGCCAAAAGCCTCGGCGAAGTGGAGCCAGCCGCGCGCATCGCCAGGTTCGAGCGCCTCGAAGTGCTCGATCAGCTCCTTGCGCTGGGACAGGCTCGCGACATCGAGCGAGAGCGCACGCGCCAAGCTTCCTCCCGCCATCACCGCCGCCAGGCGTGCCGTGGGCTCATCGAGCTTTCGCAGTACCTTCAGCTGAGATGCGATCAACCCGATCGACAGCGGGCCAAAGTGGACCTTGCTGCAGCGGCTGCGAATGGTGGGCAGCAATTTGTCCGGCGTTGAGGTGAGCAACACCAGGACGGTGTCCTTGGCGGGCTCTTCCAGCGTCTTCAGAAACGCGTTCTGGGCCTGGGGGTTGAGCGCCTGGGCGGAGGCGACGATCGCCACCTTCCGGGGGGCTTCAAGCGCGCGCAGGCAGAGCCGCTCCTGAAGCTTTCGCACCTGCTCGACGCGGATGTCGCGCGAAGGGGTATGGGTGAAGTCCGAGCGGCCGGCAAGACCGCGGGAGATCAGCTCGTCTTCCGGCATCAGCCAGGTGACGTCGGGGTGGCTGTGGTGCTCGATGCGGGTACAGGTCGAGCAAGTCCCGCAGCCTTCCCCCGGCCGCTCGGTGCACTGGAGCGCCTGGGCAAAGCCCACCGCGGTCAGTTCCTTGCCCACCCCTTCCGGACCGGTGAAGAGATAGGCGTGGTGAACCGAGTCGCTCTTGAGAGCGGCGCGGAGGGCTTCCAGGGCGCGCGACTGGTCGGAAACGGCGGCGAGGGTCATGGCCTTTGGTTCTATGGGCTACCGGCGAGGCTCTCGTCAACCGCTGGTTGGACGCGACGGTCCTTGACCGGCTCACAGGCTCGACAGATCCTCCGGTCCCCTTGACCCTCTTTTTGCAGAGCTATTTGACGCTGGCGATCGGTGCGCTGTTGGTGGTGGTGATGCTCGGGTTTCGTGCTGCCACCAAGGACCCCATCTTCCGCCGGGACCTGTGGGGGGCGACGGTCTTCCTGATCGCCTTCCTCTGTCTGCGCTCGACCGGCGCCTGGCTCGACGAGCACCTCACCGGAGGCCTGGCCAAGGCGCTGCGGGTGGCGTGGATGCTCACCTTCGCCTTCGGGGTGGTCCGGTCCATTCTCGCGGTGGCCTTGTGGGTGCTGCGCTTTCGCAGCACTCCGATCCCCAAGATCATTCGCGACGTCATCGCCTTTTCGCTCTACGTGCTCACCTCGGTGCCGATTCTGCGCACCCAGCTGGACATCGACCTCACGGGCCTGCTGGCGACCTCCGCGATCCTCTCGGTGGTGCTCGGCCTCGCGCTTCAGGACACCCTCGGCAACCTCTTCGCCGGGCTGTCGCTGCAGCTCGAGCGTCCCTTCCAGGTGGGGGACTACGTCACCGTCGAGGAGCACACCGGCCGGGTCGTTCAGCTCGCCTGGAGGGCCACCCGGATCGAGACCGCTCGCCGGGAGATCGTCACTCTCCCCAACAACGTGATCGCCAAGAAGGCGGTGCTCAACTTCTCGCACGGGCTTCAGCCGGTGGCGGTGGATGTCGACATCGGCCTTTCCTACGGCGCGGCGCCCAACCACGTTCGGACGGTGGTGCTCGACGTGCTCCGCGAGATACCGCTGCTGTTGCAGCAGCCGCCGCCCCGCTGCCGGGCCCGCGGCTTCGATGATTCCGCGCTCCGGTATCGGATTCGCTTCTATGTCGCGGACTTTGCCCAGTCCGAGAACGTGAAGGACGAGGTCTTCTCCAGGCTCTGGTACCGGTTTGCGCGGGAGAAGATCGAAATCCCCTATCCGCAGCGGGTGCTTCATTTTCCGACCGATTCGTCGAGGCCTGAACCGGTGGAGCCTGTGGGTGAGCTGCTCTCTTCGGTTGACCTTTTCTCGATGCTCTCGTCAGCGGAGCGGGAAAAGATCGCGCGGGAAGTGCAGCTTCGCCGCTTCGGCAAGGGCGAACGGATCATCTCGGAAGGCGCCGCGGGGCACACGTTCTACCTCGTCTCGTCGGGCGAGGTTTCCGTGCGCACCGGAAAGGCCGAGGCCGAGGTCGCCCGGCTCAAGCGCGGTGAGTACTTCGGAGAGATGTCGCTGCTGACCGGGGAGATGCGCTCGGCGACCGTGGTGGCGCTCGAGGATTCGGTGCTGCTCGAGCTGGAACGGGGCTCCTTCGCGCGCCTGTTCGAGAACCAGCCCAACCTCGCCGAGCAGCTCTCCGCGCAGCTTGCCCAGCGGAGATCTCAGCTCGAGGCCCTGGCGCCGGTTCAGGGCAAGGCGAGCGACCCTGCTCCGGAAGCGCGGCGAATCTTCACCCGGCTGCGGCACATCTTCGGGCTGAAGGACTGAGCGGAGTTGTCTGGACGAAGGCCGCGCGCCTTCATCGCTGGGGAAAGTCGTAGCTGAAGCTGGCGCTATTGGCCTGGCCTGACGTGAGGCCAAAGGTCAGTCCCACCGCAGCGGGGTTGACCCACCCGGAGGGGCGCTGCGGAGAGGTCTGCAGGGCCAGAGGCGGTAGTCCGAGCGCGTCGAGGCGGTAGTGGCTCGCGCCGCTGAGGAACTCGGGTTGGAGAGGGCCGTGGTCGCCCGAGATCGGTGAATACCCGCCGGTGATGACCTGCCTCGACGGATCTTGCCCCGTGAAGGTGATTCCGACGTCCTGAAGAGAGCCGGTCAGGGCTTCGCCCTTGGCTTTCAGGTACGCACGACCAAGGTCAAACCCCTCGAGCATCACCGGGGTCCCGCTCTGGACAAGGTGCTGACGAACGGGTTGTACCCAGTTGTCGGGAAGAATCGAGGCAAGTCGAGCCGCGTCGAAAACCGTTTTCAACTTCTCGGGTTGGTCCAGCGGGGCGCCTACCACTTGGGAGTGAGGGCCAAAGAGGTGGAGCACCGACTGCAAATCGGCTCTCGGGTAGCCCTTGAAGGTGTCGAGGAGTGCAGCCATCTGATCCTGCTCTTGCTTCGAGCCGATGGTGTAGGTGCCATCGACCGTAAAATCGAGCCGCCGCATCTCGGACGTGCCCGGTTGCTCGACCGAGAACGAGAGCGGAGCATTGATCCGAAGGCTCACCGAGTCTCCGGGCAACACGTCGGAGAGGCTGACGTCCAGGCGCCCCCCGGCCGAGCGGAAAGTCTGTACCTGGGACGGTGCATTGGCGTTGCGGACCTGCACTTCGACGCCATCGGGGAGGTGGTCGAGCTGGAACCCCACCTTGTTTCCAACAGGCGCCAGCAAACCCTTGAGGACCTTCTGGTCCCAGTCGGCGATCTGCTTCAAGTCCGGCGGTGGAGAAGCCGAGATGCCCAGGGCCTTGAGATCGAGTTCGGTCGGACTCCCCCCGTTCGCCGTCAAGCTGATCGTGAGACCGTTCAGCGATGGCAGCGACCGAAGGTCCAGGGTGATCCGTCCACGGCCATCGGCTTGTCCGGACAGGGCTGTTTCCTGGTTGTTCACCCGGACGTGGAACACGGTTCCGGCAGCGACCGCGAAGTCGGCGCGGGTGGAGATCACCCCGTCCGCGTAGGACAGCTTCGCGGGGTCGAGGGTGACCTCGCGGTTGCGGCGCATCGGCGCAGAGTAAGAGTGCAGCGTCACCGGCAAGGGCGTGGACTCGGGCCGCGACGCCGACTGCTGCGTCAGTTGGAACGTGTCGTAGGAGTCCTGGTCGTCCGACGGACTCAAGGGGATGGACACCAGCACCATTCCGTCATGCGGTGCGGCCTGGAAGCGGGCGGCATCGGCTGCGAACTCTTGCTGGGTCGGAAGGGCTCCGGGAAGGCACTGGACGGCCGCACCGTCCGGTTCGAGAGGAGCCGTCACTTCCTTGATCAGGGTCGGGTTTCCGTCCTTGTTCAGAGAGCTCGCATTGTAGACGCGAACGGTGGCTCCCGGGAGCGCCCACATCTGGATCAGCGTGCGGGCAAGATCGGTGATCACCCGGCCGGTGGGTCCGGTCGTTTGTTCGCTCGAGAGCGTGCTGCCGATCGCCGCTGGGATGGAGAGGGTCGGAGCCGGCGAAGCAGGGGGAAGCACAATGGCCTTGAGGGCGGCGAGCCCCGAGGGCGCAAAGCTGTCCTTCTGCAACAGCTCACGGAGATCGGCGGCGAGTGCTTCGGGACCTTCACTCTTGAGGATGTCGGTGAGGGCCTTGGTGTCCTCCGCCCCGAGCTTGCTCGTCGGTGAACGGTCGAGGACCTTCTGAAGGGCCGGATTGCGAAGAACGGTGGTCATGGGTGCTCCTGGTGCCGACAGTTTGGAAAAGTGCGCGGGCAACCCCATGACCCGCAACCCCCGCGAAGTGTGAAACGTTCGGCCTTGCTCACACCCCACGTAGGGTTGTCGGTAGCGCCTGGACTTTGTTGCTGGAGCGTCCTTGTTTCTCCCAGGCGAGTGCCGTCACGTGAAATTCTGTGGGTGCTCGGTTTTCCGAGAAGCCATCCAGCCCTTCACATGCGTGAGAACAAGGGGTTGGCGCCGGCACAGATGTTGTAGGTGGGCCCCGCATGACCTTCCTACGCTGGTGTGTTCTTGCAAGTTCGCTGTGTTGGTTTGGGTGCTCCGAGAGCCGGACTCAGGTGATCGTGGGCGAGCTGACGATCGAGCCGGGTGAAGTAGATTTCGGCACAGTGACTCGGGGCACCCCGTCCGCAGAACAACTCACGGTGCGCAATACCAGTCGAGTCTCCGTCACCCTCAGAGCGGCGACGATCGTTGATCAGACGGCGCAGGTGTTCACGGCGGACC
>JAYUUC010000267.1:0-5791 GCA_043755105.1 Myxococcales bacterium
CAGAGATCTCGTTGAAGGGCGAGTTGGCTCCGGGCGCGTCACTCTTCTTCACCAGCGTCTCGAAGATTCGGGCGAGCTCTTCTGAAGCCTTCTTGATCCTCAACCGTACCAATCCGAGGCTGGTCCGATTGTCGAAGATCACCACCAGCACCACCCGGCTGCCGACGATCGTCATGTAGAGCGAGTCTTTCGCTCCTTCATGAAACTGATTGGGAAACTCGTGCTCCCCGATCAACTTCGCCAGACCTCCCATCGCGGCGACATTGCCGGCAGTGAGCGATGCGAGCGACGTGGTGTCGATCTGCTGCGTCTGCCCCGCCGCCGAGATCAGCTGTCCATTCTTGTCGACGAGGAAGACAATCTTGGCGTTGGCGTCCTTGGTGAGGCGATCGCACACCGCGTTGATCTTGGTGAACTCTTCCTCATACATCACCAGTTGGGTTGCCATGCCCGAGACGCTCCCCTCCGCTTAATGTCTTCTACTTGAGCCCCTGTTGGGGTTTTTTAAAAGAGATTTCCGAGGGTTAGGTGCCGCTGCCGGAAGGCGGGATCTGTAGCAGACACACAGGATCGCGGCAAGAACGGGTTCGGGTTCCTTCCCCGATGTGCGTGCAGCGCGGCCGTTGTACGCGTGGAAGTTTGTTGGGAGTGCAGCGGTATCGCCCTCTATAGTTGCGTGGTTTCGGCGCTCCTATGACCCACTTCCGCCTCGCGGTCAGTCTCGCCTTGTCCTTGTCCTGCCTGCTGGGTAGCGGAGCGGCGCGCGCCGAGCCGGGACCTGCGCTTGGCCCCACCGAGCTCGCCGAGCTGCGACTGCGCTACGGCGTATCGCTCCGCTCGGGAGCACAGCAGGACCTCGGGCCAGGCCTCACCTACAGCGGGTTGACGCCCAACGACGTCGGGTTGGCGGTGGGCTATTTCGGAACGGGCCACTTCGGTGCGGGGCTCTCGGTTCAGCGCGAGGGCTTTGCGCTGCTGGGTTCGGAAGGAGTGGTGACCTCGGGAGCTCTGCTGCGCGGCCACGTGGGTCCTTCCGCGCGGCTGTCTGCCGGTCCGCTCCGGCTCGAAGCGCTTGTGGGCTACGGCTTCGCTCAATTGCCGTCGTTCGGCAGCTCGGTACAGCCGGTGCTCGCCGCCGGTCAACGCCACGCGGTGATGTTCGCGGCGAAGGCGGGGCTGGACCTGGGGCTTGCCGTGATCGAAGCGCGAGGCGAGTACCCCTTGCCGCTGGCGGCTTCCGACGGCGCGGGCAACCCGGCCCAGTCGAGCGGCTTCGCTGCTGGAGCCTCGGTGCTGATTCCGCTGGGCAACGTCAACACCCTCGCCTACGGCGCGCTGCTCGACTACCAGTACGTCAACGACTCTCTTCGCTCCACCGGGGCCGTCTGCAGCGGGGCCGAGGCCAGCGGGCTCTGCTCTACCCAGCAGCTGTCGCGGCTCGGCGTGGCGTTGTCATTGAAGTGGCTCGACGCGCCGCCTCCGCCGCCTCCTCCGCGATTCGGAACCGTGCGGGTGGTGGTGGTCGATGAGGCGACGGGAGGGGCGCTGCAGGGGGCGTCGGTCTCCTTGACCCAGGAAGGAAAGGCGCAGCCGGTGACGGTGGCGGCCGACGGCGCGTTCACCGTCGAGGCGCTTCGCCCCGGCGAGGCGGCGGCCCGTGCCACGGCGCCCGGCTATCTGCCTGGCGACGGCGTAGCCAGAGTGGTGGCGGGCGAGCAGGGCGACCTCAAGATCGCGCTTCGTCGTGAGCCCCCCAAGGTGGGCAGCGTCGCGGTGCGGGTGACCGACAAGGAATCGGGAGCTCCGCTTGAAGGCGCCACCGTGAGCTACGCCGGCCACCACTCTGTCTCTGACGCGGAGGGCAAGGTGAGGTTCGAGAAGTTGCCCCCGGGGCTGCTGCAGCTGTCGGTGACTCTGAAGGGTTACAAGCCGGGCAAGGGAGTGGCATCGGTGGTGGCGTCACAGGAGTCACCGATGCCGATCGCGCTGTTGCATGAAGCGCGCAGGGCGCTCTCCACCATCAGCGGGCTGGTGCGGAGTACCCGCGGCGGTCAGCCGATCAGCGCCGACCTCGAGCTTCCCGAGGCGCACATCAAGACCCGGGCGAACGCCGCGGGCGCCTTCACCTTCAAGGTCGAGGGAGGAACGTACAGCGTGATCATCTCGGCCCCTGGCTTCATCCGCCAGGCGCGTTCGGTACGGGTGAAGGACGGCGACCAGGCAATCTTCAACGTGGACATGCACCCCCAGTGAGCACCCCGGCGCCGAGGACACAGTGGCAGACCTGGAGCGGGGTCGCCCTGATCGCGGTCGTCGGTGCTGCGTGCTCGGGGGGGGGCGCTGGAGTCGCCGCGTCGAATGCCTCTCCTCCGAGTGCGACTCTGGAATTCAAGAAGGGTCAGGTCTCGCTGCAGCGGGCCGGCAAGACCGTCCCCGCCGAGCTGGGTTACCTCTACGTCAAGGACGCGATCGAGACCGGCGCCGGAGCGGAGGCGACGATTCGCTTTCCGGGAGATCGGGTGATCGAGATCGGCCCCGACGCCCGGTTGGTGATCGGCGAAGACAAGACTGGAATCGTGCTCGAGGTGGCGCGCGGACTGGTTCTCTCGCGGACGCCTGCGCCCGCTCCGGGCAACTTCGGAGGCACGGTGATGCTGTCGATCTCGACGCCCTTCGGACTCACTCGGCTGGGCTCGACGTTGAACGAAGTGTCGGTGGTGGTGGGAAAGGACTCGGCAAACATCGAGGTCCGGGTGGGCACGGTGGCATTCGTCTCGCGCGACGGTCAGACCCGCAACGCCAACGCGGGAGACACCCTGGTGGTCACCCTGGGGTCGGCGGAGTTCACCCACTCAGCCCCACCCCCCTCGCTGGTTCTGGAACCGATCCAGGTGATCCTGCTGTCCACCAGCGGGCGCACCGAGGTGAAGAAGAAGGACGCCCGGACCTGGGTGGCAGTGCGAAAGGCCGGTGCCGAGCTCAGTGCGGGCGAAGGGGTGCGGGTCAAAGACGGCAGTTCGGTGTTGCAGTTTCCCGAGTCCACTTCTCGCTTCACCTTGAACAAGGGCGCGGAGATCGTCTTCGACAAGAGCGAGCGAGGCAACGGCCTCGAGCAGTCATCGTTGACCCTGACCCGGGGCGACTTGCTCGGCAGCCTCGCGGCCGACAGAAAGAGCCAGCTCCGGGTCGGAGGCTTGGAGTTGGTGAGCGATGCCGGGGGTCAGTTCACGCTGGTGAAGACCGCTGACGGCGTCGGGGTGACCTCGTTGACCGGGGACCTGCTGCTGCGCAGCAATGGCGCCGAGGTCGCGCTTCGCGCCGGTCAGACGGCGACCGTTCCGAGCGAAGGGGCTCCCAAAGTCGAGGCCGCCGGTCGGCGCGAGCTGGTGCTCCCGTCGCGCCAGGGGCTGAGGGTGTTTCACTCCGGACTCGAGGCGTTGACGCTGGCGTGGAGCGGTGAGGCCCACGACTACAAGGTCGAGGTCGCTACCGATCGCGGCTTCTCGGACAAGCTCCTGTCGGGGGTGGTGCACCAGGCCCAGGTCGACTTGCCTGCTCCGCGGCAGGGTGCGCTGTTCTGGCGAATCACCGAGGCGGACGGCGGCAAAGAGGTGGACAGCGGGAGCGCCGTGTTCCAGCCCGAAGCGGCGGACAAGGAGCTGGGCCGGGTTCGCAACGAAGTTCCCGAGGGGACCGAGAAGACCACCATCTATTACCAGGACAAACCTCCGGCGGTGACCTTCACCTATCGCCCCGAGCCCAACGCTGCAGCGTACCGGCTGCGGGTCTACAAGGAGAACGCGCTCGACAAGCCAGTGGTCGAGCGGAGCGTCAAGGAAGAGCGGCTGCCCCTGGAAGCCGGCATCCTCGTCGAGGGCAACTACATCTGGGAAGTGATGCCCCTGTCCTCGACCGGCGTCGAGCTGCGCGGAGGCAAGACCAGCCAGCTCGAGCTCGCCTACGACAACGCAGTCCCCAACCTGGTGATCCGCTCACCGCGCAACGGTGAGCTGCTGGTGGGGAACACCATCGAAGTCGCAGGCGTCGCACCCGTGGGCGCCAGGGTCTTCGTCAACGGTCGGCCGGTCACGCTCGATGAGAAGGCGCGCTTTCAGGCCAGCGTGGCGCCCACCGGAAAGCCGCCCCTGGTGATCTTCCGGATGGTTCCTTCGAGTGGCCCCGAGGTCTTCACCGTCCGCACCTTGCGGCGAGGAAAATAGATGCCGGGTCCAGAACGCAAGCGTCCCAACGACATCCTCACCGCGGTCGGCGCGCCGGCGAAGATCCCCGCCGTGGAAGTAGCGGCACCGGTGGCAACGAAGGCCGAGGTCCCGATCGCCGTCCGCCAGTTTGGGAAGTACTTCCTGGTGCGAAAGCTGGCCGAGGGAGGAATGGCCGAAATCTTTCTCGCCAAGCAGGTGGGCGCGGAGGGCTTCGAGCGCAACGTGGTGATCAAGCGGATGCTCCCCCATCTGTCGGAAGGGGGAGAATTCATCGCGATGTTCCTCGATGAGGCGCGGCTGGCGGCGCGGCTGGCCCACCAGAACATCATCCAGATCAACGATCTCGGACTCGCCGATGGTTGCTACTACATCTGCATGGAGTATCTCGCCGGGGAGGACTTCTCGGTGATGCTTCGGGCCGCCGGCCGACGGCACGAGTTCGTTCCCCTCGGGGTAGCGGTGCGGGTGATCGCCGATGCCGCCCACGGGCTGCACTTCGCGCATGAGTTCACCGATGAGACCGGCCGATCGCTGAACGTGGTGCACCGGGACATCTCCCCCTCGAACATCTACGTCACCTATCAGGGGCAAGTGAAAGTCCTCGATTTCGGCATCGCCAAGGCCGAGTCGCGCCTCAACAACACCAAGACCGGGGTGGTGAAAGGCAAGTACATGTACATGTCCCCCGAGCAGGCGCGGGGCGAGGGGGTGACCCGGCAGGCCGACGTCTTCGCGCTCGGGGTCAGCCTTTACGAGGCGCTCACCAACGTGCGTCCGTTCGCCAAGGACAACGACCTCGCGATCTTGCGTGCGGTGCTCACTGGTGAATTCGAGCCCCCGCGGAAGTTGCGCCCGGATCTTCCTCCCGAGCTCGAGGCGGTGGTGCTGAAGGCGATGGCCACCCAGGTTGAGGATCGCTACGCCACCGCGCGGGAGATGGCCACCGACCTGGAGCGGTTCGTGGGCGCCAATACCTCGGCGTCGGGCGGGAACATGATTGGCCAGTACATGCTCAACTTCTTCGGGCCAGATCGCTACAACCTCAAGACCCGGATTCCGTCGCTGGCGACGCTGGCGGCCACCGGGGTCGATGTTCCTGGGTTCTCGAACCCGTTCGCGCCCAAGACCGAGCCGGGCAAGTCCGTGGCGGTGGCCAACCTGGCATCGGCTCTGGCCGGCGCCCCTGCGAAGCCCGTCGAGGGCAACCTTGACGCTTCAGCAGGTCTATCCGCGCGAAGGCCGTGGCGAGGGCCCATGGTCGGAGCCGTTCTCGCAGGCGTGGTGTTTGCCGGTGGGTGGCTGATGTACGGGCGCATTCGAACCCCGCCGCCTCCGTCCCCGGTCGAGGTCCCGATGGCTGCTCCAGCGCACGCCGCCGTCACCCCGGCCCCGCCCACTGCGGCGGTCGTTCCTTCCCTCGGCACTGCCTCGCCGGGGACCGCGCCCGCGGGGGCTGCCCCTCCAGGCAGGGCGACAGGGGAAGAGGGCACCGTTGAAGCCACTCCGGCTGGGGCCACGGTGGCGCCGCCGAGCACGATCGCCAAACCGGGCAGTGGAAACGGGTCGCG
>JAYUUC010000268.1:0-5782 GCA_043755105.1 Myxococcales bacterium
GATGGCGAGGACGCGCGCGATTTCGACGACGCGATCTACGTTGAACCGGTCCCTCAGGGCTGGCGGCTGGTGGTGGCGATCGCCGACGTGACCCACTACGTCCGAGAAGGAACGCCGCTCGACGCCGAGGCCTACCACCGCGCCACCTCGGTTTATTTGCCTGACCGGGTGCTCCCGATGTTGCCGGAGCGGCTCTCGAACGGAATCTGCTCGCTCAAGCCCGAGGAGGACAGGCTCTGCATGGTGGCGGAGATGATCTTCGACCGCGCGGGAACCCAGCAAAGCTCCGAGGTCTACCCCGGGGTGATGCGCAGCGCGGCGCGGTGCACTTACAACGAAGTACACCAGGTACTCTCGGGCGAGGACGTTCCCCACCGCAATGCGTTCAAGAAGCGCTTCGAGCACGCGATGGCGCTCTCGCGCATTCTCACTGCGATGCGGAAGACGCGCGGTTCGATCGACTTCGATCTTCCTGAAACCAAGATCGAGCTCGACCGCGAAGGGCAACCGGCGCGGATGGTGAAGCGCGATCGGCTCGAGAGCCACAAGCTGGTGGAAGAGTGCATGCTCGCGGCCAACGAAGCGGTGGCGCGCTACTGCCAGGACAACAAGCTGCCCTCGGTCTACCGGTTCCACGGCGAGCCCGATGAGGACAAGCTCGCCGCGTTTGCCGCGCTGGCGAAGGTCTTCGGTTTCACAGCCAGGAGCACCGGGGCGATCAGCTCGAAGGATCTGAATGGTCTGCTGTCACAGATGGCAGGCCACTCCGAGCAGCGGGCGCTGACCCAGCTGGCGCTGCGCTCGATGATGCAGGCGGTCTACTCTTCCGAGAACGTCGGGCATTACGGGCTGGGAGCGGAGAATTACCTCCACTTCACCTCGCCGATTCGACGCTATCCCGACCTGCTGGTGCATCGGTTGCTCAAGGCGCACTGGGCGCGCAAGAACAAGCGCCGGCCCGAGCACGAGCTGGAAGAAGAGACCGAGCGGCTCGAAGAGATGGCGGTGCAGAGCTCCGAGCGGGAGCGCGCCGCGATGCAGGTGGAACGCGAGGTGATCTCGTTCTACGCCACCTTGCTGATGAAGGACCGGGTGGGCGAGGAGTTCGACGCCGCGGTGTCGTCGCTCACCGACTTCGGCTTCTTCATCGAGCTCGAGGGATTGTTCATCGAAGGCCTGGTCAAGGGCGAGAGCCTGGAGCCGGACTTTGAGTTCAACAAGGACAGCTACTCCCTGGTGTTCGGGTCGGGCCGGAAGGTGCGGGTGGGAGAGAAGCTGCGGGTGCAGCTGGTCTCGGTGAACACCCAGCGCCGGCAGATCGACTTCGAGGTGGTGCAGTTCGCCGACACCGCGACGAAGCAAGAGCGGAACCTCACGCCGGTGGGTGAGCGAGGACGCGGAAAGGGCCGAAGTCCCTCTCCGCGGGGCGGTGCCAGTCGGGCTGCGGAAGCCGTTCGATCGCCAGGCCGTGGCGCTTCCTCCGCAGGGCGGAGTGGAGCCCCGTGGGCGCGAGGACAACCGTCGGGTGGAGTGCGGCCCGGTGCGCAGGGCCGCTCGGCAGGTTCAGGACAGGAAAGTGGACGCTTGGCTTCGCGGGACCGGGGAACTGATTTCAGTTCGCCTCGGAGCCGCTCGCCGCAACCTCCGCCCGAGGCGTTGGGAGTTCCCGCAGATCCCGGAGCCGATGCCTCATCGGCTCACCCCGGGTTCGATCGGCTTCGCGCCCTCGCGTCTCGCCGGGGCGCTCCGCCGCTTCAGCGTGAGTCGGCGCCTCCCGCACACCAGACCTCGAGAAAGTCGAAGCCAGGAGGGGGAGGGAAGGGCCCGAAGAAGGGCGGCGGAGGCGGAAAGTTCAAGAGCCGCCGACGGTAGTGGGGGCAGGATCGGCCCGGCTAGAACACGGCAATTCGCAATTCAGGGGGTTGGACTTTCACCCGATTCCTTCCTCGCAAGGGTAGAGCGATAGGCCTTGGAGAACATCTCGTAGAGGAACCATTCGAGGGTGCGCGGCGACTCTGCGAGGCGGTTCACCGACATGTGAAGGTAGCTCCAGGTCGTTGATGACACCCGGTGGGTGAGCTGGCCGCTTTGTTCCAGGGCCTTGAGCCCAGCGATCGCCGGAGCCATCGCTTTCGAGAACTCCAGCAACTGCTCTACCCCGGGTCGCTCTTCCGGTTCGGGTGACCACGGTTCCTCGAGCACCCGCTCGAAGAACGTCCGGTGGGTTCTGAACTGCAGGCTCAAGGCCTGAGCCATTGCCGGATTGTAGCCGTGCTCGACGCGGAACCCGTCGCGGGCACGCTCCATCAGGTGGAGACGCTCTGTTTGGGTCAGCCCCAGCTGCCGCATCCACAGCTCGATCCGGTAGGCCGTCAGCTGCCAGCGAAGTGGATCGGCCAGCGGTAGCTCGCCCGAAAAGAGCAAACCGAGCGCGAGCTCACTGTCCCCGTGAAACAGGGATTCTGCCAATGGCATCGCCCCGGGACCGCCATATCTTTCGACCTCTCGAACATAGGTCGAGACCCGAAAGTCGTTGATCAACCCGGAGGCGACGAGCGGTTCGAATTCCCGGTGGAGCGCGGGGAGCCCTTCGCCCCAGAGGACCTCGGGGGCACCGAACAGCCGTAAACGAAGATGATCGTCCGGGTCCCCATACCGAATGAAGAACCACGAGCGCAGCACACCTGTTTCCTTCATCGAGCCGATCAGCGGATGAAGCTGCCGGAGGAGCTCGTCGCGATTGCCGGTGGCCAACTGGAGCGACAAGCAATCAGAGCCCGGGCCCAACCTCCGGTGCACCGTTCCGGAATGACGGGTGGGTTCGTCGTCTCGCAAGAACCAGGTCCACTCATTCCCTTGGGTGAAGCCTTCAGGGACAGGGCGGGGTTCGACTGGACCGACCCGCACGACCGGGACCACCAGATCGTGGACGAAATGCGCCCCTGGCGCTCCGAGCCATGAGGCCTCGGGGCGGGGAAACCATTCGAACAGTCGGGCGCCCCCGTTTCGTCTGAGCAGGTCGCCCAGCACTTCGACGCAGAGAATGTTTTCGAGATCCAGCGGCAGGTGCTGGTCCGGCGGTTCGAACACCGTGACCTGACGGGGCAGATGTCGCGCTTCCCTCAGCTCGGCGACCGCGCAGAAGAGCGCGGCTCCCTCGAGCGCACCCAGGCGACGGGCATCTCCTTCGTCCAGATTCCAGCAAGCCCGGGAGAGCACCACCGCTCCGGAGCGAACGCGGGGGAGGAAGGGGCTGCCCTCGAGCGCTCCCCAGCTCCATTCGAGCATGCCGGCGACGCCCTGTTCCTGGAGTGCCTGGAGAAATTGATAGAGCGGCAGACCGTGAAGCTCGGGCCGGACGGCGGTGGTCATTCGGGGCAGCACCTCGCGGCCCAGAGAACGAGAGCGCAATACCACCCGACCGCCCACCACCTGGACGGTGAGGTCCTCGGCTTTCAGTTGACGCTCCGGAGGAACCCCTGACTTGCCGAGCCAACCCCATTCCATCGGACGGAGGCCCGGCCGCCGCAGCCCATCGGCTCGGAAGGCATCGGCCAGATGCACGACTTCCACGAAAGTGGCCTCGGGCTGCAGCGCTTCCTCCTCGGCGAGATGGACCCGCAGACACTCCCGGAAGGACGCACAAGACTCGGAGATTCTCGACAACAGCCGGGCCCCCGACGGTCCCCGCACCTGATGAACGATGACTTCGATTGCGCACGAACCGGGGTCTATCGCCATCGCGCCGGTCACCGAGAATGCATCAGGCAGCGGCTTGCTCGATTCACCACCCAGCGCTGCCACCTCTGTTTCCGACAGCACCAGCTCACGAGCGTCGACGGCGAGGTGCTGAAGGTGACGCAGCAATCGCAAGTCTCGCTCATCAAGTACGGGAGAAGGTCGGAGCCCAGGGAAAGGCAGCTTTGCAAGGACCGAACTGCCAGGCGGAGGAGAACGGCTGCCGAAGCCGATGCCCCTTTCGGGATCGAGGGCAGTGAGGAGAGGAACCTCTTCTGATTCGTACCGCTTCAGGAAGGCTGAACGAAAGTCGTCGAGCGCCTCGGCTACCCCGTTCAGACTGCGGGCGGGGGCAGATCTCTGCAACAAGGTTGCGCCCTTGATCAGGAGCCTGGCCGCTTCGGTCGGTACCCTGGCATCGGGAAGTTCCCGCAGCAACTCGACCCGATAGAGGTGCGGGTCTTCGAGATCGACGCCGACGGAGTGCAGGGTCTGGCCGAGCGACCGGTACGCTTCAACGGGGGCGCCGGGCCCCTGTGCATCCAGGGCCTTCAACAGCACTGCGACTTCTTCCAGGGCTCGCGCGTGGGGTGCGCCGAGCGTCCGCGCGCTCTGAAGCAGGTGGTCCAGAGGCTCGGGACCGCTGAGCGGAGGCTCGAGGTCGGGGACCAGAAGCTGGGCGTCGATCAATTCGGCGACGAAAGCTGAGATTTCCGCTGGGTTCGCCTGTTCCTTCAACGTGAGTGCCAGCTGTGCCTCGAGTTGCTGTCGGCGTAGGCCCGGCCGGCAGGTCTCGCGCGCAAGCTCGACCCACTCGCTGACTTCTGCGTCCACCAGCTTCGAGCGAAATTCTCCTGACAGCCCAGCCCTCTCCATCCAGCGAAGCAAATTGCCCAGACGGTAAACACTGGCGTTGGGGAAATACCGAAGCTGCGGTTCCAGGTCCGGCGTGTTCCTGATGCGCTCCGCGACACCGAGAAGCGCCGCGAGGGAGACGCGGGTCACGCGGCGTTCGACGCGACGAAGATCGGTGATTGGCGCTGCGAGGCCTTCCACCCTGGCCGGTGTCCAGGCGCCGAAAAGTGCAAAGGGAGTCGCCCTGCCACTCATCCTTGCCACGTAGCGGAGCAGAGACCGCTCCAGTCGCTGCCGCTCGGGGGTGGAACGCGCAGGTTCCCAGCCTTGCAGCGCCAGCGCGAGTGGCCGGGAAGCCAGAAAAATGGCTTCGGCCACTTCCGGAAGCTCGGACAGCGCCTCGAGCCTTCTGCGAACCAGGTCCCGATCAGTGTCGGCCTGCAACTTCAATCGGGAAGGCTCTCGTTCGCCTCCGGCCCGTGCCGCTGCGAGCGTCATATTCTCCGAGAGTCCAGAGAATGCTTCGAAGGGCAAGAGAGGTGTACGGACAGCAACCACCGCGGACGCACGAAAACGCGGGCTTTTGATCACCGGGAGCTCATCTCCTCGACGGAGGGGTGACGCAGAAAAAACGGTGCTCACTCAAGGTGAGTACCGTTCATATTCTGAGCTGAAGAGCGGTGATTAGCTACTGATGCTGTAACCGGTGCGGGTGATGTTGGTGCCGGTGACGTCCAGCCGAGGTGCACCCCTAAAATCATACATTCGATCCTTTTCTTGCGATGGAGTTTGCCTGGAAGGTTTCGAATGTCTGTAGACGCACGAAGACGGTGCTCACCCAGGGCGAGCACCGTTTCGATACTGATTGAAAGTGCGGGGATTAGCTGCCGATGCTGCAACCGGTGCTGGTGTACCTCGTTCCGGTGATCGGGTCGGTACCATACCCGCCTACAGCAAGACCCAGCTGCTGGTTGTCGAGAACCTTCACAGCGCGAACTTTCAGGGACAGCTTCTTCTTCATGGGGGAGCTCCGAGGTGGGGTGGGACTGCCCTCAGAGGGATAGCAACATCAAAGCCGACCCCGGTTCCTGCTAAAGGCTATGAATTGTAGCACTTCCTCCGTGATGATTCTTCGCTTCAAGTGCAGCTGTATACATAGCTGCACGCCAGAGTCAGAGAACGGAGCTCG
>JAYUUC010000269.1:0-5776 GCA_043755105.1 Myxococcales bacterium
CACCCGAAAATTGACCTGCTTCGATGGGAACATCGGGTCCTCGCTTCACTCCCTTCTCGTCGACGAACGCAAACCAGCTTGTTTTCAATTTGCTATCAAAGTTCGGAGTGCTGCCAACGAAAAGAATTCCAACGCCGTGCGCAGATCTTGCGACACCGTCAATCCTCTCTCCCTCCGAGAGCTTGATCGGACCGAATTGGACGTCGCCCGAAAAGTTGAAGCCTTGCATCAAGACATTGCTTTCACCGAGGAATGCAGTCACCACCTGCCTTTCCGCAATGTTCCAATCAGCTGCCGAGCTTTCACTCTGGGGAACCTGGGGCGCGGCCGAGATGAACTCCAGGTGCTCTGAAATCAGTCGGGGGCCCGGGAAGAAGGCGAGCGCGTCTGTTCCGGGCAACAAGCTTATCGGCCCAGCGAAGTCGAACTTCAGATGTGCAGCCAGCGGGATGCCCGTCGGGGAGTAAGCGCTCAGCTCTTGAACATTGGTTCCTCCCAGACCGCCGAAGTGAATTTCATCCAGAACGACCGTCTCGCCGATGCGATAGAGCGCCGCTGGCACCGCATGCGCGTCGGGGCCTGGATCGCAATTGACGCAATCAGCGCCAAGGGGGAGGGCCTCCACCCCGCCATCTTGCCAGCGAAACTCGAGCTGGTTCCGGGTGACAATTGCTGCACCTCCGTCGGCCTGAGTTTCAGCAGTCACGCTCGTGGTCAACATCGCGAGCCCCTCCCGCGTATCAACCATGGCCGGACCGAAGGCTTGGGCCACGTTCGGCCCCAGTCTCACCTGGAATTGCCGTCGAGCATCTCCATCGACTCCAAACACCTCGACGGTGACAGTTCGCTCGATCGAGCCCACCCCTCCGTCAGCGACGGGCACTGACTTCGTCGAGATCAGGCTGACCTCTCACCGGGCCGCGGAAGCAATACACCCCTATTGCTACTGACCTGCCTCGCGCTGCGGACTTTGCAGAACGGCTGATAGGGCGATGGGCAGGCCGACGACGAGACCGCCAGCGCAATGAAAACCGCAACTCTGCAGCAGCGCTCAGCCCCCATGCACAGTCGAAAAGGATGAATCATTTGATTCCTGTGAGAGGTAGACGCCGTATACACGCGCCGGGGCGCTCAATTCCCGTATCGAAGCCTTTGTTGAGCCCTCGCCTCGGCGTCAGCCGCGCGGATAGACGAGGCAGAGCTCCCCAAAAATCGCCTCGCCGCCTTCTCCATAGTCTGAGGACATCGCAGCGGCGACCTTGCTCAGCTCGGTGCCGAACGACGGCACGAAGCAGAGGTCCGGAGCGCTGTCGAAGCGGTGCTTGAGTCGCTCCAGCCCCTTCCGCAGCGTCGCCAGGTCCGGCCCGCCGCCGCGAATCGGCACCGTCGGGCCATTGGGATCGGCTCCGGGAAGCTTCCCGACGTTGGTCTGCAGCTCGAACCCGTCGGAGCGCTGGATCACCCTCACCTTCCCCGGCTTCGGCTCGTCGAGCCAGGCCTGGAATGCCTTCTCGTCTCGAAGCACCAATGGATAAGCCACCTCTCCTTTAGGGTGACGCAGGAACACCGAGTAGCCGCCGTCGTCGAGCACCCTCAAGAGCGATGCGGCCTGCGCGAGGTAGACCTCCGACGTGGGGACCAGCAACACCGGAACCTTTTGCGGCAACAGCGCGGTCAGCTCCGAACCTGCGTCCGGGCCACCGAAACTGAAGTGCCGGCTCCCCAGCGTCACCTCGTCCCCGGAAACCTGAAGCACCGTCGCTCCGACGGGCAGCTTCCCGCCCCGAACCGGTGAGGGCGCTGCGACGTGCAGCGAATCATCGAGCTCCCCGCCGGCATCGCTCCTGCCATTTCGCAGCGAGGGCAGCGGCGCCGGAGCGAGCGCCCTCAGCGGTTCGAGGTTCTTGTCCGAACAGCCGCACAGCGTGCAGACCAGCGTTGCGGTCGTGGTCCATTGGGCAAAGGAGGCCATCGTCAAGAAATCTCCAGGTGTCGCCACCGCTACATTCCTGCCCGGCGGCGTAGCCGGGTGTAGCCAATAAATTGATCGAAAGGGCAACGCTCCTACCATGTGTGCAAACGAGCTCCGCGAAAGCGAGCAGGAGGTTGCACCGATGAAGAAGCTGATCGCGGCACTGGTGTTGGGAGTTTCGGTTCTGGCGGCCACGGCGATGACCTCCAGTGAGCAGTCGCGGGCCACTCAGGGCGGGGATTTGATGGTCGACGAAGCACTGGTCAACGCCCACATCGACGCTCGGCTCAACCAGGTCCTCACCGGCATGGTCCTTCGCCAGGCCGCTGCGCGGAATGCGGCCCAGCTGTCGGGCCTCAGCGTCGCCGGCCGGTAGAACCAACCCATCTTCTTCCCGCGCTTTCGCACGCAATAGCGGTGGCGGTGCGCGGGGGTTGTGGTACGACCCCTGGGCTTCCCATCGGTTCCTCGCCTGAGGGGCGAATGACAGAGCTCTCCCCGCACTTGTCGCTCGCAGTCGGCGACCGCGTCGTCTATCCCAACCAGGGTGTCTGCCTCGTCTTCGCGATCGAGGCCAAGGACATTGCTGGGCAGAAGCTCACCTTCGTCACCATGAAGCGCGAGGAGGACGGCGCGGTGGTGATGGTCCCCGAGGCCAAGGTTCAGACCATCGGCCTGCGCAAGGTGGCCACCTCGGCAGAGGTGACGGCCATCTACAGCTTCCTCAACTCGGACAGCGACAAGGCCGACCTCGACTGGAAGCAGCGCGCCCGCACCAACGTCGAGCGGATGAGCCAGGGCGGAATCCTCGGCCTCGCCGAAGTGGTGAAGGGGCTGCAAGTCCTCTCCGAGCTGCGCCCGTTGCCGACCAAGGAACGCGAGCTCTACGACAGCGCCCGCCACCTGCTGGTGACCGAGATCGCGGTCTCGCTTGGCGTTCCCGAGTGCGACGCAGAGGACTCGATCGACATCATCCTTTTCCCCATCGGCCGGGAGCGCCCCAAGCGCACCGCGGCAGAGTTTGCAATCCCCGGCAGCGGGGAGGACGACGGACTCGACCTGGGCGGAGACCTCCTCGGCCTCGACGGCGACCTCGAGTTGCCGCCCGACGAGCTCGAAGCGCAGGCCGAGCCCGAAGCCGAGGAAGCGTCCGAGGACGAAGAGGAAGCCCCCGAAAAGCCGGCCAAGGGAGCGAAGGCCGTCAAGGCCCCGAAGGCGGCCAAGAAGCCGGTCCTCTCCGACGACGACGAGACGCAGCCGATGGGCAGCTCCCTGCTCGACGACGAAGCGCTGACGCTCAAGCCCAAACGGGGTCGTCCCGCCAAGGTCGAAGCCACGCCTCCTCCCGAGCCGAAGAAGCGCGGCCGTCCCCCGAAGGTGAAGCCGATCGTCGAGCTCGAGGTGCAGGCGCCTGCGGCCCGTCGCGGTCGGCCTCCGAAGGCGGCGGCGGCGGCGCCCAAAGCGGCTGCGGGTAAAGAGAAGCCCAAGGCGAAGAAGAAGTAGGGCTTTAAGCCCAAGGACGGAATCCGGTGATCCGCGTCGTCACGCTCGACTCTTTTGAAGACAAGCCGCTGGCCAAGCTCTGCCAGACGCTCTACGCCGCGTTCGCGGTTGGCTGCGAACACTCCGCAGAGTTGAAGACCCCGGCGGGAATGAGCGCACCGCTCGACGCCCAGAAGCTGCTCGACACCGTCGACAGCGTTCGCGCCTATCCCGACGACAAGCTGCTCTACCTCACCTCGCGCAAGCTCAAGGAGCGGACGCTCCCTTCAGGGACCGCGCCGACCTTCGGCTTTGCCGTCTACGGAATGGACAAGGCGATCGTCTCCACCGACGGCACCAAGGGTCTGGAGGACGGTCTGAAGTTGATCGCCCGCCACAGCCTTCACCAGCTCGGCCACTGCTGGGAACTGCACCACTGCCTCGATCCTCGCTGCGCGATGTACCCGCCTTGGACTCCTTCCTTCGCGGCCGGAGAGTCCACCTTCTGCACCTTCTGCCGCGACAAGAGCGAGCAGAAGATCCGTCTTGCCAAGTCCTGAGCCCCGCTCCGCCCCTTCTGCCCTCGCCTGGGGTCCCCGCCTCGAGCTCGCCGCGTTGATTCTCGCCGCGCTGTTCGCGGTGGGCGTGCAGCTCAAGGTCAGGTCCGCGGCGGTGAACGACAGCGATCAACGCCTGCTCCAGCAGACCCTGGAGCAGGAGGCGCAGCCCGGCGATGTGGTTCTGCTCCAGCCCTGGTGGACCGAACGAGAACGCCTCTTCGTGCCCGATACGATACCGGTGGTCGGCTACCTCGGAGATGAGGCCGATCCATTCGTCCCCTATTCCCGAATCTGGGTCCTCGCGCAGCCCCACCAGCCCCGAACCGACGACGCGGCCTTCGAAGCCGCTTTCGCTCCCAAACGAGAGCGGGTGGGAGCCTCTCGCCGCTTCGGAAATCTCGAGCTGACGCTCTACCGCAACCTCCGACATCGCCCTGCCCTCTACTCCGCCGTCGACCGCTTCGCCTCGGCGCGGGTGTATCTGGAGCAACCTGGAGGCGCTCAGATACCCTGTCCCTTCGACGGCCGAGCCCACCGCTGCCCCGGCAATGTCTACGTTGCCCCCGAGTGGCACGAAATCCTCTACCAGCCCCGCCGCTGCCTGTGGATGAAGCCTCCCGGAGGCCCGACGAAATTGGTGATGGAGATGGCCGACCTTCCGCCAGTTCAACAGCTCTCGCTCCAGGCGGGGCTGACCTGGGACCGCGGTTTCTTCCACTCCCCCAGCCTTACCCCGGTGCACGTCGAAGTCGATGACCTCGCCGCAGGCGCGAAGCAGGTCGATCTGACCTTGCCTCCGGGTCGCGAAGGTCTGCAGCAGGCCCAATCCGAGCGGGCTCCCTCGGGCCCGATCAAGCTCTCGGTCCAGTCAGACAACAACGATGTCCGCGATGTCTGCGTTGAGCTGTACGGCTACGGAGACACCCGATGACTCCCTTGGCCACGGAAGAAGCCCGCAAGGGCGAATCAGAGAGCGCTTCCCTGGCTGTTCCTTCTCCCCACGGATGGCGAGAAAGAGTCGAGCGGCTCCTCGGCAACGAGCAGTGGGTCGGTTGGCTGCTGTTCGCGACGGCGTTCGGGGTGCTCCTGGCGACCGAGGCCACCGCCGGCTTCACCCGCGACGAGAGCGTCTATTTTGCCGCGGCCGAAGCCCACGCCCGTTGGTTCCAGCTGCTTTTCCGAGACCCTTCGGCGGCGTTCGCGGACGGGGCGATTGTCGGAGCCTTCGACTTCAACCACGAGCACCCGGCACTGATGAAGAACCTGTTCGGGCTCTCGTACCTGCTCTTTCACGAGGGCCTGGGCTGGCTCCGACCAGCGGCGGCTTTCCGACTGCCGGCCTTCGCGATCGCCGCACTGATTCCCCTGCTCCTCTACCGCCTCGGCTGCGTCACTTACGGGCGTCGCGCAGCTCTGTTTGCCGCGCTGTCTTTTTTCCTGGTGCCGCGGCAATTTTTCAATGCCCAGCTGTCTTGCTTTGACATGCCCGTGGCGGCGATGTGGCTGCTCACCGTTTACACCTTCTGGAAAGCGCAGCGGGACCGACGCTACGTCCTCGCCTGTGGCCTCGCCTTTGGCCTCTCCCTGGCGACCAAGCACAACGCCCTCTTCCTTCCCTTCGTGCTCGGCCCGTTTGCCCTCTATCGGGCGTTCCAGGCAACCCGCGCCAACGCACCTGCCCGAGCGACAGTGCTCCAGCTCGGAGCGGCCTTCGTTGCCACCGCGGTACTCTATGGGCTGCTCTCGGTCGCGCTGGGGCCGA
>JAYUUC010000270.1:0-16478 GCA_043755105.1 Myxococcales bacterium
CGCGGCGATCACCGATATGTACCGCATCGACGACCTGCTCAGCGATGAGGAGAAGGCAGCCCGCGACCTGGTCGCCACGTTCGTCGACCGCGAATATCTACCCATCGTCGGCAAGCACTTTCGCCACGGCACCTTCCCGATGGAAGTCGTCCCCAAGCTCGCCGAGATGGGCGTGTTCGGAGCGACCCTCGAAGGCTACGGATGCGCGGGCATGGGCAACGTCACCTACGGGCTCATCCTTCAAGAATTGGAGCGAGCCGACTCCGGCCTCCGGTCGTTCGCCTCGGTTCAGAGTTCGCTTTGCATGTACCCGATTCATGCCTTCGGCAGCGACGAGCAGAAGGAACGGTTCCTTCCCGGAATGGCGAAGGGCAAGCTGATCGGTTGCTTCGGCCTCACCGAACCCGACTTCGGCTCCGACCCCGGTGGAATGCGGACCCGGGCGCGGAAGGACGGCGACGGCTACATCGTCAATGGCTCGAAAATGTGGATTACCAACGGCAGCATCGCTGACGTGGCAGTGGTCTGGGCCAAGGTCGACGACGGCGGGGCCGAGTCGGTCCGAGGCTTCCTCGTTGAGAAGGGGATGCCGGGCTTTACCGCGAGCGAGATTCCCGGGAAGTTCTCCCTGCGGGCCTCCTACACCTCCGAGCTCTCGTTTGCCGACGTGCGAGTGCCTGCGCGCAACATGCTCCCCAACGTCCAGGGGCTGCGCGGGCCGCTCTCTTGCCTGAACAACGCTCGCTTCGGCATCTCCTTCGCGGTCACCGGCGCAGCGATTGCCTGCTTCGAAGGGGCGCGGGAGTACGCGCTCGGCCGGGTGCAGTTCGGCAAGCCGATCGCGGCCTTTCAGCTCACCCAGGAGAAGCTCGCCGACATGCTGCAAGAAATCGTCAAGGCGCAGCTGCTCTCGCTGCGGCTCGGGCGGCTGAAGGACGAGGGGAAGGTGACCCCGGCGCAGGTGTCGCTCTGCAAGCGCAACAACGTGAAGAGCGCGCTGGAGATTGCCCGGGTCGCGCGCAGCATCTACGGAGCCAACGGGGTGACCGACGAGTACCCCGCGGTGCGGCACATGCTCAACCTCGAGTCGGTCTACACCTACGAGGGGACCCACGAGGTGCACACGCTGATCGTGGGCAAGGCGATCACCGACCTCGACGCCTTCGGGTGACCGATGGCCTTCGTCCACACGCTTCCGGTCCGCTTCGATGACGTCGACTTCGCCCGGGTGGTCTACTACCCGAAGCTGTTCGGCTACACCCACCAGACCTTCGAGGAGTTCTTCGCGCGAGAGGTGGGCACTCCGTATGCGCAGGTGCTGATCGACCGGAAGGTCGGGTTCCCCACCGTGCACGCCGAGGCCGATTTTCGGGCCCCGCTGCGGTTTGGAGATCTTTGCCGGGTCGAGCTGAGCTGCGAGAAGGTGGGGCAGCGCTCGATGACCTGCCGCTACCAGCTCTTCAAGGAAGGCGCGGACGGCCTCTGCGCCGAGCTTCGCATCGTGACCGACGCGATCGACATGGACTCATTCGAGAGCGTGGAGGTCCCCGTCGACCTTCGCGAGGCCTTTGCCCGCCACGCCCTGCCTTCTCGCTGAAAGACAGGGCGGGCCTGAAAATCAGGGCGCTACCACTCGCCCCAGAAAGAGGATCGCGCCGGTCGCGCGATCCCGGATGAGGTAGACGAAGGGCCGGTCAGCCGTCACCACCCGAGCGGGCGGACCGGCCAAGGTGATTCCCACCACCACCCTGGTCGCCGCGGCGGCTTCGGTGCCGGCCTCGTTGACCGTGACGAAACCCTTGTGGAGCACCGCTCCGACGGAGAGAGCTCGACTTCCGTCCATCCCGGAAAAGTCGGCAGTCTCGGGAGTGAAGGCAGCTTTCATCCCCAGAGAGGATAGGACTTCGGTCAGGGGCAGGGTGGATTCGGTGGTGAAGCGAGGGAGAGAAAGGTTCACCGGGGTGGGGCTCAATCCAGATAGCAGGGACGCCAGCTTGGCGGAATCGAGCTGAGCCTCGAACGAGGCGAACTGACCCGCAGGAGGAAGGAGCGCGACGAGCGACACCTCGTCCCCGTCGTAGGGCAGCTCGACTACCTGAACGCCCGCTTGCTCCGTGTAGGGAAGGGAACCTTCCCTGTTCATCATCGGAACTGAAGCTGTGGTCCCATCGAGCAGATGGAAGGGGCCGACTCCGGTTTGTTCCTTCGCGAAGGGCTGTTTCCAGGCCGCGTTGAAGTAGACCGCGTTGGTGAGCACCAGCCGGGTATCCCCTGTCACCGAATCGGGCGGAAGCAGGTCCTTGATCCGCTGCTCCGTCCTCTGCGAGGCCCAGTCATTGATGGTCTGCCGCGATGTCTCGGCATCGTGAGCGAAGTCCTCGAGCTTCAGTCCCGCGCCGTAGTTCAAGGCCAGGTTGTCGAGGTAGTCAGGTAGGAAATTGAAGCCCGTTTGAGCCCAGGCCTGATTGACGATGTTGAAGCGGAAGGCCCGTCCATCGCTGGACTTCGCTCCTCGGCCCCGGGTGGCCAGCGCCTGATCCAGCGCGTTCACCGTGGAATGGTAGTCAATTGCCGCGAGCGGACTGTGGAGCACCTTTTCCATCTCGGACGCGGTGTTCCCGCGGGCGCCCGCGTAGGTCATTGCCAACGCCACGGAGATACTCTGGGGAGAGAAGAACAGGTTTCCAGGCTTGCCCTTCACCTCGCGGTAGAGGTCGAACGCAAAGGCCGAGTTGGCATCCACCAGTTGCTGGACCTGGGCGGGGGATGCCCCCGACGTCACCCGGCTTTTCGTCGAACGCTGCTCGGCCGGGTCGAGCTGCCGGGGGGGTTGCCCACAGGCCGTCACCATCAAAGCTGCTGCTGTTCCTATCCAGGTGTTGCGTCGCATCCAAGCGTTCATCGTGCTTCCTCCCATCGGGTTGACTGCCCGGCGGGGGATTGCAAGGGGTGTGCCTCAAAGGAGGGAAGGATCATCCACGAGGTGAGGCCACCTGCCAGGAGCCGAGTACAACCGAAGGAGTTCGAAATCTCGTCACGAAAATCTGCCCCCCTCGACTCAAATCTGCCCCTCCACCTGGGTTGAGGGACGGCTCCCTCGACTCTGCGCCTCTGGCGCGACGCTCGGGACGAACGGGGTGCGGGGTGCCGGGGTGCCGGGGTGCCGGGGCTATGAATTTCCGGTTACCTGAGACCGGGATGTTCGTGACGCAGGTGCTCTTGACCACTGGCCAAGCGGTGTCCCAGTTCAGCCGCCACTTACCGGCGCTCGTTTGATCGCGATCCAGGTGTCGGACTCTCCCGCGCTGCTGCTGCTCTCACCCTCCTCGGCGCCCGTCTCCACTGCTTCGGCGGCGGGCTCGGGAACTTCCGGGCCCGCGGTGGACTCCGCCACTTGCCGGTCCTTGAGCTCGTCGTCGGAGATGAAGCCCACCGGTGCGCCATCGCGGTTGAAAAAGCGGACCGACTTCTCCAGAAGTACGAACATCTGCGCCGCGGTCTCTGGGCTCACCAGGGAGTGTTCGATCTGGGCCGGCTCCTGGCGCTCGACTACCGCCAGCTTGCCTTCCTCAAGCATCTTCGCCTGCGCCTCTGAGAGCTGCATTCGCCGCAGCCTTCCCTTGCGGGTGACGAAGTGGAAGGCGTGGTCTCCCAGCTCTAGCTCCACCTGGCCCGACTGCACCAGACTGCGGAGCTTGTCCGCCAGCTCACGCTGCTTCTGAGATTCGATGCGCTGGTGCGCCTTGCTGCCTGGCAGCGGAGGCAGCTTGGGAATCGGCGCCTCGTAGGCCGGGGTTCGCGCGGGACCGGAAGGCGCCCGGGGTCGGTTGCTCTCGAAGCTGCGCCGGGGAGGAGGGTGATTTCCCGTCGGCATCGCCGCTCGGGCCCCGCCGCGGAAAGCATCCCGTTGAGGGGCTTCGCGGCGCGGCTCGCTCGAGGCTGTATTTGCCCGCGCCTGCTTCTCCGCCTCCGCCTTGGCCACCCGCTCCGCCTCGGCAGCCCGAATCTGCTCCTCGGTGACCAGCCCAGCCTTCATCAACTTGTCGCGCAGGTTCTGCATGGGCCGCCTTCTACTCCGCGCGACCCGGGCAAGCGCAAGGGTCCTGTACTTGCGTTGCTTTGTCCGCGGCACATAACTTGGCCAACCCACGGGCCAAACCTTTCCGGAGAACCCTTGAATCCATCGCGCTTTCTCCTCCTCGGCGCGCTCCTCGCCGTCACTGCCCACTGCACCGACCCGGTGGACAAGGCAGCGAAGAAGCGGATTTTCTCTCCGGAAGACCCTCCGAAGGCGATCGCCTCGGCGAGCGAGAAGCTGCGGCCCGAGGACGTTGCCGACCACGCCGAGGTGGCCCGTCGGATCCTCGGCATGGGCGCCGCAGAGACCACCGAACGAATCGGGCCCCACCACTTCACCGCCACCGTCACCTTCGAGTGGACCGGCGCCGGTCACGTCACCAAGCTGGTCGAAAACCGCAGCCTTCGCGCCGGACCCGGAGGCGTCAGCGGAGACTTCCACGGCACCCTCGACAACTCCCGCGATCAAGGGCTCGAGGTGCTCCGCGTCGGCGGCCAGGTGTACGCCCGTAGCAAGTACGGGAAGTTCCGCCAGCGCTCTCGCGACCGGGGCATCGCCGAGCGCGAACGGGAGGAAATTTTCGGCTCGATGCGCGACCTCGACGACCTCTTCCGAGGCCGACTGAAGCTCTCACCTCAGGGCACGGTGTCCCACCTCGGCCGAACCGCCTGGCGTTATGAAGTCGCCCTCGGGCCTCCCGGCGCGGCCCCCACCGCTGCCCACCTTCCCGCTCCGCCGGCGCCCCGCAACGGGGTCGATAGCACCACTCAGCGCAGGCTCGCCTTCTACGACAAGCGCGATCCGGTCTCTCTGTCTGGCGAAGTTCTCGTCGATTCCGACACCGCGGTGGTGCTCAAGGCCAAGCTCGATGGCCGCATCACCGTTCCCGGCGAGGCCTCGGGCGCCAACCTCCACCTCACCCTCGATTCTGCGCTCACCGAGGTGGGCACCGACCCCCACCTCAAGGCCCCGGACGACGCGCTCCCCGACCAGGACAAGCCCGAAGGCATCGCCAGCGCCCTCGATCGCTTCGGGGTTCCCCACGGCGATAAGCGCGATGCCGGGGTCAGTTCCGAGCCCGTTCCCGACGAATCTCTCTGAAGGGGACTGAAGGTGAGAGTACCCCCGAGTAGGGAGCAGGCTTACTTGCCCCGTCGTCTCCCGACCCCGACTTACCGGCCCTGCAGCGATCTCGAAGCGCTGGCTCAATCGCCGGGGAAGCACACTGTCGAACAGGGTGCAACAGCTCATTCCAAAGATGTGTGGATGAAAAATTGACCCTCCCCCCTTGGTCCCTACAATCGCGGAAGATTGCGGTTTAGCGGCGTCCGACATGCGCGGATGTTCAGTCAAATCAGTGGGCACTCAGTGAGGTCAATCATGGAGCGGAAGGGCGGAAACAGGACGACGGTGGTGACGGCGGACGAGGTCCGGGCGGCACTTCTCCGGGCGCGGACCATCTCCTCCGAAGAAGAGAAGGCCCTGAGAATGCGGCATGGGGTGGGGGCTACAGACCTCAAGGCTCCGCTTCCGCGGGCTGCGGGTGGAAACTCGGACCTGGCCGATGAGCTGATGCTGATCGAGATGCAGCTGCTGCGGGGCATGCGCGCTCGGGCCCAGGGACGGACAACCTCGATTCCGAACTTGAACCGCGTTTCCGCTCCCCGGAACGTGGCCAAGGATAAGATTGTTCGGGCCCTGCGGAAGAAGAAGTAGCGCTTCGACGGCTGGGGGGCTTCCCTCGGCCGGTTTGGGGCCGTGCCCGGAGGCCAGGCACGGATTGACGGACACGGGTTCGGGTTCGTTCCCGGATCTCGTGGCCGTTTTCGCAGCGACCGGGGTCCTCTGTCTTCGTTGACGTCCCGCTCTCTGATGGGGTCTAGGCCGCCATCACCCGCACCAGCCGGTCTCCGGCTTCTGCGAGGCTGAGGCCTTTGCCTCCCAGTTGTTGGGCCACCGCGGTCGCATCGTCGCGCTGACCTCGGGCGAACAGCTCTTTGAGCCAGCTTCCGGCGGCTGGGTTTCTCCAGAAGTCTTCATTGAAGCGATGCTGCAGCACCGCGTGGAGCCGGGCCTCGAGCGCCCAGGCCCGCAGGTAGCGCGTGGCGTAGAGCTGGGAGTCGACGTCATAAAGGTAGGTGCCCTTGTGCACCCCGACGAAGAGCGCCCGGGTCATTCGCTCTTCGTACTCGTCGGCCACGCTCCGGTCGGGGCCTCTTTGGTAGAGCGAGAGCTCGTAGGGGAGCTTGGCGCAGTACCTTCGCAGCAACCAGAGGTTGTTGAAGGCCGCGATGCGGGCCGCTTCCCGCGCGGTGGCCGGGTTGAGCTTGAGGTAGCGACGGTGCCAGGCCTCGTCGAGCAGCAGATGGTCGAAGAGGCTGGCATAGCCCTCGGTCACCGAGAGGTCTCCAAGGCGGCGTTCCTCGATCGGCGCGTCCCTCGAGACATGGGCCAGGTGCTGGGCATGCCCATACTCGTGAAGCAGGGAAAAGTAGTCGTCCAACCCACCCCCCGGCCGGACCACCAGGCGAATGTCGTCCGGCACCTTGAGGTCGGCCACGAACGCCCGCGCTGACTTCCCCGGACGGTCCTCGGTGTCGAGGACGATGCGGCCCTCGGCGTGAGGCGGAAAGCCCATGTCGGTGAGACAGCGAGTCACCGAAGGGAGCAAGTCCTCGCGTCGAAAGTGCTCGGCCATCCACGGGGCCGCCGACGCCCGCTGGAGGTCGTGCCGGCGCGCCGCCGAGACCTTCAGCGCCGGGTCCACCTTGCGGAGGACATAGACGAGCAGGTCCCGAAAGGCATCGGCGGTCTGGGCCAACACCGCGTCGCACTCGGCCGCAAGCGCCTGCGCCGAGTAACCGCTCACCGCGTCGCGAAGCGCCAGATACGACGAAAATCCCAGCGCTGCGGCCGTGCGCGAAGCAGCTTCACGGCGTCGGGCGTAGGGGCCCTGGTTCTCCCAGAGGAACTCGCCCAGGCTGTGCTCCAGCTGGCCGCGTCGGCCGCGGTCCGCCTCTCGAGGCACCTGCGCCACCGCCTCGCGGAAGGAGAGCGACTCGCCGGGCATCGGCGCCACCCCGTGGGCCTCGAGCGCTGCCACCGCCTCGACCGAGGGAGCCGCGATCGCCTCTTCCACCTGCCCGGCGAGAAACTCGAGCAGCAGCCGGCACCGTTGCCGCTCGAGCTCGTCGGTGCGGGAGTCTTCCGCTCCCTGCCGGGCCTGAAGGAAGGTCTCTGGACGGGCCAGCTCGGGGTAGGAACGGTAGAGCTGCTCGACCGGCAGGACGGAGGACAGCCCGGCTCCATAGCGGTATTGCAGGCTGCCCAGCTCGAAGAGAAAGGCGTCGAGGCGCTTGGCCAGGGCATTGATGGCGGTTTCCACGAGCGGTATGAGGCGCGCGCGGCTTCGTTTAGTCAACTGGACCCACCCATGAAACGAAGGTCGATGCGGGTCGAAGCAGCGCACCAGGGAATGACGCTTGCGCGTTTTCTTGAAGGGCAGCTCGGCACCGGCGCCGCGCAAGCCTTGGAGTGGGTGAAGGCCGGTGCGGTCTACGTCGACGGGCGCCGGGCGCTCGTCCCCGCGCTGCCGCTGCGCTCTGGCCAGACGGTGATGGCCGTGCTCGAGGAATCCGGCCGCGGAGGGCTGGAAGTGGCCGAGGCGCCTGCTCCGCTTCAGGTACTGTTCGAGGACTCGGCTGTGCTGGCGGTGGCAAAGCCCGCGGGCGTGCTCGCCCAACCCAGCCCGGGCCGTCAAGGCAGCAGTCTGCTCGACCAGGTGTCGGCATATCTGGGTCGACCCGCGGGGCTGGTCCATCGGCTCGACCGCGATACCTCGGGGGTCACCGTGTTCGGGAAGAGTGCCGCCGCCACCTCGGCACTCGCCGCCCAGTTTCGCGAAGGCACCGCCCGCAAGCGCTACCTCGCCGCCACGGGGCCTGGGCTTCCGGAAGAGGGGGAAGTCGACTTGCCGCTGTCGAAAGATCCGTCCCGGCCGGGACGATTCCGCGCTTCGGACAAGGCCAACGGGGTTCCCGCGTTCACAAGCTATCTACGGCTGGCGTCGGGCCCGGACCATTGCCTGGTGGCGCTCTTTCCCCGCACCGGAAGGACCCACCAGTTGCGCGCCCACCTCGCCGCGCTCGGCGCTCCGATTCTCGGGGACAGTCTCTACGGCGGCGCGTCCGAGGCGTCGGGGCTGAGCGCCTCTCGCTGCCTGCTCCACGCCCAGGCCCTGGCGCTGCGCCACCCGACCACCGGAGCGCCGTGGCGCGCGGAAGCGGCAGTCCCTGCGGATCTGCTCGCCTTCTTCGCCCTGGCCCAGATTTCGTCGCCGTCCGGCCCCTGGGCCGAGGTGCCGTGAACCTGTTTCAGCTTCGCCTTCGGAGATCGGCAGCGGGAAAGGGGGGAATGGGTCTGGGCCGCTCAGGGAGGAAGATTTCGAAGCGCGCCCCGGTGGGGGTGAGGTTTCGCACCTGCAGCCGACCGAGGTGGAGCTTCACCACCCGGGCGACCAGCGCGAGTCCCAGTCCCGAGCCCTGGGCCCGGGTGGTGAAGAACGGCTCGAAGATGCGCGCCTGACTCGCCACCGGCACCCCTGGCCCCTCGTCCTCGACGGCCAGCAGCACGCCTCCCTCGGTTAGTTCCGCGACCAGCCGAACCCGGGCTCCGGGCGGCGACGCCTGGACCGCATTGCGAAGCAGATTGGAAAGCGCCAACCGAAGCAGGGGCGCATCACACCACAGCGTTTCCCCGGGTGCTTCGACGACGACCGGAATCTGCTGCCGGGTGGCATGGGCCTGGACATCGCCCAGCGCGTGCTCGAACAGGGGGACGATGGAAATTTCCCCCCCGTGGAGCGTGAAGGGCCGCGCATAGTCGAGCATGTCGTGGGTGAGACGGTCGAGGCTGTTCGCCTCCTCTTCCATCATCTGCAGCACCGGCGCTCCGGCGGGAAACTCGTGCCGGAGCAGCAGTACCCCGTTGAGAATGGTCCCCAGCGGGTTCTTGATTTCATGCGCGAGCACCGCCGCTGCCTCGCCGAGCACCGCGAGCCGCTCCCGTTCAATCACTTCGGCCTGGAGCCGCTGCAGTTGCTCGAGCCGGAAGAGCGCCTCGGCATGGTGTCGGACGTTCTCGATCGCGCAGCCCACGTGCTGGCCGAAGAGCTCGATCGCCGCCGCCTGGGCAGGGTTCAGGTCTCCGGAATAGGCCGAGAGCAGGCCGTGCACTCCCGGGCCAATGTAGATCGGCGCGTGAATCGCGCGCATCAGCGGAAAGGCTGTCCGGTAGAGGAGCGCGACATCGGGGGGAAACAGCGGGGCGATCGCCTGGTGAAAGTCGGGGTGGAAGCATGCTCGGCCGCTGGCAAAAACCTCTGCAATCCACGGGAGCATCGACCGGGGGAAGCGCTGGCCTTCGCGCGGTGGATGCTCGGTTTGCTCCAGCGCGCGGGTCAGCTCGGCGGGTTGGCGCAGCGGACCCTGGCGCATCGAGTCCCCGTCGACGAAGGTGACCCCGGTCACGAACCCCTGTTGCTCGAGCACGTCGAGCGCAATTCGAAGCACCTCGTCCTCATCCCGGCAACGCACCATCTGGGCAGAGCAGCCGGCGAGGGCCTTGATCAAATTCTGGGCGCGCGCTTCTCCCTGCGCTTCCAGCAGCATGAATGTGAGTTCGCCTTTTCCCGGGCCGCCCGACACCAGCACGTGCGCGAGCCGCTCGGTGCTTCCCCCAAACGCCAGGCGCACCCAAATATCCCCGGTCGCTGCCTGAAGCATCTGCAGCTCGAAGTCATGCTCCGAAATCCAGCCCCGGTCGCTCTCCACCACCGTCGAAGAGAGAATCGCCTCTACCCGCTTCCCCAGCAATTCGGCGCGGGGGGTTCCGCACATCCGCTCCCAGGCGAGATTGGCGTAGAGCAGCGCCCGCTCCTGGAACACCAGCACCGGAATCGACAGATGCTCGAACGCGAGGTGGTGGGGCTGGACCGGAAACTCGGGCGTCATCAGGACCCGGATACCAGGTCATCCCCTCAATTTCGAGCCCTCGGTGCTCAGTCGTTGGAAGGGCTCCGCCGCTGGCTGTATTCCTGGAGGAAGGTCTTGTCCTCACCGGAGAGCCGCTCGAGTCGGATACCGCAGCCCCGGGCCTGCTTCGTTGCGCTCTGGGTGTTCTCGAGCACCACCACTCCCCGGGCCCGGATGCTGCGGGGCGGATCGGCAAAGCGGAACACCAGCGCCAGCGCGGTGCCCAGCGGCGGCGGCTGCTCGCAGGGCAGGAAGACCCCGCCGCTGGCGAGGTTGACTACCCGGTGCTCGTAGAAAATCCCCGCGTTCTCGGGGGTGACCTGGACGGTGGCCTCGAGGTCCTTGTTGCCGCTCGCAGTGAAGCCGACGAACTCTTCCGGGGCATAGGTCGGGGGCGGGGGCGCGCTGGGGGCCAGGGGCGCTCGTCGGCGTTCGTCCTTCTCCACCTGGGCCATGCGTGCAGAGAGGAAGCGGAACATCTCCATCGAGGCAGCGAGCAGCTCGGGGTGCACCGAGGCGGGCAGTCGCGAGGGGTGATAGCGCTTGGCCAGCTCGAGATACCCCTGGCGGTAGACAGCCGAGGTCGACCCGCGGGGCACCCCGAAGAGCTCGTGGGTCTGCATCTCGCCGTAGCGGTCGAGGTGAAGCGCGAGGGTCTGCGCTTCCTGCTGCTCACGCTCGCGCCGGGCCCGCAGGGAAGGGGGCAAGAGCGCTTGGGCGACCTCGGGAAGCTGGTCGAGCTTGAACCAGGTTTTTCCGTCGGTCGACGCCTGGTTGAACCCGCTCAATCGGCCGGCCATCGCCAGGTCCTTCAACACCTTGAGGCTGACGGGCCCCAACATTCCACCCCCGCCGTCGATGACCCAGTAGTCGGCCATGGGCGAGCTCCTCTAGACCGGCAGCAGGCGGTTGATCTGGTCCACGATTTCCAGGGGGTGGAACGGCTTGAGGACGAACCCTCGCGCGCCCCGGTCCATCGCCTCGTCGACCAGGCTCTGGGCGTCGAGGGTGCTCACCACCACCACCGGCGCCCCTTCCTGGCGGCGCTGCAGCTCGAGAAGCACCTCGAGGCCGCTCATCTCTGGCATCACCAGGTCCAGCAACACCAGGTCGGGGTGTTCCCGGGAAATCACCTCGAGCGCTTCGGCTCCGGTGGACGCTTCGAAGAGCCGGAAAGCGTGGAGGGCGTCGCGCAGATGGCTGCGGACGAGGCGGTCGTCATCGACGATCAGGACACTGCGTTCAGGGCTCAAGGGCGGGGGCTCCGGGCGAAGGGAGAACCCTATCCGCACGCGATGTGGGGGCGCGAGCCACTGTCAGAGTGGGTTGCCCACCCCCTCTGACAGTCCTGATCACGGCCCCGAGGAGGTCGGTGCCACGTGCTCGGTGTAGGCGGGGTTGCGGTGGTTCTGGTCGGGGTTGTGCGCATCCCAGCAGGAGTCAGAGCAGAAGTAGAGCTGGAACCGCTTCCGATTACAGGAGGAGATGGCGCACTTGAGGTACGCGCCGCCGAACGCGATCGGCTTCTTGCAGATGTTGCACTTGTTCCAGGCAGTGCCGGGGGGCTGGGCGGGGTCGATGGGCATGGTCAGTCCTCGAGGGGGTCTGGGGGGGCTCACTTCATCTGGAACTTGAAGGTGACCGCCACCAGACGGCCGTCGCCCCCGACCAGCTGGTGGCGATAGGCGACATCGATTCCGCCGCCCTCGGTGATGTAGCCCAGCCCCATGCTCAGGAACTGGGTGCGGCGGTTGGGGTCGAGCGAGTAGCCGAGCCGGACGGGGAAAGTTTCCGACAACACGTACTCGGCCCCGGCGGAGAAGGCGAGCTGGGGCGCCGGGGTAGGGGCGAAATCGGCCTTGATGTCGGCGACGAGGTTGAAGACCCCGGTGAGGTAGGCGAAAGAGAGCGCGTAGTAGCGCTGGAGATCGGGAGTGCCGAGGTCGATCAAGCTGTGGCCAGAGACCCCCGCCGAGAAGGAGTCGGTCAGCCGCAGTAACACCCCGGCGTCGAAGGTGAACCCGCTGGTGGTGTCGGCGCCGGTCATTCGCAAGTAGCGACCGGAGACCCCGATGTGGAATCGCTCGCTCAGAGGAATTCCCAGCGCGAGGGTGCCGAGGTGGGCGGTTCGCTGCTCTTCGCCCCGGCCGATGGTGACCAGATGGTAGCTCGCGCCGGCGGCGATCTCGCTGGTGGCGCTGTCTTCCAGGGCCACGGTGCCGAAGGCGAATTTGCTCGAGTAGTCCCAGGCGCCGGACAGCTCGAGTTGAAAGCGCTTGAACAGCGCCAGCGAGGCGGGGTTGCCGCTGATCGACTCTGCTCCCATGCCGTGGGCGCGGTAGGCGCCCCCCATGCCGTAGTCGCGCGCATGCATCAGGTCGCGCAGCGGAGGCCGTTCCTGTGCGACAGCGAGCAAAGGGGTGAGCAGCACGAGCAGCGCGACCGTCTTGAGCATGGGGGGCGCATCCTAACTGCCTTGAAGGGGCGGAAGGCCATCACTAGAATCCCCCGCCCATGAATGAACGGCCATTGACCTTCAGCAAGCCCCTCCGACGACGCAGCCTGCAGGCGACGGTTCTCGGAGCGGTGCTCGTCCTCTCCTTCACCGCAAGCGGCTACATTCTGCCCTCGAGCTCGATTCTGCGGCGGATGGCCGAGGCGCGCGACGAGCAGCCGCTCACCGCGTTGCGGGTCGAAGGGACGGTGGTCTTCTCCGGTGCGGCCGCCCAGTCCGCAGGGACCGCGCTGGGGATTCCAGCGGAGCGGCCCGAGCTCGCCGCTGAAGGTGCGGTGTTGCTCAAGCTTCCCGGCCGCTGCCGGCTCGAGGCAAGCGCCTCCGACACTGCGAAGGCGATCGCGGCAGTGGACGTCAACCGTCGCAAGCGCAGCGAGGGCACTGAGCAGCCGGCGATGCAGGCGGCAATCGGTCAGCTCTGTCCGCTCCTCGGGTCGCGCGCCGGGTCAGACAGCGAAGCCCGGGCCGGGCTCGAGCGCTACCTCGCCAGCATGAAGATCGACCCGCGCAAGACCTCGCTCGGCCGCTTCGCCGGCCAGGTGGCCTACGTGCTCGGAGACCCCGCGGAGGGACAACCTCAGCTGTGGGTGTACAAGGACACGTTTCTTCCCGCCCGGGTACGCTTTCCCGCAGCCGAAGGAGGCAGCTGGGACGTGCGCTTCGTCGACTTCAATTCTCCCGCGACAGGAGAGTCATTTCCTCGGGTGGTCGAGGTGTACAGGGACGGAGAGCCGCAGCTGCGATTCACCGGAGTGAGGGCTGACAGCCACCCGAGGCTGGAAGAAAAGCTATTCTGAACCCCGCGCCCGGTGGCTGCGAAAACGGCCACGAGATCCGGGAACGAACCCGACCCCGTGTCCGCCCCCCGTGCGCGGAACTTCTGTCGTAACGGCACTCCCTCTCAACGAAGCCCCCCGTGACCGCGCCCTTCTTCGCCTCGATTGCCGTCGGCCGACCGGTCCGCGGCGAGTTCACCTACCTCGTGCCCGAAGCCCTGGTGCCGAAGCTTCGCCCGGGGCAACGGGTGCAGGTGCCCTTCGGGCGAGGCACCGCGCTGGCGTTCTATCTCGGCCCCGCGCTGCCGCCTGCGCCCGAGGTCCAGGCGAAGTTGAAGCCGCTGCTTCGCCTCCTCGACGACGAGCCAGCACTTCCGGCAGATCTGATCGCGCTGCTCCGCTTCGCCGCCGACCACTACCGCTACCCACTCGGCGAGGCGATTCGAGGGGCGATGCCCCCCGGCCTGTCCGGCGCCGAGGAACAGAAGGAGGCCCGGGCGGACCTCGAGCACTTCGCAATCGCCGCCCCGGGCGCTTCGCCTGACCCGCTGCTTCGTGCCCCCGCCCAGCATGCCGCGCTCAGCTATCTGCTCGCGGTGGGGGGCCGGGCCCCGGTTGAAGAGATGGTGGTGGCGCTGCCGGGTGTGAAAGAGGCGCTGAAGAAGCTGGTGGCCCGGGGACTGGTGTCGCTCGAGTCGAAAGAGATTCTCGCCGGTGTCCGGGCGGGCCTGAGTCAGGACCGGCCGGCAGCGCTCACTCCGGAGCAAGCGGTCTGCGTCGACGCGCTCACCACCGCGCTGGGGGAGGGAGGCTTTCAACCCTTCTTGCTTCACGGGGTGACGGGGAGCGGGAAGACCGAGGTCTACTTGCGGCTGGTGGAGCGCGCGCTCGAGCTCAACCGGGGCAGCCTGATTCTGGTTCCGGAGATCGCCCTCACCCCCCAGCTGGTGGGGCGGTTTCGAAGTCGCTTCGGGCCGCAGGTGGCGGTGCTCCACTCGGCGCTCAAGGACCGCGAGCGGCTGCGCCACTGGCAACAGCTGCGCCGCGGAGAGCTGAAGATTGCGGTCGGGGTTCGCTCGGCGATCTTCGCGCCGGTGTGCGACCTCGGGGTGCTGGTGGTGGACGAGGAGCACGACCCCTCGTTCAAGCAGGAAGAGAAATTGCGCTACCAGGCGCGCGACCTCGCCGTGGTGCGGGCGAAGCAAGCCGGAGCGCTGATCGTCCTCGGCTCGGCGACCCCGTCACTGGAGTCGGTGGAGAACGCTCGACGGGGGCGCTACCGGCGGCTGGAGATGCGGGCGCGGGTCGACGATCGGCCGATGCCCCCGGTGACCCTGGTGGATCTGCGGCAAGAGCGACCGCGAGGCCCCGAGCAAGCCACCGAAGAGGCGCCGATCCTCTCGCCGCCGCTGGTAACTGCGATGGAGGAGGTCCTCGGGCGAGGACAGCAGGTGATTCTCTTTCTCAATCGCCGGGGTCACAGCACTTTTCTGCTCTGCGAGGTTTGCGGCGAATCGCTCCGCTGCAGCGAGTGCGACGTCTGCCTCACCCATCACCTCTCCGGGCGAAAGGTGATGTGCCACTACTGTGGGTACCTGGGGCCGGTGCCGGAACAGTGTCCTCAATGCAGTGGTCCGCTGCTCAAGCTGGGCGTGGGCACCGAGCGGGTCGAAGCCGAGGTCGCGGTCCGCTTTCCGAAGTCTCGGGTCGCGCGGCTGGACCGCGACGCCGTCTCTTCGTCCGAGAAGCTGACCGACCTGCTCGCTGCCTTTGCCAGGCGGGAGATCGACGTCCTCGTCGGCACCCAGATGGTGGCCAAGGGCCACGACTTTCCGGGGGTGACGCTGGTGTGCGTGGTGCTCGCCGACACCTCGCTGGCGATCCCCGACTTCCGCGCCGGAGAGCGAACCTTTCATCTGCTCACCCAGGTGGGAGGAAGGGCGGGGCGAGGGAAGGACCCGGGCCGGGTGTTGCTGCAGACCTACAACCCGGACAGCGAGCCGGTGCAGCGGGTGCTGGCCGCCGACTTCGAGGGCTTCTGCGAGGAGGAGTTGAAGTGGCGGAAGGCCCTCGCGTATCCGCCCTACACCCGAATGGCGGCGATCCGGATTGAAGGAACCGACCCCCAACGCACCGCGGATGCGGCCCGTCGTCTCGGAGACGAGATGGCGCGCGGGCTGCCCCCGGCCTCACAGGGGGTTCGGCTGCTGGGTCCCGCGCCCTCGCCGATCGCCCGCATCAAGGGGAAGACCCGCTGGCAGCTGCTGCTCAAGGGGCCCACCCACGCCTCCCTCGCAGGACCCCTGAATCGCGCCGAGGTCTGTCTGGCCGAGCTTCCTTCATCGGTTCGAGTGGTGATCGACGTCGATCCGGGGGCGATGTTGTAGGCTAGCGGTCATTCATGGCCGGCTCGGTCCTCCTCGTACACGACGACATCTCGGTGATTGCGGCTGTGCGCCGGCTGCTTCAGCGCGAGGGGCACGAGGTCGCCCTTGCCACCTCGATGGCCGACGCGATGATCGCGCTCGACCACACGCCACCGGACTTGATGGTACTGGCTCCCGCGGTGGAAGCAGGGCGGGGCAGGCAGCTGCTCGAGTTGCTGGCCGACCACCCGACAGTCGGTACCCCCAAGTTGCTATTGCTGGGAGAGCCGCTGGCCGGCTGTGCCGCCCGAGTGGTTCCGTTGCCGCTCGAAGGAGCGGTGTTCCTTCAACTGTTGAGCGAAGTGCAGCGCGGCAAGACCGATTCGAGGCAGTGGCAGGTCCAGGAGCCCCACGACCTTTCGGTTACTTCCCCCGCGGAGGCAAGCCACCCCCCCGAATCGTGGAAGGCGTCCAGTCCGAGCGCGGAGTCGCGGGCGCCCCTCGAGCACTCCGATTGGGAGCTGGCTGCACTGCCGAATGAAGGAGGACCGGAGTTCCAGGCTCCGCCGGAACCGTCGCCGCGGTCCGAGGCCACAGTCGAAGCAGAGGCCGAAGACGGTGCTGCCCCTGTGGGCCCGCTCAAGGAACAGGGGGATCGCGCTTCGGACCGGGCGGCGATTGCGTCGCTGGAGTCGACGCTGGGCGAAAGCT
>JAYUUC010000271.1:0-5763 GCA_043755105.1 Myxococcales bacterium
GGCTGACGATGCACTTTCTGCTCGAGAACCTGCGGGCGCGACACCCGGCCTCGCTGAAGATCTGCTCGCTGCTGGAAAAGCCGTCGCGGGCGCGGGCGAAGGTGACGATCGACTACCGGGGCTTCGTGATCGAGGACAAGTTCGTGGTCGGCTACGGGCTCGACTACGACGAGAAGCTCCGCAATCTCCCCTTCATCGGCGTGATGAAGGGCCGGTAGGCGCACGATGGGCCGCGATCCTCCCGAGGTCTCGAAGCGTTCTTACAAACGCATCTTCTCGGTGCTGTTCCAGCACACCAAGCTGGTCAACTCCGGAGCCCCACTCCAGGAGCTGCTCGAGGCGGTCACCCAGGCTTCGGTCGAGCTGGTGGGCGCCGACGCCAGCAGCATCATGCTGCTCGACGAAGAGCGCCGGGAATTGTTGATCAAGGCCTCCACCGGTCTACAGCCCGGCGGGGAAGAAGCGGTCAGCTTCAAGGTCGGCGAAGGCGTGGCGGGCTGGGTCGCCGAGCACCGGAAGCCGGCGATGATCTCCGATGCGGCGTCTGACCCCCGCTTCAAGACCCTGGGGGAGCAGAGCGTGGCGATCGGCTCGCTGCTCTGTGTCCCGCTGCTCACCCGGGAAGGGGTGATCGGCACCCTCACCGTGAGCTCGCCGCAACAGAAGGCCTTCGGGCAGGACCACGAAGAGCTGCTGATGTACCTGGGCGGCTCGATCGTGAAGGACATCGAGAACGCCCGGCTCTATCGGCTGTCGATCACCGACTCGCTCACCAAGGCTTACAACCGGCAGTTCCTCTACCAGAAGTTGCCCGATGAGATTGAGCGCAGCCGCCGCTATGGCGACCCGCTCTCGGTGGTGCTGTTCGACATCGACGAGTTCAAGCGCTTCAACGACGAGCACGGCCACTTCGCCGGCGACTTCGTGCTCAAGGAAATCGTCCGGGTCACCCTCGCCGCCATCCGCGAAGTCGACGGGCTGGTCCGCTACGGGGGCGAGGAGTTCTTGATGCTGCTGCCCAAGACCACACTCGAGGGCGCTGGCGAGGCCGCCGAACGGCTGCGGTCTGCGGTGGAGAAGCATGACTTCCAATGGGAAGGGAAGCCGCTCAAGGTCACTCTGTCGGTCGGAGTTACCACCTTGTGGCCGGGCGCCAACGACGATCAGTTGCTCCGCCGGGTCGACGAGCTGCTCTACCAGGCGAAGCGCACCGGCCGGAACAAGGTGTGTGTCGGAGGCGCCCCCGAGCCCGGAAGCCCGGGCCCGGCGCTCTGACCCTCGCGGGTCAGGGGTTATCCTTCATCGCCTCCGCAGTGATCTGCTCCGCGCGGGTTGGCTCGACCTTGGTCATCAGGGTCCACTCGACTGGCAGTGAGCGCGAGCGCAGCAACCACGGCGGTGGAGACGGAGAATCGCATCGGAGGGTCCTCGGATTTGCAGCGGGTTTGGGTCTGATTCTTCAGGGAGCATCGCCCGCAGGGGCCGGCTTGGCTTCAGGTGTGGCCGGAACAGGAGCCGCTGCTGGAACCCGCTCCTCTTCCACCTTCGGTAGGGCGGTATCCGCGCCGATGCCCGAGACCGCCAGGCGCAGAGCATCTTCGAGCTTCTTCGCGGGGGCCTCGATCGCCAGCACCATTTGACCGGCTTGGCGGGCGTGACGGTTCTGCTCCTGCGCTGCCGATTTCAGCTGGGCGATCGACTCGGTGACGAGGCGCTGAGCGTCCTCCAGCTTTCCCCGGGCCTGGTAGTAAGCGACTTCGGACTTCATCGTCTGCAGCGACAACCGCTGCTCCTCGCTGAGGCCGCTCAGCTTCTCGGCTCGGCGGAGAAGCGCGACGCCGGACTGGAGCTGCTTCGGGTCGTCGGAAGCGATCTTGGGCCGGGCCTGGGTTTCAATCACCTGGAAGAGCGCCCGGTTGAGGCCTTCCCGCTCGTGAAAGCGCTGTCCCACCAAACCGGAGGGAAGGCCGCCCTCGAGGGGAAGCGGCGCATAGGCGTCGGCCTGCACCGGATCGGCGGGCTGATAGGGCTCGGAGCCGATCGGGAACATCCGGCCCTTGAGGACGATCAACGACCCGTCGCTGACACCCAGGCTGAAGGTGTGGGCGTTGAGCTCGGAGAGCAAGAACACCACGGCGCCGGCGAGGCCGAGCACGAGCAGGGTGATGCCTGTTCGGGCGATCGCCCGGCCAGCGCGAGAACCGAGCGAGTCATTGCGAACGGGGGCGGCCATGGCGTCACCTCGCGACCTTCGAGAGCTGAACCACAAAGCAGGTTGGCACGGGGAACTCAATCGGTTCGAGCGCCGCTTCCCGCTTCAGCGACCTGCCGGCAACAGGAACCGGGAGATCGCTTCCGTCACTGCAGGGTCTCTCATCAGAGCGGTGTGCTCCGCGGTGCTGTCGAGCCGCTCCGCCTTCAACCACGGCGGGGGCAGCGCGCTGGTCGCGAGCACGGTGCCGTCCCCATCGGCGGTGGGGGAATGGTCGAAGTCGAAGTGCCCTGCCTCAAAACGGACCGCGCTCGTCACCGGCCGACCGTGTCCAATCACCGCCATCGCTTCAAGCCCAGGAGGTTGAACGCCGGGGGCAGTCAATTCAGCGACCAGCGCCTGTCGGGCCTTCAGTTGTTGCTCCAGCTGGGCTCGGTAGGCGACGTTGGCGCGTCGCTCCGGGGCGGCGAAGACACCCCAGCCCTGGGTCCACCAGGTGGCGGGCAGATAGGGGTCGAGCGCCACGTGCTGGCCGGAAGCATCGACGAAGAAGTCGGGGTCGAAGGGCAGCAGCTGAAACGAAGCGGGGAAGGAGAAGTGGGCTTCCGGTGACATCAGCGCTCGGTTTCTCACCGTCTCGGTGCCGACGAAGAAGTCGTCGAAGATGCCTGGGGTGCCCGCGAAGGGAGTGCCGACGAACACCACCCGGCGCACGTGGACGGCTCCGCTCCAGTCGGGGGCAGGGCTTCCCGGCTCGCCGCTGCCATGGCGCAGACAGGACAGCGCCACCAGGCCACCCATGCTGTGCGCGACGAGGTTCACCTGCAGCGTCGCTCCCCGCTCGGCGGCGAGCCGGTCGATCAGCTGGCAGAGCTCTCTTGCCGATTGTCGGATGTCCTGCCGCCAGTCGTAGGAGAAGGGAATGAAGCCTGGCAGACGGTCCCGGGCGTACTCCATCCACGACAGGTAGATGTCTTCGCGGACGAACGGGAACACCGTGAACCGGGTCAGCGGGCCGTCCGGCCGCAGCGGACCGAAAACCGGCAACGGCGCCTGCCCCGGAAAGGGCAACGCCAGGGATTTTTCTCCCCGGCCCAGCACGGCTCCGGGGGTCAGCCAGGCGCGATGGTGCTGGTCGTCGACCAGGAAGCTGCCCTTGTAGCCGGGCACGAACAGCGTGACCTCTCTCTGGCTGGCTGGCGAAGAGGGTAGCACCGGAGCGGACGCGGTACAGCCAGTGAGTCCGAGGGTTAGCAGGAAGACCGCGCAACAGGGTCGAACAGCCATGGATGAGGACTCCCAAGATCGCGTCTGGATACCCATGTCCCGGAATCCGTTTCAGACCCAAGCGTAGGCGGTGAGGCCGAAGTCGAGGGCCGTGAAAGCAGGGTTCAACCCCCGATTTTTTCACCTTTGGCCCGACGAGGGGGCGCTCCCGATGAACCCGCGCCGCTTTCATTGGGACTGCGAGAGGGCGGTCTATAGTGCAGGCAGACGCCTTCATGACTGCGACCTTTCGCCGACTGGGCCAGAGCGAGCTGCTGCCCCGGTACATCTTCGCCGAGAGCCTCTACGCCCGCCGACGGGTGCTGGAGGTCGGAGCGGTCGCATCGACTCTGGGTCAGTCGGCGCGGTTCCTCGCCACCCGGGGCGCCCGCCTGGTGGTGGCCTGTGATGACGACCTCGACGCCGTGGAAGACGCGCAACGACGGCTGGGGAGCGACACCGTCCGCTTCCGGGCCAACCTCTTCGACGACCTCGAAGGGGGCAGCTTCGACCTGGTGATTGTGTCCGACCTCGCCGCCTACGTGCGCGCCCCCGAGCTGCTCAGGGCCCTGGTCCGGTTGCTGCCTCGCACCGGTCTGCTGATGGGAGGTCTGCGCAACCCCGCAGGCCTTGCGCTCGCCCAGGTGATCGACCCCGAGACGACGGAGGCCCCGCCCACCTACGGGCAGCTGCTCGACACCCTCACCCCGCACTTCAGCGCGATCGAGGTCGCCACCCAGAGCCCGGTGCTCGGGTATCAGCTCGCCTTCGAGCGGAGCGAGGGGCTTCAGGTCGATGGTTCGCTCGCCGGCACCAGCGAGGCCGCCTACTTCGTGGTGGTCGCCGGCAACGAGCCGATTCGTGCCTTCGACCCCACCTGGGTGCAGCTGCCGCCCGAGCCGCTCGCGTTCACCGGGGGACGACTCGAGGAGTACACCCAGCGCGCCCGAAACTGGCAGGAGCGCAGTGGGCGGCTCAAGGACGCTCTCGGGAAGGCCCGCGAAGAGGTCACGTCCAAGGACGACGAAGTTCAGCAGCTGCGCCAGGCCCTGGAAGAGGCGCAGGAGACGTCGGCCCGCTATTCCGCTCAGCTCGAGGCGATTCGCTCTCACCCCGAGGAAGAGCGAGAGCGGGACACCCTCGCCGCGAAGCTGCGGCGGGGAGAGGCCGAGCTCGAGGTGGTGCGCCAGCGCGCCGAAGACGCCGAGAGCCGGTTGACCCGGCTGCAGGTGAAGGTCGAAGGCCAGGACAGGAGCAGCCGGGAGGTCCACGCGGGAGCGCTCGCTGCGGCCGAAGCGGTCCGGCTGGAGCGCGCCCGAAAAGACGAGCTCGCGACCCAGCTGGAGGATGCCCGGTCCCGCCTGGCGAGCGCGTATGAAGAGATCGGTTCGATTCGCGACCAGACCGCCGAAGCGCGGGTCGAGCTGGAGCGGACCCGGCTGTTGCTCGATCGCGCCACCCACGATGCCGACGAGCATCAGCGGCAGCACCGGGCGGCGAGGCAGCGCGAGGTTCGCATCGCCGAGCAGCACACCGAGGCGTTGACCGCGATCGAAAACCTGCAGTCCGAGCTCGGTCCGGCGAAGGCCGCCGCCCACGCCGCCTCGGTGGCGCTGCTCGCCCGCGAGGCCGAGCTGGTGAAGGCGCTGCGCGCCGGAGAGGCCGACGCCGTCGACCTGCGCCGCACCCGGAAAGAGCGCGACCTCGAGGCGGCCCGGGTGGTCTCGCTTCAGGCCGAGCTCGAAGGATTGCTCCCGGAGCGCGCCGCGCTGCAGACCGAGGTGGCCCAGGCCCGTTCCGAGCTGGCGCGGCTATCGTCCGAACGGGAGACCGAGGCTTCGGGGCACCGCTCGGCGCGGGCGCTCGCGGCTTCGCTGGAGCAGCAATCGGCCGAGGCCAAGCTCGAGCTCGAGGCTCTGAGCGCGCGCGGGGAAGCCGAAGCCGAAGCCCGCATCGAGCTGGAAGCGGCACTGCTGCGCTCGAACGAGGAACGTGAACAGCACTTCGCTCGAAACTCTGCACTGATGACCGCCCGTGCCGAAAGCGAGAGCGCGGCCCGGGCGCAGGGTGCGCGCATCGTCGAGCTCGAGGCCCAGGTTGAAACCGGCCAGCGCGCGCTGAGCTCGCTGCAGCAGCTCTCGGATTTGGTAGCCGAGCGGGCCCGCGATCGCGAGGACCAGGTCGGCGCTCTTGCTGCCCAGGTTCGCGAGCTGGAGGAGTTGCTCACCGAGGCGGGCCGGGAGCAGGCGGAACAGGAACTAGCCATCCGCGCTCAGCAGGTCGAG
>JAYUUC010000272.1:0-5756 GCA_043755105.1 Myxococcales bacterium
GCACGACAAGCTCTACGCCAACCAGCAGGCGCTCGAACAGGACAAGGTCGAGGGCTACGCCAAGGAGCTCGGGCTCGACGTGGCCAAGTTCAAGGCCGCGCTCGACAGCCCCAAGACCAAGGCGAAGATCGACGCAGATATGGCTGCCGGCAATGCCGCGGGCGCCAACGGAACCCCGACCTTCTTCATCAATGGTCGTGAGCTCGTCGGCGCACAGCCGTTCGAGGCGTTCAAGTCGATCATCGACGACGAGATCAAGAAGGCCGACAAGCTGCTCGCGTCCGGCACCAAGATCGACGCCGTCTACGCCAAGCTGGTCGAGCAGGGAATGGCCGCCGCGCCTGCGCCTGCCGCCGCGGCTGCAGCGCCGAGCGCACCTCCCGCTGGAGCCGTCCAGGACATCGTGCTCGGTTCGGCGCCGGTGAAGGGCCCCAAGAATGCGCCAGTGACGATCGTCGCCTTCTCTGACTTCCAGTGCCCGTTCTGCAGCCGGGTGGTTCCCACCCTGAAGCAGATCGAGGACCAGTATCAGGGCAAGGTGAAGGTGGCGTTCAAGAACCAGCCGCTCCCATTCCACAACAACGCGCGCACCGCCGCCGCCGCGGGTCTCGCTGCCAACGAGCAGGGCAAGTTCTGGGAGATGCACGACAAGATGTTCGCCAACCAGCAGGCGCTCGATCGTCCCTCGCTGGAGCGCTACGCCCAGGAGATCGGCCTCGACGTGAACAAGTTCAAGTCCGCGCTGGATACGAACAAGTTCGAGGCCCAGATCAACGCGGACAGCCAGGAAGGAACCCGCGTCGGCGCCGGTGGAACCCCCACCTTCTTCATCAACGGCCGTCAGCTCGTCGGCGCCCAGCCGCTCGAAGCCTTCAAGACGATCATCGACGAAGAGCTGAAGAAGAAGGGCAAGTAGCCGCACCCTTCCGCAAGAGATGAAAAAGGCCGCCGGACCGAAGAGGGTCCGGCGGCCTTTTTCGTGGGGTCAGCGGTTGACCCCAGAGTTCCGGCAGATTGAGGCTCCGGCCAAAGCCTTCCGGAGTTTTCAGGCATACTTTGGTTGCCTTGGCCCTACTCGCCACCCCCCCGACCTTCGGACGGTCCATGAAAGAGCACAGAGCTCGCCTGGAGATCCTTTGAGACCAAGCTCACGCAAAGCCGCAGTGGCGGTCTGCTTCATCACGGCTGACCACAAGAAGCGGCGAGACGGCCGAAATTGCCGACCAGGTTTTAGCCATTGCGCACCAAGCTTGCAGGCGAAATAGCCAGGCCGCCTGCCGAGCCTGCGCCCATCTACTCCAGGATGCGGCCACTGCCTGCTCTGACGGCGCGTTCAACGTCGCTAAATGCACCTATCTCGGTGTCGCGTTCAAACGAGGCATGTTTCAGGCGTCACCTGAAGAGCAGATCAAGAAAGCCGACTGGGCATTCGCGCTCGCCTGCAAGAACGGCGGAAAGCTTGCCTGCGCTCTGAAGTCGAAGAAGTGAAAAACACCCATCAGTGTGAAACCTGCCTTTCGCCGGTCTAGAAGCGACCCGCAAGGAGCAAAAACTGCATTCCCGTCGCTGCCCCGGCCTCACTCCTGCTGAAAAAGGGTGCGGGCGTGGGCAGCGAGGCCTGTAGTCCTCCCTCGGGGGTGTAGCTGAGCGCCGCGCCAAACTGATTCATCGGCCGTTTGAACCGCGGCTCCTTGGTGAGGTTGATCACCGCCATCTCCACCAGAGGAACCACTATTACAGAACCGATCAAAAGGAGCGCTTCCCGGCCTCCCGCTCCCGAATCAGCCCCTTGGGCGTTTTGAATAGCGGGGTTGAAGCCTTGGGCCACAGCATAGATTCCGAGCACGGCCGCCTCGGTGGCCAATCCAGAGAGAGCAGAAGGCCAACTCTCGCTGATGTAGTAGCGGCTCCCATTGGCGAGCGAGAGCTGCGTTTGGGACACTGTCAGCGGCACTGCTCCAAAGACCAGAATGGTGAGCAGGGTTTGGATTTGTGGACCTTGGCTTCCCCCTCCGAACAGGCCTGTGCCCTTGAACAAGAAATACGGCAACAGCGACGTCCCGGCGGCAGTGAGAATCCCGAACGCCCCTTCACTGACCATCAACCCAATCTCCTTCGGGGGCTCCTGGCTCTGCGACTGGGCATACGGCGTCCCGTAAGGCGAATACGGGTATCCCGACGAAGGCGCCTGCATTCCCGGGGGCAGCGGGGTCGCTCCCGGAGGAGGCGGCGTGGGCGGCCCCAGGTCCTGGGGCGGTGGTGGCGTCGCCAGCGGAGCATCCTGCGGAGGCGCCGGCACCAGCGGCGGAGGGCTCGCTGCGGCTGGACTCTGGGCGAGAACGAGTGAGGGGACGAGCAACACCACCAGCAAGGCCGTCTTCAGGGTACGCATGGCAGTCAAGATACAGCGATCGCGTCGATCTCGACGCGGGCTCCCTTCGGGAGCGCAGACACTTGAACGGTCGAGCGGGCTGGAGGCGAGTTGACGAAATACCTTCCGTAGACCTCGTTTACCTTCGCGAAGTCGCCGAGGTCAGCGAGGAAGATGCCGCAGCGGACCACGTGGTCCAGACCCAAACCACCGGCCTCCAGCACCGCCTTCAAGTTCTCCATCACCCGTTCGGTCTGGGCGACGATGCCCCCCTCGACCAGTGCACCGGTCTTCGGGTCGAGCGGAATTTGCCCGGAGAGAAAGGTCATCTTGCCCGCGGCCACTTCAATGGCCTGCGAGTAGGGACCAATCGCGCCAGGCGCGCGGGAGGTAGAGAGGGCTTTACGGGACGACGACATCGGAAGCGCTCCTGAGGAGAAGGGGGCGCGCCAGACTAGATCCGCTCCACCGAATACACACCCTGAAGCCGCTCGATTGTCCGCATCAAATCGGTGAGCTGCTTCAAGTCCGAAATCACCACCTCAAAGGTGTTCACCGCGCGGTCGTCACCCGTCGCCCGGCAATTTGCCTGCGAGATGTTCACGCCCTTCTTCGAGAACGTGTTCGAGATGTCCGCGAGCAACCCGGGCCGATCGGCGGTGAGCACCCGCAGGGTCACCGGCCGCTTGAAGTCGCCGCGCACGTCCCAGGCCACGTCCACCCGCCGCTCAGGATCCGTGGCGAGCGCCTTGTCACACCCCAGGGTGTGCACGGTCACTCCCCTCCCCCGGGTGATGAAGCCGGCGATCGGATCTCCGGGGACCGGATTGCAGCAGCGGCCGAAGCGCACCAGCACATCGTCCACGCCGCCGATCTGCACCCCACCCTTCGGGGCACGACCGACCAGCTTCTTGGCAACTTCGCTGACCTTCGAGAGGCCGATGTTGGAGAGCAGACCGCCCTGACTCGAGCCATCGTTGCCATTGACCTTGTGGCTCTCGCGAGTAGCCGCGAGCTTCTCCGCAGGAATCAGCCGTTCGATCAACTGGTGCGGGGCCACCTTGCCGTAGCCGATCGCGACCAGCAGGTCTTCCTCCACCCGGTAGCCGAGGTCGGTGGTGACCTGCTTCAGCTCGCCGCCCTTGGTCATCTTGTTGAGGTTGAGCGAGAACCGCTTGAACTCCTTGTCCGCCAGCTCTCGCCCCAGCTGCAGGCTCTTCTCCCGCTGCTGCAGCTTGATGTACGAGCGGATCCGCTGCTGGGCCCGGCTGGTCTTGACGAAAGTCAGCCAGTCCTTCGACGGGTGGGCCGCGGGGCTGGTCAACACCTCGACTTGATCTCCGTTCTTCAACTTGTAGCGGAGCGGAACGATCTTTCCGTTCACCTTCGCCCCAGTGCACTTCGACCCCACGTCGGAGTGAATCGCGAACGCGAAGTCCACCGGGGTGGCCCCGCGGGGCAGTGAGCGAACGTCCCCCTTGGGCGTGAAGACGAACACCTCGTCGGTGAAGAGGTCCACCTTCACCGTCTCGAGGAACTCTTTCGGGTCCTTGAGGTCTTGCTGCCACTCCATCAGCTGGCGCAGCCAGGCGAACTTCTCATCGTCCTTGCTGATCACCGAACGGCCTTCTTTGTAGGCCCAGTGCGCGGCGATGCCCTCTTCGGCGATCTTGTGCATCTCTTCGGTGCGAATCTGCACTTCGATCCGCTCGGAGAGCGGGCCGATCACCGTGGTGTGAAGCGACTGGTACATGTTCGGCTTGGGAATCGCGATGAAGTCCTTGAACCGACCTGGCACCGGCTTCCACAGCTGGTGCACGAGCCCGAGCGCCTCGTAGCAAGCGGGAATGGTCGGCATCACCAATCGAAAAGCGATCACGTCGGGGACCTGCTCGAACTCGATCCCCTGCGACTTCATCTTCTTGTAGATGGAATACAGGTGCTTGAACCGCCCCGAGACCTTCCCCTCTAGGTTGCGTTCCTTCAGCTTCGTCGTCACCAGAGCGTTGACGTCTTCGATGTACTGCTCGCGTTCCTTGCGCCGGCGCTTCACCTTCTCGGTGAGGTCTTGAAACTCCTGCGGCTTCAGGTAGCGGAACGACAGGTCTTCTAGCTCGGTCTTGATCCAGCTGATGCCCAGCCGATTGGCGAGCGGAGCGTAGATGTCGAGCGTCTCCTGGGCGATCCGCGCCTGCTTCTCTTCCTTCATGAACTCCAGCGTCCGCATGTTGTGGGTGCGGTCCGCCAGCTTCACCAGGATCACCCGGATGTCCTGGGCCATCGCGATGATCATCTTCCGGAAGTTTTCAGCCTGCTTCTCTTCCTGACTCATCGCCGGCGAAGCAGAAAACTTCGAGAGCTTGGTCACCCCATCGACCAGCTGAGCCACCTCGGGTCCGAACAGCTCGTGGAGCTCTTTCTCGGTCGCGAGGGTGTCTTCGATGGTGTCGTGCAGCAGCCCGGTGACGATCGACGCCTCATCGAGCTTGAGCTCGGCGAGGATGCCCGCGACCTCGAGCGGGTGAATCAGGTACGGCTCACCGGACTGACGGATTTGCCCCTGGTGAACTTTCGCCGAATAGACGTACGCCTTCTTGATGATGTCCAGGTCGGGGTCGGGGTGATACCCGGCGACCCGCTGGAGAATGTCATTGAGGCGAATCATGAAGGCGACAATCGTAACTGCCGCCTTCGAGGGGAGCAACGACGCTGGGGAAGTGATTTCTCTTTGAAACACCCCCGGCCGCGTCAACAAAACAGCGAAACTTCACCGGGCCTGAAGGTCCTGCGCCAGGTCCGAGCGCATTGACCGCTCAAATTGCTTACCCCTACTATCGCTGGCGCGCATGTCCCTTCAGCTTCTGACCAGCCTGGGCATCATCTGCCCGTCGTGTGATCAGCTGAATCTCCCTGCCGCCACGTCCTGCGCGGGGTGCGCCCAACCGCTGTGGAACCCCCCAGCGCCTGCTCCCGTCGCGCCAGCATCCAAACCGACGCCTTCATTGCCGGCCGAAAGCGTTCCACCTGGCATGCGTCCTTCCGCTCGCACGGCGGCTCCACCGGCAGCTGTGCCAGTCTCCCTCGCCGATGCGGCTCCCCTGCGGCCGGTCACGCCCCCCTCAGCGGAGCCACCTTCGAAGCTTCCACCGAGTGCGGGGACACCTCGAGGGGCAGCACCCTCTTTGCCGCCGGCCGCTCCATCGACTGCGCCGACGAAGGGCTCCAGTCTCGCGACCGGAGCTTCCGGGGGTTCGTCACCCGTCCCAACCCCGCCTCGAACCGTCGCCGCAAACCCTCCCCCGCCTTCCAGGCCTCCTTCCGCAGAAATACCCGCCCGCTCTGATTTCGACATCACCGGGGTGCGAAAACTCGAGAACCTGCGCGC
>JAYUUC010000273.1:0-5753 GCA_043755105.1 Myxococcales bacterium
GAGTGGCGGCCTTCATTGGCGAGGTCTGCTGTCTGCTCGCCAGCGTCCTGGTGTTGCCCGCGACGTTGATCTGGCTGGACGAGCGGCGGTCGAAGCGGAAGGGCCTTGATCTTCCGGTAGACGCGCAGGTGGGGAAGTAGGTTCGAAGGCCTCCCTCGACTCTGCGCTTTCAGCGCGACGCTCGGGATGAACGGAGATGGCTTCGGGTGACGGGCTTCCGATGACTTGCTCCCGTCCTCTGGCGATTGCGCCGCCCAGGCGGGGAGGATAGGGACGGTGCATGTCCTCCGCCGCCGCGCTGCTCGCCGAGATTCGTAAAGAGGCCCGTCCCGGCCTGTGGGCCAGCGGCGTGAACCTGGCTCGGGCAGCGGCGGTGGTGATCGAATCGCGGACGGATGCGGAAGTAGTGATGCGGGTGAAGGCGCCCGGGCGGCCGGTGGCGCTCTCGGTGGTGCTGTACCCGGGCGACCTCTCCTGGGAATGCAATTGCCCGGGCCAGCTCGACCCCTGCGAGCATTCGGTCGCCGCGGCGATCACCCTTCATCAGTCCGAGACCCAGGCGGCGCCGCTGGTGCCCACACAGAGCCGCGGATCGAAGGTCGTCTACCGCTTCTCTCGCGCCTCGGGAGGACTGCAGCTGCAGCGCATGCTGGTCGACGCCGCTGGCGCCCAAGCTCCACTGGAGAAGTCGCTCGTCGCGCTGCTCGCCCACCCGGTCGAGGCGGCCAAGCTGCAGCTGGAGCAGTGCGATCTGCTCGCCGATCGACTGCTCGAAAAACCGACCCGCGTGGCGCTGGTCCCTGAGCGGCTGGACGCGTTGCTTCGGGTGCTCGAGCCCGCGCGGAACGTGCTTCTTGATGGCAAGCCGGTGGCGGTGGCCGGGGAGCCGGTGCTTCCCCGAGCCTTGGTCGAGGACCGGGGCGGTCAGATCGTGGTCACCGTGGCAAAGGATGCCCGGGTGAGCGAAGTGGTCAGCCCGGGGGTAGCACTCGCGGGGGACGCACTCGTCCGACTCGGAGAAACCGAGCTGTCGGGAACCTGGCTGCAGCACCTGCCGATCGTCCGGGTGTTCGAGCCGGACCAGATGGGCGAGCTGACCTCGCGCGCCCTGCCAGACCTCGCCCGCCGTATTCCGGTCGACGTCCGCAGCCGCCGACTTCCGCAGATCGATCGCAGCCTCAAGCCCCGCATCGTGCTCGAGCTCACCCAGCTGGATTCCGGGCTCTCGGTGCTACCGACGCTGGTCTATGGCTCGCCGCCCACGGTGCGAATCGACAACGGCAAGATGGTCTACCTGAAGGGCGCAGTGCCCGTGCGTGACGACGCCGCCGAGCAGCGCCTCCTCCATCAGCTTCGGGACTCGCTCAGCCTCCTTCCGGGAAAGCGAATGACCGTTCAAGGCCAGGAGAGCGCTCGGCTGGCCGAGAAGCTGCGCCAGTGGGAAGGGGCGATCACCGGCGATGGCGCGGGCATCGTCAGCCCCTCGGTCCATCTGCACCCGGTGCTCACGCTCCAGGCTGGCGCCTCTGCCAGCGGGGTTCCCGAGGTGGGCTTCGAGCTTCACTTCCAGGTCGAAGGGCTCGCAGGAGGACCTCGGTCGGTCGATGCGGCGGCGGTGGTCCGCGCCTGGAGCGAAGGGTTGGGGCTGCTCCCCCTGGCCGGCGGTGGCTGGGCGAAGTTGCCCGAGGCGTGGTTGGCCCAGCACGGAGAGAAGGTCGCCGAGTTGCTCGCGGCGCGACAGGAGGGCGGACGGATCGCCAACCATGCACTGCCGCAGCTGACCGCGCTGTGCGAAGCGCTCGATCAGCCGCGGCCGCCGGGCCTCGAGCGGTTGGCGCCGCTGGTCGAAGGCTTCGAGAAGTTGCCCCCGCCTGCGCTGCCGACCGATGTGACGGCGACGTTGCGTCCGTATCAGCTGCAGGGAGTGAGCTGGCTCCGCTTCCTCCGTCAAGCGGGGCTGGGCGGGCTGCTCGCCGACGACATGGGGTTGGGCAAGACGCTGCAGGCGCTCTGTGTGCTCGGGCCGAAGTCGCTGGTGGTCTGCCCCACCAGCGTGCTTCCCAACTGGGCTTCCGAGCTTCAGAAGTTCCGTCCTTCGCTCAAGGTCTCGGTTTACCATGGCCCCTCGCGGTCGCTCGACGAGAGCGCCGACGTCACCCTCACCACCTATTCGCTGCTGCGACTGGACGCGGCGCTGCTGAGCGCGAAGGGGTGGGAAACGGTGGTCCTCGACGAGGCGCAGGCGATCAAGAACCCGGACAGCCAGGTGGCACGGGCGGCTTTTGGGCTGCGAGCCGATTTCCGACTCGCCCTCACCGGAACCCCGGTGGAAAACCGCCTCGAAGAGCTCTGGAGCGTGATGCACTTCGCCAATCAGGGGCTCCTCGGTGGGCGGCGCGAATTCGAGGACCGCTGGGCGCGGCCGATTGCCGATGGCCGGCCCGATGCGGCGAAGAAGTTGAGGGCCCGTATTCGCCCCTTCGTGCTTCGGAGATTGAAGCGGGACGTCGCGCCCGAGCTTCCGCCGCGGACCGAAGCGGTGCTCCACGTCACCCTCGACGACCGGGAGCGCGCCATCTACGACGCCGTGCTCGCCGCCACCCGGACCGAAGTGGTGGCGATGTTGAACGAGGGAGGCAGCGTGCTCAAGGCACTGGAGGCGCTGCTGCGGCTGCGTCAAGCCGCCTGCCACCCGGCGCTGGTTCCAGGACAGCAGGCCAGCTCGTCCTCGAAGGTCGAAGCCCTGCTCGAAGCGCTGGAGACGGCCGCGGCCGACGGCCACAAGGCGCTGGTGTTCTCGCAGTGGACGTCGTTACTCGACCTGATTGAGCCCGAGCTGAAGGCAGCGGGCATCGACTTCATCCGGCTCGACGGGTCGACCGCCGACCGCGGCGGGGTGGCAGCCCGCTTCCAGGACCCGGACGGGCCGCCAGTGATGTTGATTTCCCTCAAGGCGGGTGGAACCGGGCTCAACCTCACCGCCGCTGACCATGTTTTCCTGGTCGACCCATGGTGGAACCCGGCAGTGGAAGCGCAGGCGGCGGACCGCGCCCACCGCATCGGGCAGGAGCGGCCGGTGATGGTCTACCGGCTCGTCTCTCAGGGAACGGTGGAGGAGAAGATCCTCGGCCTGCAGGAGAAGAAGCGGGCCTTGTTCGAAGCGGCCCTCGGCGAGGCTTCGGGGGCGACGTCGTTGACTCGGGACGACCTCCTCCAGCTCTTCGCCTAGGGGTGGGGGGCGAGCAGGGCGAGTTCGAAGCAACTGTTCGCCCTCAATTTCCGAGAATTCAGAAGAGATGAAAGAGTCGGGAAAGATCGATCCTCGGGCTCGGCGGTTCGAACGGTTGCTGCCCTCGCCCTCTCGCCCCACGTCCCGATTGGCGCCGACGAAGACTGGGCCGCTGTGGGAGAAACAGCCGGCATCGGATCGGTTCGCATTGCCTGCCGCTCGCCTCGAATTGTCGGCGCCGTCATTCTGGTCCGAGGATTTTTCGGTGGGGTTGAAGCCCACCCAGCCCTGGGGTCACGTCTTCGTCCACACCAATGAGCCAGGGCTGACCGCGGCGCTTGCCCGCTCCCCCTTGCGGGGCGGCGCGATGGTCGGTGTCTCGGGAGCGCTGATGGAATCGGCGGCGACCCTCCAGGCCGCGCTGATGATTTCTGTCGATGAGCAGCCGCGCGTGGCGGATGCCGTGAGGGTGGTCGATGCGCTTCTGCGCCTGCTCGACCAGCGCGCGGTCCGTGGAGACTGGGCGGAGGACCAGGTGGCGGCGGAATTCAGCCGGTGGATGGGCGGGGGCAAGACCGAAGCAGGGCGTCAGGAGGTGCTCGGCCACCTTCGCGCCGCCGGGTTGCCCGCCGATTTCCTGGAGCGGGTGTCGGAGGACCACGTCGATGCGGAGAAGAAGGGGGTTCTCCACCACTTCGACACCCATCCGTGGTGTGCAGACCCGAAAAAGGTGGGTCACCTGCGTCGCCTCGCCGTGGGAGACCGGATGGTCGCGGTCACCGCTGACTTGCGGGATCCCCTTCTGGTCGGGAGGTTGAACGACCTCGCTGGACGGTACGGGGAGGAGATCAGCCTCATCCATCTGTCCAATGTGCTCGATTACGTTAACCCCGGAGAGGAGGGGCCGATGCGAGCTGCTTTTCAGGGGCTCGCGCTTCGCGGGGATGCGCAGCTTCTTTCGTCGACCGACATGAACGATTTACCCGACCGCGAATCTTACCTGGGAAGCTTTCTTGCTCCGAGGCTGCACGAGGCTCGAAGTTTTCTGCGGCAGAACCTCCCGAGGACTTGAGGGGGGGGCTCGGTGGGGAAGGGGAGAGGCCTCGGGCTGGGGTTCTGAATCGTGCACGTGCACGCATCCCGAAACCGGCTCCTAACTCACTCCCCTGACGCCGCTCACTCAGGGGTCTCCTTTCAGCCGCTCGAGAACGCGCTGTGCCTCTTCCACCCGGCCTTTTCCCCTCAGACAGCGCGCCTGCTGGATAAACACCGTCCGGTAGGGTTCTCCGATGAATCCACCATCCGTCCCCTGCGGCGGATGTTCACGGAGCAGCGTGTTCGCCCTCTCGATGACAACGTCGCAAGCGCCCTGGTCTGCGAGCTCCTTCAGCTCCCTGGCCTTGCCCTCTAACCCCGCGGCCGCGGCGCGGGCAGTGTCCACGGCCTGGCGCGCGAGCAGCTCCGCCTGCTGACGAAAGAACGTCCAGCCTGGAGCAGAGCTCCCTTCCTCCCGAACCACGGGCGGCGGAGGAGGAGGCGGAGTGAGCGGCGCTTGAACCGTCGAGGAAGAACTCTCTGACTCGCCAGGTTCGGCGAGGTCGCGCCCGACAGTGGCTGGCTGAGAAGGCTCCGCCAGGGGCTCGGCTGTCTCCGCCGAACCAGAAAGCGCCTTCTTGCTTCCACCATCGACACCGGCTGCAGTCCCTCTCTTCGGCCTCGGGCGTGCGGACGGCTGAGGGGGAGGCGTCAAGGAGGGGGGCTTCGACGTCTGAACGGCGAGCCGCTGTCCCGCGCTGACCGCAGTGACGTTTCCCTCGAACCTCACCTCGACCGTCCCTTCCTCCACCGCGATCACCACCTGGCCTTCCGTCCGGTCGACGAGAAATCGGGTGCCGACGACCTGCACCTCGACTCCCGCGGCTCGGACGGAAAACCGCCTCCCGGTCCGGTGAACGGCTTCGACCGCCAGCGAGCCGCGGTCCAGAGTCAACACCAGATCATCGACCGCCAGTTCACTCAGGGTGACCTGGCTGTCGCCGAGAATTCCCGCCCGGCTGTGCTCGGGCAAGTTGAACCAGAGCTCGCCCCCCGCGCGAGTGCGGAGCACAGAACCCCTCGCGGCTCGAGCACCCCTGTCCAGGTTCCCATCGCGCACCGACACCACCGCTGCTTCTTCCGCCGCAGGACGCGGGTCGACGGCGACGCTCAGCTCGGGCCTCCGGGTTTCACCCACCGGCTTCGGAGCGCGAACGGCGAGCCAGGCGACCATCGCCGCTGCCACCAACCCGCCCCCCATCGCGGGAAGCGCGAGCTTCCACCCCTGCGCCCAGTCCCAGCGGAAGATCGACCTGGGCGGCTGTGCCATCGCCAGCACCTTCTGGTCGAGGTTCCGCCACTGCTCTGCACTGAGAGGAGGAACCGCTGCAGGAACCGCCACCCGTACCGCGGTCTGGACCTTCTCCCACCGCGCCGAACACTCCGAGCATCGAGAGAGATGCTCCCTCACCTTGGCCGCGTCGGCATC
>JAYUUC010000274.1:0-5746 GCA_043755105.1 Myxococcales bacterium
CGATGCGCTCTTTCAGGGTGGCCATGGGTGACCTCCGAAAACGACGATTACCAGTTCTTCCGCAGCTTCTTCACCGCGCGCTTCTTGGCCGCGAGAGCCTTCTTCTTCTTCTTCACCGAAGGCTTCTCGTAGTGCTCGCGCTTGCGAATTTCAGAGAGGATGCCGGCCTTCTCGGTTGCCTTCTTGAAGCGCTTCAGCGCTCCTTCGATGGACTCACCGTCCTTTACTCGGATTCCCGTCAATTCTGTCACCTCCGATCAAAGCAGGGGCTAAGGGTTTGAAATCGGGGCGGGTATCACCCAGCCGTGCCCAAAAGGCAAGGCGCGAAGCGGTCAGGCTTTGAGGTAAGTTCCCGGAACCCATGAAGCTCACCCGCGCCGCACTCCTCGAACCCAGCGCCGCCCGATGGAAGCAGATTGCCCTCGGGCTGACCAAGGCCGGCCTCAAAGTCTCGGCGGCCCGCACTGCCGACGGCCTTCGGTCCGAGCAGCTGGTGGTGCTCGGACCGGGCCTTCCTGATCCGAAGAAAGTGGCCGGGCAGGTCCGCGGCCGCCTTGCCCAGGCGGTGTTGCTCGCGGCCCAGGCCAAGGGGTTTCGCGCGGTCTACGCAGATGCCGTGCTGCCGCTGCCGATCTCTCCCAACGACCTCAAGGTCCGCCTCGACGAGCTCGCCCCCAAGGCCGCTGCGCTTCGACCCGCGCGACCGGGGAGAAAGCCCGCGTCGGACGCGAGCGCCGAATCGCCCCCGACCGGAGAGCCGGTGATCGACCCGCTGACCGGATTTTATACCTTCAGCCACTTCAAGGAACTGCTCTACGCCGAGCTGAAGCGCTCGCGCCGGCACGGGTTTCCGCTCGCGCTCGCGCTCGCCTCGTTCGACCCGATCGGCGGGAAGCAGGCGGAAGCCCTTCATGTCCAGCTGATGGGAGGACTGGCAATCGCGGTCCGACGCTCGGTGCGCGACACCGATTTTCCGGTCCGCTACGGGGCCGAGAAGGTGCTGGTGCTGATGCCCCACACCGATCTCGCCGGAGCGCTCACCGTCGGCCAGCGCATCTGCGACAAGGTCGCCGGCGCGACTCTGCTCCATGACGAAGAAGCGCTCCACCCGTCGATCTCGGTGGGAGTGGCCGGCGGCGTGCTGGGGAAAGGCATCACCTTCGCAGAGCTCGCGCGGAAGGCCCAATTCGCGCTTCACCGCGCCGAGGAGAAGGGCGGCAACCAGGTGGAGTTCTTCAGCAGCGGGGATGAGGAAGAGTCGCTCGCGGCCGTTCCCAGCAGGAGTTAGCGCTCGATTCGAAAGAAGTTGTTGAGCGCCAGTCGCGGTCGGTCGTGCGCCCTGAGAGCGGAATCAGTGCCCGCTGATGTTGCTGCCGTGAATAGGGTGGCGAAGGTCAGGGAGTTTCCTGCTGCCGTGCAATCTGATCGTCTTGCCGCAGAGGCCTTCCCGCGCGACCCGAGAACCGGTGAGGATTTTCCTGCGGAAGGATCTTCTCCGCTCAGGCCGCGACGACACCCGCGCTCACGCTCAGCCCCGACCTCAAGGTCAGGCAGGCCACTTCCACCGGGCTGCGGAACCTCAGCGGCACGCTCGCTCCCAGCCCCCGGTTGACGTAGAGCTGGGCGCCCTCGATGTCGAAGAACCCCGAGAGGTATTTCACCCCCACCCGCTTGGCCATGTACGGGGTGAGCTTCTTGAAGAAGACCTGCCCGCCGTGGGTGTGGCCGGAGAGGATCAACGCCGGCTTGTAGGCATGGAGAAAATCGGCGCTCTTCGGATCATGCGAGAGCACGATGCGGGTGGCATCGTCAGGGATGCCCGCGAACGCCTTTTCCGGGTCGTGGTGGCGGGTGACCGAGTCGTCGACCCCGACGAGGTGAATCTTCCCTTCTCCGACATGCACCACTCGGTGCTCGTTGGTGAGCACCCGCACTCCGGCTGCGGCGAGCGCGTCGCGAACTCGCTCGGCGCCGCTCCAGTGGTCGTGGTTTCCAAGCGTGGCGTAGCTCGGAACGGTCAGCGCCTTCAGCGCTTCGGTCAGCCCGGGAAGCGGCATCGGCGACATGCACACATAATCCCCGGTGAGCACCACGAAATCCGGCCGCAGCTGGTTGAGCATCTCCACCGCCACGTGCAGGCGGCGCGGCTTCACCCCGGTGCGGACGTGAATGTCAGAGAGCTGCCCGATCCGGACACCGTCCAGACGGGAGTCGATCCGGGGCGAGAACACCTCGTGGTCGCACAGCCTCGGGGCTTTCACCGAGCGGGGAGCACGGGCGGCGCGCGCCTTGAAAATTTTCTTCAACGTGTGACCTCGCGAGGGCAGCAAGTCGCCTCGAACAATCGATTCCCGGTCAGCCATTCCCGCGCTGGGTCAGGTCAGACGCCGCTGATGTGCTTTCCGTCGACCCGGTTCCGGCCTGCTCGCTTGGCGCGGTAGAGGTACTTGTCGGCAGCAGAGATCAGCTCTTCCGGCGCGGCAAAGTCGGAGTCGAGCAGGGTGGCGATGCCCAGACTGATCGTGACCTTGATCGGGCTTCCCCCGAAGTTGAACTCGCAGGTATCGATTGCCTTGCGGCAGCGCTCGGCGCAGATCAGCGCCTTGTCCTCGGCGGATTCCCTCAACATCAGAGAGAATTCTTCACCGCCGTAACGGGCGAACAGGTCTTCGACACGCACCGTCTCGGTCACCTTCTGCGCGATCCGCACCAGGCAGTAGTCGCCGGCCTGGTGCCCGAAGGTGTCGTTGATCTTCTTGAAGTGGTCGACGTCGAACATCACCATCGACAGCGGCACCCGGTGCCGCAGGCAATAGGCGAATTCCTTGTTCAAGGTGTCGAGGAAGTACTTCTTGTTGAAGATACGGGTGAGCCCGTCGCGGGTGGCCGACTCGTAGACGCTCTTCTGGTACTGCTCCTCGAGCTGGTCCTGGATCGAAAACTTCACCACCGTGTTCGAGCCGATCTGAACCTTGTCGCCGTCCTGCAAGGTGGCGATGTTCACCTTCAGACCATTGAGGAAGGTGCCGTTGGTCGACCCGAGGTCCACCAGCTGGAAGTGGCCATTGGGCGCGAGCAGTACCTTGGCGTGCTTGCGCGAGATGCCGTCGTCTTCGACCTGAAACTGACACTCCGGGCTGCGACCGAGAACAACCTCGTTGGCCTCCAGCTTCTGCATCCGGCCAATCCCCGTGGCCGACTTGGCGCTGATCACAATCAGGTAGGCCGATTGCTGGCGGGATTTGCCGAGCAGGTCGGCGACCATATGGACCGAAGTCTTTTCCTCGCTCATCTCCGCAACATTCTAAGAGCCAACTCTTCGGACCAGCAAGGAACGCACTTTCCCCACCTCGCCCGAAAATCGTCATCGGCGCGCAGGGTTGAGGCCAACCCACCCGCCGTTGCACCTGTTTTTGGGTCGCTGGGAACCGAAAGTTGAGGGCACGACAACCGGCAGGTAGGGGAACAGGCGGTCAGGTGGGTCAGGGTCGCGGAGGCGTCAGCTCGCCCGCGATCGGCGTGCGGATGAACCGGGCGATCGACGCGAGGGTGCTCTTCTGCGCGAGTGCATGCATCAACTTCACCACCGCAGCGGAAGGCGTCATGTCCGCGCCGCTGATCGCCCCTTCTGCTGCGGCCGCGGCCCCTGCTTCGTAGAGGCTGAGGTCGACGCCATTGCGATACGCCTGGCTCACCACCACCACCGGAATTCCCCGCTCCCGGGCCTCGGAGAACAGCGGCAACAGCGATCGCCCCAGCCGTGTCGAGAGCGGAAAGTTGCCGGCCCCGTAGGCTTCGAGCACCAGGCCCTTCAGGTGGGGCAGGAGCGAGAGCGGCAGCGCCGGGTCCATCCCCGGGAAGACCTTGAGCAGGAACACCCGGGTCTCGAGCGCCTCGAGAAGGCGGAAGGCGCCTCGGGGCTTCAGCCCCGGCTCGAAGCGTGCGTCCACCCCGAGCACTCCCAGCACCGGGTAGTTGGGGCTCTCGAAGGCGTCGTATTCCGCCACCTTGACCTTGCGGGCCCGGTTGCCCCGGTAGAGGTGCGAATCGAAGCAGAGGGTGACTTCTTTGGGGCCTCGAATCGCCGAGATCACCGCGTCGATCAAGTTCAGGCGGGCGTCGGAGCGAAGCTCGCCCAGCGGGCGCTGCGAACCGGTGAGCACCACCGGGCGGTTCAGTCCGGGGAGCATGAACGAGAGCGCGCTCGCGGTGTAATCGAGGGTATCGGTGCCATGGGTGACCACCGCGCCATCGAACTGCGGAAGCCGGGAATGGAGGTGGGCCGCCATCTGGCTCCACAGCTCGGGCTGCATCTCCGAGCTGTCGAGGTTGCAGAACAGCTCGAGCTCGATGTCCGCCAGCTCGTAGAGTTCGGGCGCCCGCGCCTTCAGCATCTTCACGAACGAGGCGGGCTTGAGCGCGGACGGGCGGCCCCCGGCCATGCCAAGGGTGCCGCCGGTGTGAAGAAGCAGGATTCGGGGCATGGTCGAGGAACCCCCTGTAAGTCACAGAAACGGCTCGCTGTACAAGCGGGGAATGGGTGGTAGAAACGCCCGCATCTTGGACCTCGCCCGGTGGACAGCGCTGGTGACTTCTCTTGCGGCGATCTGCCTCACCGCCGCCACGTGCAACAAGAACCCCAGCGCTGCTCCAGCGCCCGTGCCGGCTGCTGCTTCCGCTGCTGTCGCGTTGCCGTCGGTCGATGCCGGCAGCCCCCAGGGCAAGGGCGACCCGGCCCAGGTGCTGGCCGACGTGCCGGGGCTCGACTTCTCGCCGCTGCCCGCTCCCGCTCAGCGCGAGCTCGCCACCGTGTTCACCGACGAGTTCTGCTACTGCGGTTGCCCCCACTCGCTCGGCGCCTGCCTCAAGCAGCATGGCGGTTGCCGCCACGCCAAGCGGATGGCGCTGCTCGCCGCCGGAGAGGCAGCCGACGGCACCCCGGCGGTGGAGATCATCGTCGCGCTGTCGAAGTACTACCAATCGTTTCGTGAGCCCCGCTCCAGCTTCACCGTCGACGACCGGCTCTGTCAGGGGCCGAAGGACGCCAAGCTCACGCTGGTCGAGTTCTCTGACTTCGAATGCCCGTATTGCGCCGCGATCCGGCCGATGCTCGCCGAGCTGGTCAAGGCCCGCACCGACCTGCGCGTCTGCTACAAGCCGTTCCCGCTCTCGGGCCATGCGCACGCGATGCCAGCGGGTCAGGCAGCGCTGTTCGCCCGCGATCACGGCAAGTTCTGGCAGATGCACGACGCGCTGTTCGAGAACCAGACCGCCCTCAGCGTTGCCACCATCAAGCAGCTCGCCACCAAGCTCGGGCTTGACGCGGCGGCCCTGGGCAAGGCGATCGACTCCGGCAAGTATCTCGATGAACTCAACGCTTCGAAAGAGGCGGGGAAGACGGCAGGGGTCGATGCCACCCCTTCTATTTACGTCAACGGGCGGAAGCTGACCCTCGCTCCCAACCCCGCGGCACTGGCCCACACCCTCGACGACGAGCTGGAGTGGCTCACGAACAAGAGCGGCTGGGCGGCGGACTAGCGTGACCGTCAGGTTCAGGCTGGATTCCAGGGGTACCCTGACGCCGGAAGACACCGAAGGGCAGCAGGCGCTCGGCGCGCGCACCGGGACCTTTCTTCTCGCCCCCACCTCACCTGACCTGGTGGTCTTTCTTCGCGAGCAGCCTGCCGGTGGGCAAGGCCCGCTGCCCCGGACGGTTCTGGTCGGCGATACCTCGTCCTTTCCGCTC
>JAYUUC010000275.1:0-5744 GCA_043755105.1 Myxococcales bacterium
TACGCCCGCTTCGACGACCCCAAGTTTCGAACGGCCGTCAACGACGCTCTGCGTCGTCGAGGCTATTTGTTCGTGGCCCTCGATCTCGAGCCATTCCGCTCCGGACGGATGAACGAGGCCGCTGGGCTGAAGCCCATTGCCGCACAGCGTTAACCATGGCCCGACGGGGACTTCGCCAGTCCAATCCGACAGGCTTTGATTTTTGCACTGCGGCTTCCCTACAATTGCGTGCCCGCTCCCCCACCTGCAGGGCGTAGGAGAGTTTTACCCACATGGTACCCCGCGTTCACCCCCGCCACTCCCTGCTGGTCCCGGCCGTGCTCGCAGTCGTGCTCGGGTGCGGAGGTGGCTCGGGCGGATGTACCGGACTGCAGCCGTTGCCGAACCAGGCCCGATACGAAGGCCCCAAGACAGACAACGCGCTCAATGTTCGGGTGTCAGCGAACGGGCTCAATTATCTCAATACTCACTGGCCAGACCTGCTGCAGATGTTTGCGCCCGGTCAGCAATTGAATCTGCCGGTGGGTTGCATGCTTCAAGCCGTGCCGGTGCTGGGAACCGTGGCGATTGCCGACCAGGGTGGCCCAAACGGCGGAAAGATGGACGGCATCTGCGACAGCCTCGACGTGCCCGCCAACGTCCGGGTCACGGTGACTGGATTCTCGCTGCTGCCTTCTGTCCCCAGCCCCAACGACTCGATCGAAGTGACGCTGCAGGTGGAGATAGACACGGACAAGATCTACATGCGCGACGGCTGCATCCAGTGCGGCGCACAGTTCTCGACCAGCCGTTCGGGCGCACCGAACAATGAAGTGAAGGCCACGGTGAAGTTCTCGATCGATCAGCGCTGGGACCGGTTGACTGCCTTTTCCGTGACGCAGATCGACGGGGCCAAGGCCTGCGGCGCCTCGGGCGCGCTGCCCCAACCTCAGTGCCTCGACGGTTCCGATCTTGAGCTGTCGGCGGAGTGCGGCTGTTCCTTCTGTGTCTGCAATGTCTGTTCGCTGGCCTGCACCGCGGGCAACTGGGACGTGATCAAGAACTTCGTCCTCCAGCAGATCTCTCCCACGCTCGAGCAGAAGGTGAAGGACGCGGTCATGCAGCAGACCTGCCAGGCCTGCGGCGCGGGCCTGCCCGCATGTCCCCAGCTGCCCAATGCCAGTCCTCCGGTGTTCTCCACTTGCACCACCAATGTCTGCGTTGACACCGTGACCCAGGCCTGTGTGCCCCGGTTCCTGGGAATGGAAGGTCGTCTGCCGATGGGCGACTTGCTTGCGACTTTCGGAGTCCCCGAGGAGTCGAACATCGATCTCTCGGTAGCGCTCGGCAGTTCGGTGAGCGTCGATCAAGGACTCAACTTCGGCACCCGCGCGGGAATGCAGGCCGTCACGGTGGCGGAGTGCGTGCCCACCCTGCCGCTGCCGACGATGCCGACGTTGCCGGCGCCCAACTTCGATGCCGAGGCGACCCCCAACTCGGGGTACCACGTGGGGCTCAGCCTCTCGCAGCCGTTCCTCAATCTGGCGATGTACCAGGCCCACCAATCGGGAACGCTGTGCATTGACCTTTCCAGCTCGACGGTGGCGGTGCTCAACAGCGACACCTTCAAGATTTTCGTTCCGTCTCTGGGCAAGGTGGCGACGCGCGATGGCCACGCAGCGCCGATGCGGGTGGTGATGAAGCCAGCTCGGCCGCCCGAGGTGACGGTGGGGCAGGGGACGTTTGATCCGGTCACCAAGAGTCCGATTAAACCGCTGCTGACCCTCGCGTTCCGCGAGGTGACCTTCGACTTTTACGTGATGCTGGATGACCGCTTCGCGCGATTGTTCTCGATCACCGCCGACATCCAGATGCCGCTGTCGCTGATCTTCGACGGGTGCTCGAGCGTTCAGCCCGCGCTGGGGGATCTCAAGAAGCTGATCACCGTCAGCGCCACCGCCGAAGCCCACAGCGAGATCCTCGCCGAGGACCCTCAGGTCCTCAAGGACCTTGTCCCTGGGGTGATAGGTTGGTTCGAGCCCTCGATCGTTCAGGCTTTGAAGCCGTTCGCGCTTCCCACCCTCGGGGCCTTCAAGCTCAAGGTGAACGAAGCCAAGGGGCTGGCGAACATTCCCGGCACCGATGCCTACAACCACCTCGGGCTGTACGCTCAACTGATGCCGAGCAATGCGTCCTGTGCTGTAGCGGGCCCCGGCGTGTCGGCGCAGCTGAAGCGAAGCGTGATTCCGACCGCAGAGCAGATGCGGCTCAAGGGTCAGCCACTCCCCTGGCCGATCGCGGTGCTGGACGTTCGGGCGCTCGGAGTTTCTGGCCCCGCTGAGTTTGCTTATCGGGTCGACGGCGGCCTCTGGAGCACCTTCCTCGTCCCCAATTCCGCGGGTGAGCTCGAGGTCAGCCACCCCTCCTTCGTGTTTCAGGGCGTGCACCAGATCGAGGTCCGCGCGCGCCTGGCAGACGAGCCCTCGGGCATCTCGGCGCCCACCGTGGTGGCCTTCCGGGTCGACCTGCAAGGTCCCGAGGTTCGGCTGCGCGTCGACCGGGAGCATCAGCGGTTGGACGTCGAGGCCCGTGATTCGATCTCTGGCCCCGACGCGCTCACGTACGCCTACCGCGTAGGCGAAGGCACGTTCTCGGACTTCGGACCGGCGAGGCCGATTTCGCTCAGCGCCATCGAAGAGGCGGGCGGCGCCACGGTGCGGGTGAAGGACGAGGCCGGCAACGTGGGCGAGGCGATCTACCGGGTCGCTGAGTCCTCGAATCTTGCGGGCGAACCGAAGGCGGGGACGCCCCGAGCGGACGGGCCCCTGGCCGGAGGTTGCACCAGCGCCGGAGGCCCGCTGTTGCTGGGCGCGCTGTTCTCGCTTCTGGGGCTGCTGAAGCGTCGCCGATCCTGAGTGAACGGCTTGAACCTCAATTTGGCATTTCGTCTGGATCTGTCCGGCCGCCGTCCCCGTTCCGTCCCCGTTCCGTCCCTCGTTCATCCCGAGCGTCGCGCTGAAGGCGCAGAGTCGAGGGAGGGCCCTCTAGTGTTACCGCCCTCGACTTCGGCCTCACGGCCTACGCTCGGGCAGAACGGACGGTTCCGTCGCTTGGCCTTCGGTCATAAATGCGCAGTGCTGGTGCTGCTGCTGTCCTCCTCGGCCAACGCCGATGCGTTCTACGACCATCGCGGGGCGGTAGGTCTGTTGCTCAGCGGCGGCGTCGAGCACGACGACGTGGTCTCGACGGTTCAGGCCGGCGAGATCGGCAATCGGCTCACCACCGAGCTGGGCGGAACCTGGGCGAACGATAATGGCAACGAGTGGTTGCTGCTCGGGCGCGCCAGCTGGTTCGGTCCGACGATCGCCTGGGCCGCCTCGGCGGGCTACCGCGGGTACTTCGGCGCCGAGCGGGTTCGCACCTACTTCGATCTGCTGGCGATGGTGCACCTCGCCCCTCAGGTCAGCGCCGGGCCACGCCTGGACCTCGGGGTGCAGTACGAGTTGGGCAACACCGTGGGGGTGTTCGCCCAGGCAGGTGTGAATCTCGGCTTCGGGGGCGGGCTGCGCTTCGGCGCGGAAGTGCTCGCTGGCTTTCAATTTCGCAGCTACCTGTTGGAATGAAGTCGCAAAATTGACGCACGACAGGGACGTGAGACCGTGTGCTCCCCTGTAGGAGGTAGCGCACATGGCTGAATCCCCCCGCCTCACCTCGGTCGTCTTCCGGCTCAACCGCGACCGGCTCGAAGCGCTCAAGGACCTGTCCCGCTCCACCCGCATTCGTCAGAGTGAATACCTGCGCGAGGCGATCTCCGACCTGCTCGGCAAGTACGACGACCGCCTCAACGACTAGCCCCTTCCGCTTTCTTCGCCCGCGAAGGGAGGCTCCCGGGGCAACCGGGAGATCCCGGCCGGGTGGTCGAGCAGAAAAGGGTCGAGACCGGGAGGGTACTGCACCTCCCACAGCATCAGCCCAGACGCCGGAGCCTTGAGCCCCGCAATCGGCTCTGCGTTCTCGACCGCCGCGAGAAAGCGATCCTCATTGATCGCGCCGCAGGCAACTGCCACTGCTGATCCCACCAGGTAGCGCACCTGGTAACGGCCAAAGCGGTCACCTCTGAGTCGGACCTCGAGCAGGTTCGGTTCGCTCTCCCACCGATGCACCGTCGCCTTCTCCAGCGTGCGAGGCCCGGTCGGGCTCGAGCGCTCGTGAAAGGCGGAGAAGTCCCGCGTCCCTTCACTTTGCTGCAGCAGCCGGGTGAGCACTTGCTCGTCGAGGACGGCACCTCCGAGTCTTGCTTCTTCGGACAGCTTCCAGGCGAACGCCTCCCAGTGCGGTGAGACGGGGCCCAGACTGATCCGGTAGCGATACTCCTTTCCGGTGGCCGACCACTGGGGATGAAAGCCGCTGGGCGCTGCTCGCCCCACACACAGCCCCACATCCGGAGGGAGCCGAGCGGCGACGCGAGCCCTGAGCGCTTCGGGATCGAGGTCAAGCGGCGCCCGCATCGCCACCACCTGCATGCGGGCATGGACGCCCTTGTCGGTTCTTCCCGCGGGGACCGGATTGCCCTCCAGGCCGCACTCGGTCAGCGCTTGGCGCAGCTGCTGCTGAACGGTTGGCCCCTCGGCTTGAGCCTGGAAGCCGCGAAAGCGGGTCCCCCGGTACCAGACCCAGATCGCCAGTCGCCGGCTCTTCACGGGCCGACTCGGGAGGATCGATTCAGGTGCTGAGATTGCGGCGGCACCTGCGCCCTGTACAATTTGGGCCCGATGGGGTCCACCACCAACACGCCGATCGACCTGGGCACCTCGGGAGGGGATTGGCTCTACCGCCAGGGCGACCTCGTCCTCGGACCGGTACCGGTTGCCCAGCTGGTGGACAAGCTCTACGGAGGAGAAGTCGATCGAGCGACCCCGGTGAGCCGTCTGGGCACCTCGGGTTTCCAGCCGATCGGGGAGATCGATTTCTTTCGCGTCCACGTCGCCAAGGCAGAGGCGAAGCATCGGGTCGAGGCCTCCGCCGAGGTTGAAGCCGCCCGGGGTCGAAAGAGCCGAAACTTATGGATGGGGGCGATCGCCGCCGGCGGAGTGACCGTCGCAGCGATTGCCGCCTACGGAATGCGGCACGTCGCCGTCCACGGTCCGATCGACGAGGCCGACGAGCAGGCCTATGCCGAGTTGATCTCGGTGGAACCGCCGACCATCACCCGCGCCCGAGCCGGCACGGAGAATGAAGAGCTGATCGAATACCCAGGGGGCCGTCCGGGCGTCCCTTCCGCGAAATCGCCCGAGAAGACGGCCCGCGCGGAAACGACCCCTCCTCACGACGCAGAGAAGACCCGACTCGCCTCCGCTTCCCGCCCCGAGAAGGCGGAGCGGAAGGCGGCGCGCCCGTCGACCGAGACCGATGAATCCGACGGACTCCAGATGGCGAAGTTCGACCAGGAGGGCATCAACGCGGTGGTGGCCGCGAAGCAGAAGACGCTCTTCCCCTGCCTCACCGCCGAAGCGCGCAAGAAGCCCGACCTGGCTGCGAAGATTCCGATCGAGTTCGTGATCGGCAACGACGGGCGCGTCACCAAGGTTTGGGTCGACCACCCCGGTTTCAAGGAGGGCGCGCTGCCAGAATGCCTGCTTCGCGAGCTACAGAAGTGGAAGTTCAAGTCCTACGAGGGTGAGCGCGCCACCGTCGGACTGTCCTTCAAGATTGGCAAGGGCTGAAAGCTTCGCGAAGAGGCTTGAACCCGGGTCGGCGAGCAGGGG
>JAYUUC010000276.1:0-5741 GCA_043755105.1 Myxococcales bacterium
TGTCGCTGAACGCTCCCGAGGGCAACGTGCAGCTCGGGTTGAGTGATGCGCTGGGGTTGAACCTGCACCTCAGCAGCGCGGGCCTTCAACCGGGAGTCAAGATCACTCTCGTCGACGGCCCGGTGAAGCTGGCGGTGCTGCCCGAGTTTGCCGTCGGATACGTCGTGACCTCAGCGCCTTCACTTGGGGGAACGAGCTCGGTCAAGATGCTGAATTTGATGGCGGGAGCAAAGGTCATCCTCTCCAGCGCCTCCGGGCTCTATGGCGGTCTGGGCTACGACTATCAGACCGTTCTTGGCGACTCGGCTTCGAGTGCGCTGACGCTCAGCAACTCCGAATCGATCACGGCTCACAATGTCGCTGCCGCGCTTGGGTATGAATTCGAAGTCGGCGCCCTGCGGCTGCGCCCGGAGCTGGCGGTGACGTACTTGCCTTCTGCGGTCAGTGTGGCGGCTGGGTCAACCCGGTCGACCGACCTGGGAAACTCCTGGTACTTCTTTCCCAATCTCACGCTGGCGATGGGCTCGCAGCGCCGGCCGTCCAACGCCGCGGTGGTTCAAAGCCCGAACTGAAGGGTCGCCGGGAGCGGGGCGTGGGGCTGACTCAATGCCCCTCTTCTGGAGCCGGCGGTTGGACTTTTTGACAGTGGACCGCGCAGTTCACGGACGAGCGCCGCGGTCGATGAACGCGGCAATGGCAGCCGCGACCTCGCCCGGCCGCTCGAGGTGGACGTGATGGCCGCCCTCGAAGCGAAGAGGACGAATCTCTCCCAGCACGTCGAGACGCCTCTGCATCGCCGCGTCGCCAAAGGAGAACCCGTGGGTCCCATAAATCACCTGGATCGGGCATCGAACCGCTCGCAGAAGTGCCAGCACCTGTTCTTCGGACAGGGCCAGGCCAAACGCATGGCGCTGGGCGGGGTCGTGGAGAAATTCGACACCTCCTTCGACGGCGCGTGTTCCGTGGCGGGCAAGCTCGAGCGCCACCGCAAGCGGCAAGCTGGAGTCTGCCTGACACAGACGCTCAGCGGCGGCGTCGAGCGACTGGTGAACCCGGGGGCGCCCGCTCCGGTGAAGTCCGTCGAGAAACCGCTTCAGCCTGTCGGGAGCAAGCTCGGGACCGCCACCCATCGGACCCAGAGTTTCAATCAGGGTCAGGGTCCGCACCCGTTCCGGCCGGGCAGCGGCGTAGGCCAATGCCACCGCTCCCCCCATCGAGTGGGCAACGAGGTGAACCGGGGCGAGCGCAAGCTGCTCGACCGTGGCCTCGACGTCGACCAGGTACTGGCTGAAGTCGTAGTGCGAACCGCGGGGCAAATGGGCAGACCGCCCGTGCCCCCGAAAATCGAGAGCCACTTGCCGCCAGCTGAGTGGAAGCGCCGCGCAGAGGGAGTCGAACGCATGGGACTGTTCGAGCCAACCATGCAGCAGAAGCACTGAGGGAACACCGGTGGGATTTCTTTCCAGCGCATGAAGCGACAAGCCGAATGCGTCGATCTTCAGTGAGGAGGGGACGCTCAAGTTCCAGAGGATTTAAGCGGAACCTTCGTCACCGTCCACTCGCTTCCGCCCCGACCCCCACCTGAGCATCGCGGCAGCGACCAAGGCGAGCCCCACGAAAAAATAATAGAGAGCGTTCCACCCGAATCGGCCCGACAGGACCGAGGTCACCCGACCCTGAAGTACGGCGCCCACAGAGCCCATTCCATTGATCATCCCCGCTGCGGTGGCCGCCGACCGGGGTCCTCCCATCTCCTGCGCGGTGGCTCCGGAGATCAGAGAGTCCGGGCCGAAGAGGAAGAACCCCACCAGCGCCATCGCTCCGAAGTTGATAGCGGGTCCGGTCGGAGCGGCCTGAATGTAGAGCAGCAGCGCGCCTGCCAGGCCAACGATGAACAGGGAACCCAGTTCCCTTCGCCGCGCGGGAGCGTAGAGGTCGGACAACCGACCGACCACCACTGCCCCCGCGATTCCGCCCAGCTCGAATGAAAGCGACAGGTACCCGGCAGCTTCCTGCGAATACCCCAGCTAGGTCTTCAGATAGAACGGGAGCCAGAAGAGAATGCTGTAGCGAATCAACTTGAGACAAAAGTAGGCGGTGCCCAGCGTCCAGATGCCAGACATTCGCAAGAGTGTCATTGCTCCCGGGGCGGGAGCCGGAGTCACCGGGGCGTCGACTGTGGAAACAACGGTCGCGGGCATTTCCGGCAACCACAGCCACACCGCCAGCCCCACCGCCGCGAGGCAGCCGGCGGGGACGAAGAAGGCCGCTCGCCACCCCGCGTGCGAGAGCAGCCACGTGGCCAGTGCGGTCGCGACCAGTCCGCCCACCTGGTAGTTGGTCGTCCACACCCCCATCACCGTGCCGCGCTCCCGGCTTCGGAACCAAACGGCCATCGACTTCACGTTGCCGGGCCAGCCGGTAGCTTGCGCCAGACCGTTGAGGGCAAACCACAGGGCAAACACCCAGGCGGTGGACCCGAAGCCGAATGCCAGACAGCAAACTGCCGAGAGCAGCATTCCGGCTCCCACCAGACGCCGACCTCCGGTGCGGTCGCCCAGCACCCCAAACGCAATCTGCCCGAGGGCATAGGTGGCGAGGTGGCCGGTATCGATGTTGCCGAGCTGGACCGAGGTCAGCCCGTAGCTCTGGGCCAGCTGCGCCTTCACCACCGCGAAGTTCTTCCGGGCGAGGTAGTAGGTCGCGTACGACAGCCAAGTAAGGCCGAACACCCGCGTCCGTTGACGGGTCGAGAGCGTTCCTTCAGGGTCGGCGAACAGCTTCATCAATGCCGCGACGTTCGGGGCCTTTCGGGGTCGAGTGCCAGAGGAACCGGCTTTGCGGCGAACGGCAGCAGCACTCCCACCGCGGGTTGGGGTCCCTTCTCGGCTGTCATCGTCGAATTTGACCGCACTTGAATCCGAACGCTCTTGCTTCGAAGGCCACGAGCAATCAGCCAGAAAACGTACTCCCCGCTTCTCCAGGGAAGGGCCAACACGGACGCGGCATCTGAAAACTCCGCTTCCGAGGCCACGCCTTCTCCTTCCGGTGGCGCGGCTGGCGGTGGTGCGACCCATGCCCGGGTGGGAAGGAAAAACCGCGCAGCTGCGAACGAGCCATCCTCCATTGCTCTTCCAACCAGAATCGTCTGCTTCCGGAAATCGAAACCTCCTAATTCAGAGAACGGCAACGAACGGAACCCCGCGAGCGGAATTCGCATTGTTCCGTCCTTGTCGCTGGCCATACGCGGTGCATCGAGCGCCAGACCGCGGAAGCGGTCACCCTCGTCCGAGGACCACCCATCACTGGCTGCCTCCTTGGCCCCTGCGGAAAACTCCGGGTCGGCGAGCTTGAGGAACCCATGTGAAGGGATGTTGCGAGCGGTGGAGGGTTTCGACTTGCCCATTGCCAGTTCCCCCAACAGCACGAAGAGTGCGACGTTCACAAGGGCTTCAAAGCAGCGCACTGGCTCGGTAGGCGAAGGGAAAGGAACACGCGGAAGGCGAGAGTGGTCAGCACTTCACACCGAGTCAACCGCTACCTTGGAAAGCGGCCGTCCAGGCATTGAGCCGCGGGAACAACCTTGGCGCTGACAGTTGCCGGCGAGGGTTCGACTGCCAGCCCTGCCTCGACGGCACGCGCGTCAATCACCCGATGCCCCCTTTCCAAGTACATGTCCTCGCGGCCGCGCTGACGTCCAGGCGTTCCCGGGGGTGGCTGGCCTCAAGTCGCTGCGGTTGGAGGAGACCGGCCTGGACGGGGCTCCCTTGCTCGACTGCGAGCTTCCGAAACTGGGCCTTGCTTATTCCGACGAGGCGTTGATTCACGCTCCGATTGTGCTGGGAAATCTGCTGGTGCTCAGCAATCTGGGGCCCGGCGGCGGAACCAATGCCTCGGTGGTTCGCGCGTTCCAGGTGCCTGGCCTCCAACCGGCGAGTTCGGGCTGGACCGGAGCGCTGGGGAACATGGCCCGCAGCCGTCAGCCGCTTCCCTGACCCTGGACCGGAGGCACTGAGGCCCGCCGGGCTGCTTGCCGCCAGAGGCGGGCGCGAACGCGGCCAAGCTGCGCATTGAGTGAAGGCTTCCGGGCCAACTTGGCTACAATGGCCGCTTCTGCCCGCCCTTTCGCTCTCGAGATTTATGCGCCCGCTTTCCGCTCCTGCTTCCAGCGAGTTCCAGCTCGGTTTTGACGGTTTCCGCTTCGAAGACCTCTATCGTCCCACCGGCCTGAAGCGGCTCTCGGAGCGCTTCGACGCCGAGGTGTCACAGTCCGACCCGGCCCTCTTCGCTGCCTTCGAGACCTACCGCCGCCAGGGCGAGCCAAAGCTCTCTGCGCCCGCCGAGTCCGAGCTGTTGATCCGGATCTCGCGGCATCTCTCTGCCTTTCTCGGCCACCTCTTCCAGATCGAAGGTCCGGTCGAAAGCCTCGCCGAGGCGCTCACCGACGAGCTTCCCTTGTTCGAGTTCAAGCGCGAGTTCATCGCTCGCCGGGTATTCAAGAAGGGCGCCGCGGAGCGACCCACTGCCGCAGAGTTGCCCGCACTCGATCAGCGGGTGCGCCTGGCCATGGCGCTTGGGTTCTCCGACAACGTCAAGGTCTCGGACCCCGAGCGGGCACTCGCAGAATCGGTGCTCACCCTCCTCCAGCTCGAGCGGCTGTTCGCGGGCCAGGCGCCTTCCGAGGCGAGCCCTCCGGAGCACGCGGAGAAGCTGCGCGCCCGCTGGAGCTCTTTGCGCCTCGCCCTGCTCTCCACTCCCGAGGGCAAGGCGGCCTTTGCCACCAGCCTGCTCACCCAGGGCAGCGACGCGGACGAGCTCAAGGCGGTGAAGGCGCTGCTCTCGCTCTTCGACCGCTGGACCTTCGCGCGAGCGCTGCACCCCGAGACCAAGCACGCACTCAAGGGCTGGTCCACCCACGCGCTGCCTCAGCCGCTGAACTACGAGAACCTGGTCGAGCTGAAGCACCCCGAACCGGACCGGCAGGAGATCGCCGAAGGTCCCGACGCGCACCTCCGTCGGCGCGATGGTTTCAAGCTGACCGACCGCCGGATGAGCGTGCGCCAGGTGATGAACGAGGTCGACTACTGCGTCATCTGCCACGAGCGCGAGAAGGACTCCTGCGCCAAGGGCTTCGCGGCCAAGGACCCGGTCGCCGAGGGCCACAGCTACAAGAAGAACCCACTCGGCATTCCCCTCACCGGCTGCCCGCTCGACGAGCGGATTTCCGAGGCGCACCTGCTCAAGTCCAAGGGCGACTCGGTGGCGTCGCTGGCGATGATCATGCTCGACAACCCGATGTGCCCGGGCACCGGCCACCGCATCTGCAACGACTGCATGAAGGCCTGCATCTTCCAGAAGCAAGAGCCGGTGAACATTCCCCAGATCGAGACCTCGGCGCTCACCGACGTGCTCGCGCTGCCCTGGGGCTTCGAGATCTACGGGCTGCTCACTCGCTGGAACCCGCTCAACGTTCGTCGGCCGCACGCGCTGCCGTATCAGGGCAAGAACGTGCTGGTGGTGGGCCTCGGTCCCGCCGGCTACACCCTGGCGCATTACCTGCTCAACGAAGGCTTCGCGGTCACCGGCATCGACGGGCTCAAGGTCGAACCTTTCTCCGACGCGCTCACCGGAAAAAACGGCCACCCGCTGACGCCAATTCGCGACTTCAAGCAGCTTGCGGGCGAGCTTGACCAGCGCATTCTGGCGGGATTCGGAGGCGTCTCCGAGTACGGCATCACCGT
>JAYUUC010000277.1:0-5722 GCA_043755105.1 Myxococcales bacterium
ATGTGCATCGAGCCGCCCTTGCCCTTGCTGTAGCCGCCGGTGCGCCCGAACAGCTCGGCCATCACCATGCCCGGGTCGGCGCCGCGGGCGAGCGCGTAACCGTGATCGCGGTAGGCGGCGATCATGTAGTCGGTGGGTCGAACCGCCTCGTTGGCGCCGACCGCGACCGCTTCCTGACCGATGTAGAGGTGACAGAAGCCCGCGATCTTCCCCAGCCCGTACTGCTGGCCGGCGCGCTCTTCAAAGCGACGCACCAGAGCCATCTTCCGGTACATCGAAATCAGGTTTTCCTTGGACGGACCGCTGGACAAAGCACGCCTCCTGCTGCTGGCGCTCTCTACACCGGTTTGCCCACGGTGTTGAAGCGTTTGTGGGCTAGGACCCGAAGTGCGGGACGCTTACCACGCCCTCGAGCAACTCCACCGGTCTGCCCGAGTGGTCGGTGGCCAGGTGGATGATGGTCGCCTCGGGGAACTGTCGCCGGTAATCGTTGGCGTGGGTGGGCTCGTTGTCGAAGGCGGCAATCAGCCGACCCAGTTTCCCCAACTGTCGGTGTGCGTCGCGCTTGAATGCGTCGTCGTCGAGCTCGGGGGTGGGCTTCATGATCAACTGGACGTTTCCGCCCGGCGTCGGCAGCTCACATCGGGTCATCGCCTGCACCGTGCCCGCCCTCATTCCCTCGTGGCGACCGGTGACGTAGGTTAGAGTCGCCGAGGTGGCGACCAGCGAGCGCAGGTAAGCGGAAGCCCCTTGAATCGCGGTGTCGTCGACGCAGTAGTCGCTGGTGAAGAACCGCTCCTGCCAGAAGGCCTTCGCCTCGGGATAGAGCGCGTCGGCCTCGGCAGCGGTGAGGCCGCAGTTGACCATCGCCGCCTTCATGTCCCACCCCGAGGTCCAGTGCTCGGGTCGGCACGCCAGCAGCGAGGCGACCCCTTGAGCAGCGCCGAACTCGCGGACGATCCGGGCCTGCCGGGGCAAGTTGTCGAAGACGGTGGAGTCGAGGTCGAACGCCAGCACCGCCTGGCGGCCGAGCAAGCGGGCCTGCTCGAGGATGCCGGCCAGGGTCTGCGCCCAGTCGCTGCGAACACGGTTCTTGAAATCGGTCATCGCCGAGCCACATAGCACGGGCGAGGAGGGACCCGTCGAGACAGGACCGCACGCTGCTGAGGAGCAGCTCCCTTGGTTCCGACGCTAAACAGATCGAACCGGCGAGCCGCCTTCGAAGCGAAGCATCCGCTTCAGCCCGTTGCGGTCGAGCACCAGCCGCACCAGCTGCGAGGTCGTTCGCCGGGTGTCCCCGTCATCGACCGAGAAGCGGAAGGCAAGGTCCACCTGATAGCTCTTCGCCGCCTTCACCCGACCGACCGAAAAGTCCTCGAGGTCGACGTACTCGAGGGCGAACTCCGGCTCGTCCATGTCGCGCAGGAGCCGGTCGACGTTGAGCCGGATGATGTCGGTCACCCCGCTGACGATGCCTCCGCCCATTCGCGGCAGCAGGTCGGAGTCGAGAACAATGTGCTTCTGGTAGCGAATCACCGTCTCCGCCCGCTCACCCTGGGACACGGTGATGAAGTCGTCGGTGTGGCGCAGGTCCTCGATCTCCTTCGGGACCCGGGCCGCGGCGCCGTAGTCGACCTTTTCCTTGCAGACGCCGATCTCCTGCTTGGTCACCGGATCGGAGATCGAAGTGCGTCGATCGAAGAGGTGGCGCGAGGCCGCTGACGAGAAGATCCGCCGCAGGCCTTCCTTGATCCGGTCCTTCACCATGTAGCCGAAGACCAGGATCAGCGCGAAGTTCAACGAGGCCTGGTTGAACCGTTGCTGGGCCGCGAGCGCAACCGCGGTGGCGAAGAGCATCGACAGACCGGCGGCGCAGGCGAACAGCACCTCTTCCCAGCGCCGCCTTCCCGTTTCCCGCCGCGCCGAGAGGAAGAGAATGTTCATGCAGAACTTTTTCAGGAAGCCGATCCGGTGCATGTACTCTTCGTTGTCCCCGGTCGGAGAGAGCACGCTTCGCAGCTGGTTTTCGCACCGGTAGTGCTCCTCGGCCATCACCTGGGCCATCAACTCCTTGCGGAGGTCGATGTACACCCCGCTCCGGGGCACCCGGTCCATGTCTGCCACCGTCTTGCGGAAGAACTGCTCCACCGAGAGGCTCATGTACTCGTCGACCAGGCGCATCGAGGCCCGGGTCCGCTCTTCGAGGTTGGTACGCTTGGTCAACGTGGTGCAGATCGCACGGAACCGCTCGAAGACCTTGCCGACACTGGCGATCGATCCTCGGGCCATCACCTCCAGCGGTACGCCTGAGACCGGCACGGCCGGGTCGATCACCCCGGTGAGCTGAGAGCAGCGCTCGCGAACGCCCTTCGCAAACCGGCGCAGCGCTCCACGCAACACACAGGAGAGCATCTTGGTCTGGTAGATCAGCTCGGCTTCCGGGTGCAGTTGCCCCAGCTGGACCTTCTCTTCCAGCTTCACCAGCGGCGAGTGTTCCGCGGTGAGGATCTCCTCGAACGACAGGATCGGCGTCTTCAGCCGGACGTAGTTGTGGATGTCCGCGTAGAAGTCAGCACGGGGGTAGGTGTCTCCGTCGACGTTCAAGCTCGCCGGGAGAAACAGGAACGCATCGATGGTGTACTTCGAGCTCGGGTCGTCGCCCGAGGGTTGGTATTCGAGTTTGATCTCGAACTGTTTCTTGTCGTGAATCTCGAGGCGGTTCTCGAGAAGCGGCTGCGACGGCATGCGCACATCCGCTAGGTTATTCAGTTTCGCCCTTCAAGACACTCTCCTGTCGAACAATTGCAATATTGATGTACGACAGCGTGGGTTTCGCGGGTGCCTTCAGCCGTGAGAGGCGCGTGCGGCAGGAACTCCCGCGGAGGTCGCCGCTGGGTCCAATCCCACCGCCGCCGGAACCGCAGGCCCCCGAGCCGCCGGCTTGGCGTTCCAGATCTTCAAGCAGAGAAGAAAGCCCACCAGGGTGAACGGCATCAGGAACCAGGGCCAGTAGTACCAGCTGCGGGTAGTCAGATATCCCAGTGCCACCGACTGCAGCCCGGTGCCAAGGTAGACGAAGCCGTCGATCATGCCCACCGCGGTGGCGGTGCCCTTGCGGCCTCCGAAGTCCATCGTCGCGGTGCCGCTGAGCAACCCGTGGGTGCCGATCACGCAGAGGGTCATGATGAACACCACCACGCCAAGCAGATAGGGCGAGCGGTCGGTCTCGGGCACCGCTTCGAGCTTGCGCCGGTCGCCTGCCTTCATCTTCTGCTTCTTGTCGACCACGTTGACGGTGAGCCGTTGCCCGGCGCGCTCCACCTCGAGCGCGATGGTGCCGGTGCTCACCGCCAGGTCAGGCCGCGGCTGCTGAGGGTCGGTCGAACACATCGACGTCTTCGCGTCCCAGACCGCGCCGCCCTGGCAGCTGGCCGGGACGCTCGCGAACGCCTGGCCCACCGCCACCCAATCCGAGAGCTCGCCCTTCCCCGCCACCGAGAGAATTCTGTCCCCCGGCTGAAGTCCGGCCACATGGGTCTCGGCGATCACCGGGCTCGACCTGGCCATCGTGAACACCATCGCCACCGTGCAGAGAAAGAGCACGGCATAGAGGCCTCCTGCGGCCGGGGCCCGACGCGACTGGAAGAAGAGATCGCTGACGTAGCCGGCCACGTTGCCGCCGATCACCCCCGCGACCATTTGCAGTCCGCCCCACCCTGCTGACAGGAACGGCGCCAGGCAGACCAGCGCCCCCGAGACCACGAACCAGCGGCGGCGCTGCGGCAGTTTGTAGGCCAGAGCGAAGAACACCGCGCCGACGGCGAAGCAGATGCCCCAGGTCAGCAGAAGCCTGGAGGGGTCGCCATCGCGCATCGGGTGACTCGAAGGAAGCGCGAGCACCTCGCCGGCGAAGAAGGGGTAGCTCTGCATCACGCCTTGCCGCACCACGCCGGTGCAGAACTCGATCGCGGCAATCGTCAGCAGCACCGGGTTGGAGAATACCTTCCAGAGCACCGAACGCATCGGCATCGCCTCTTCCTGAGCGCTCGAGCCGTCACCGGTCTCGAAGTCGGCGAGCCCCGCATCCGAAGGGCGATCTCGCAGCAGCAGCGACTCCACCAGAAACGCGAGGAACAGCAGCAGTGAGGGAACCAGGAACACCCACATCGCCAGCTGCACGTCGCTGCTCGAGGGCGCCTGCGCCTTGGCGAAGTTGAGAATCCACTTGTTCACGGAAAAGGCGAGGAAGATGCCGCTGGAGATCATCGTTCCGAAGATTCCCGAGAAGCCTCCCCGCTCGCGCAGGTGGAACCAGGCGGAGTTGACCTTGACGATCGCCACCGCCCCAAAGCTCTGGAAATACATGTTGAGGGCGTAGAGCACCGAGAACCACAGCCGGATGCTCTGGCTGTTCACCGAGCCGGTCGAGGCCACCTGCCGCAGATAGAGCCCCATCGCAAGGTTGGCCACCGCCGCGCCCAGCGCTGAGAGCAGCATCGCCTTCCGTCCCCCGAGCCGGTCGGTGAGCGGGCCGTTGGCGAGGAACGACACCCCGTACACCAGAGTGCCGATGGCGAAGATGATTCCGAAGTCTTCCGGCGTCATCAGCGGCCCCAGCGCGCCCTTGGCAACGTTGAGGTTGTAGCGGCCCATGTAGAGGAAGGCGTAGCTGAGGCCGAGCGGGAACCAGTTCAGGAACCGCCGGGTCTTGAACGCTTGCGAGTGCGCGGGCATCGAGGGGGCGCCGGAGAGCGCAACGCCTGCAGCCATGGGAAGCTCCTGGTGAAAAGGAATGCGGCCGCGGACCTATAGGTCAACGCGGCCTTCGCCCACAAATCTAGCGGCGGGAGTCCAGGAACCTGCCGATCGCCAGCTCGGTCTTGGCGTCAGGAATTTCGCCTGCCCTCGACGCTGCCAGCACCTCAGCGATCGGACGCCAGCGCACCTGGGCCCCCTCTTCGAGAGGAGAACCGTCGCCCTCGGGCTCGACCTGATCCTTGCCGGTGGCGTCGACTGCGGTGAGGAAGATCTTTTCCGACAGAATCCCCGGAGCGACGAAGAACGGCGCCCCCAGCAGCTCGATCTCGCTGGGCTCGACGGCAATGCCGGCCTCTTCGAGCACTTCGATCGCTGCCCGCTGACGCACGCCCTCTTCGCCTTCGTCGGTGGTCTCGAGCAGCCCGGCGACGATCTCCTCCACTTGAAGGTGAACCCGCCCGTCGGGCACGGTCTTCGGCTTCGACTTCCGGAAGTAGGCAGCGGGCCGCAGGTTGAGCCGGGTGAGGACTTCGAGCCCGGTCGGACCCTTGCGATGCACCAGCACCGCCACCGCGTCGAGCCGGGGCCTGTCGATCACGTCGACCCGGTAGACCGATGAGGCCGTTCCGTCGGCGCGGCGGTTGCGGCAGCGCAGCCTTCGAATCTGGAGGAAGCCTTCGTCACACCGGGCCGACGCCGAAAAATCTTCCACTACCTCGATGTCACTGACCTTGATCATGGCGGACGAAATGACGACGACTCCTTGGGTTCGAGCGCCCGTCATACACCCGTTGTGGGCGCCGCGCGCGCCTGCGACACGGGGTACGGAAATCAACCCTGGCTTGTACGCGGGGCCGCGATCCAATAGGTAACGCGCCGGTTCCCTACCTGCGCCAGGTCCTTCGTGCCCCAGAACCGTCTTCGACTGCTCTCTGTCTGCCTCTTCCTCGGCAACGCCCTGGGC
>JAYUUC010000278.1:0-5642 GCA_043755105.1 Myxococcales bacterium
CTCCCTTGAGCTCCTTGGCCTTGCCTTCGATCTGCATCTGCTCGTTGTCGATCACCGCGCCAATGCGGTTCTTCACCGCTCCGGCGAACTCTTCGACCGCGCCCTTGGTGCGCTCAGCGGCCTTGGCGGCTGCTTGCTTTGCCTCGCCCTTGAGTTCCTTGGCTCGACCTTCCACCTCCATCTGCTCGTTGCCGAGGACCTGACCCGCGACCTTCTTGATCTTGCCGCCCAGCTCCTCTGCTGCCCCTTCACCGCGCTTGCTTTCGTTGCTCATGGTCGTCTCCTTGGATGAGTGAATGACAGGAGCGAAGGTAGGGACGAACCGGGGGAAGGAAAGTCCCGAGGTACCCCAAGAGAGGAACAGTTGTGCGTTGGTTGACACTGGCAACTGTATGGCTGTATGCATACAGCAGTCATGGGCGCCCCAACTCCACTTCTCCTTCTCGCCCTCAATCCAAGCTCCGGGGTCCCGCTCTACCGGCAGGTGATGGATGGAATCCGCGAGCTGATCGCCACCGAGGTGCTCAAGCCCGGCGACCAGCTTCCCTCCATTCGCGAGCTCGCCGGACATCTGCGCATCAACCCGTCTTCGGCGGTGAAGGCCTACACCGAATTGCAGCATCACCGCGTGCTCGAGCTGGACCAGGGCCGCGGCACCTTCGTCAGCAGGGACCCGCAGCTGGTCTCGCAGACGAGGGCGGACTGGCTGCAACAGCAGGTTGAAGGACTGCTCGCGCGCGCGGACGCGCTGGGAATGTCTGCGGCCGAGGTGGTCGACGCGGTCACTGTCGCTGCTCGAAAGACTCAAGGACGAAAGAAATGACCCTCGGAATCGAAGCGCGAAATATTCATCTAGCCTACGGCAAGCAGCCGGTGCTGGCGGACACCACTCTCACCGTCGAGCGGGGTTCGGTGTATGGCCTGCTCGGCCGAAATGGCGCGGGCAAGACGACCCTGCTCAACGTCTTGGCAGGAATGCGGGTTCCCGACCAGGGCAGCATCCAGCTCGACGGCATCGATCTGGAGAAGAATCTCACCGGTGCCGTGGGCAAGCTCGGCTACGTGCCGGACCAGGGAATTCTGCCTGGCTGGATGAGGGTCAAGGACGCGGTCGATTTCGAATCGCAGTTCCGGGGACCCCTGGACCTCGCGCAGATCGAACGAGCGCTCGCCGACTCCAACATCTCTTAACGCCAATCGGTGCTGGCCCTTTCCAAGGGCCAGCGGAAGCTGCTCGAGCTGGAGCTGATTCTCGCGGGCACGGCGCCGGTGCTGGTGATGGACGAGCCGTTCGAGGGACTGGACCCGGTGGTGCGAGCCGAGGTGCAGGAGCGGATTCTGAACCGGCTCAGCGATGGCCAGACCTGTCTGTTGCTCTCCTCTCACGTGCTGACCGATCTCGAGCGGCTGTGCGACCACGTCGGCGTCCTCGCAGGCGGGAAGATCCGCTTCGAGGGAAATCTCGACGAGATCCGTTCCTCCGTGATGCTGGTCAGTGGTCCACTCTCCCGAGAGTCTGCGCTGGAAGGTTGGGAGGTGCTCGAGCGGCGGGTGGCGTCCGATCAGGGCGTCTGGCTGGTCCGAGGAACAGGCGGCCGACAGCCACTCGACCTGCAGCGCGACGGGTTTCAGGTGACGGTTCCCAGCCTCGACGAGCTGGGTACCGAGTTGCTGCGCAGCCGTGGCCCGCTCCGGGTGGCTTGACCATGCCTTGGCTTCGCTACGAATGGAGAAGGCTGCTCATCTCAGGCGTCCCGGTGCTCAGCCTGTGCTTCCTGGCTCCCATGGGAACCTTTTCCTTCCTCGCGAATGAGATCACCGAGCCTCTCTGGCCGGTCTGGGCCTACGCCAGTGCCTATTTCTTCGTGTCAGGTTTCGACTTTGGCACGCCGGACGATGCCCTCCGCAGGGTTCGGATCAAGAGCGGGGCGGACATGGGCTATCTGCTCAGCCGAGGCCTGTCTCCCAGCGCGACCGTCCTTCGGCGCATTGGACTGATTGCACTTCTCGCCCTGATCGGGATGGCGATGGTGGCGGTCGCCCTTCGTGCGTTCGGTCGCATCGGCCCGAACGAAACGCTGGCGGTCCTCACGTCGAGTGGCCCGGACCAAGGTATCTGTGCTGCGCCTCAGGCGACGCCTTGGCGGGTTGCCAATTTGCTCTGGCTCTCGTGGCTGATGTTTGTTCTGGGTCTGACCAACGCGCTCGGTCTGGTCCCCGTGTTCTCAGCGCGGCCCCGGTTGAGCACTCTGGTGCGGTGGCTCTGCTTTCTGATGTGGCCTGCTTTCCTGCGCTTCGTGGCCGTGGGCAGGGGTTGGCTTCGCGTCCCCGGTGAAGCGGGTTTCCAGCACTCGCTGGGCTGGGCGTTCGTGGTCTACGAGCACCGCGTTGCCATGTCGCTCTTGATCATCGGCCTCACCGGAGGACTGCTGGCGGCAAGCGTGTCCCTCTGGCGGCGACCCAGCCTGGCGTGAACGAAGTTTCGACTGAAGACAGACGGTTTAGCGCGACCGTTGCGAAGGAGCTGCAGACATGTGGTTGCGATACGAATGGTTGAGAATGTTTCGATCGAGCACCGCTTGGGCGGGCGCCTTGTTCCTTCTCCTCACCCCTCTCTTCTGCCTGCTGGGCAAATCGCTGGTGGTCGTGTTCATGGCTGTCAATTTCAGCTGGGTGAGCGCGCAATGCCTGTTGCTGGGCAGCCCCCTCTTTGCCCTCAGTGGCGCCGGCGGGGGAGCGTTCGGCCGGGGCGGTGATTGGCGATATCTGTTCAGTCGTTCCGCGGCACCCGTCACCAGGGCCTTCCTTCGCATCGGTGCCGTGGGCGGGGTGGGACTGGGGATCCTTCTTGCGGTCGGGGGCGTGGGAGCGAAATACGGACTCGTCGGCCCGAGTGAGACCACGAGGATCGAAAGCTGGTGGGAGGTGGACGCGGCCACCGCCGACGCTGCCAGCGGGGGGTTGCCCGTCGTCATGGTGCCGCCCACACCCTTCTCGAGAACCCCTTCCAAGGCGTGGGTGACGCCGTGGCAAAATGCGATTTCTCTGGGAATGTATTTCCTGCTCTTTCTTCTGGCGGTGGGCGTGCAGGTCGCTCTGGCCCCAAGAATGTCGAAGCGAAGGGTCAGACTGCTGGGTTTTGCCGGGATCATCTTCGTCGGTCTTCTTCCCAGCGCTGGCCTGTGGCTCGGGTTGGTGATCTTTCCCTCACACGGCGGGAGCGTCCCGTTTTTCACGCACGGGTGGATGCTGATGCACTTATCTGCCCGTTGGGTCTTCGCTCTGCTCATCGTCAGTAACGCCGGAGTTTTGGAGATCGTCCGCCGGGTTTGGCGAAGACCGGTGCTGGTTTGGGACGTCCCTCTCGGGAGAGCAAAGGGCGCTCGGGAACCGATGCCGCAGCCCAGATAGGCTTCCCGAGTGGAAATGACGCGTCGCGTCTAGCTCTCACGCGGATGTTTCTCGGCTTGTTGCATTCATGCGTATTGAGGAATATGTTGAGGGCGTGATGGTCGCTCCTTCCAGCCGTTCTTCCAGCGCCCGCCTGCCGCGGATCGACCTCTATCGACTGCTGTCGGACCCGAGTCGGCTCGAGATCCTGGCGCTTTGCTCCGAGGAAGAGCTCTCAGTGGGGGAGCTAGGAGTGCTGCTTCACGACAGCCAGCCGCAAGTGAGCCGGAAGGTGGCGCCGCTTCGGCAGGCAGGGCTGCTCTCGGCCCGGCGGGATGGCACCCGGACTTTCCTTCGCACGGTTACTCCCGAGGCCCCGGCCGACCCGGTGGTCACCGACGGTCTGGAGGAGGGGCGAAGGCTCTGCGCCAAGGACGGCAGCCTGTCCCGGGTGCCCGGAATCGTCGCCGCCCGAGAAGAGACAGGCCGGACTTTCTTTGACGAGCCCGAGGCCCTGTCCACCGACGCTGCAAGCTCCAGCACTTCCATCTCTTTCGCCCATCTCGCTGCGCTCTCTCCGCTGCTCCCCGGCCGTGCGCTCGCCGTCGACGTGGGCACTGGCGAAGGGCTGCTTCTCGATGTTCTTGCTCCCCTTTACGAGCGGGTGATTGCGGTCGACCGCAGCCGGTCCCAGCTCGCTCGCTGCGCAGTTCGGGTCGCCGAGCGCGGCTTCCACCACGTCAGCCTCTTCCCCGGCAGCTACGACGACGCGGCGCTGGTCGAGCGAGTCGATGCCGCGGGCGGAGCGGACCTGGTCTACGCCTCCCGAACCCTCCACCACGCTTCCCGTCCCGCCCAGGCGCTGCAGTCGTTCTCGCGCTTGCTACGGCGCGGTGGGCACCTGGTGGTGCTCGACTACCTTCCCCACGACGACGACGGGATGCGTGAGAACCAGGCCGATGTCTGGCTTGGCTTTTCCGTGCGCGAGCTCTCCAAGCTGCTCACCGACGCTGGCCTCGAGGTCGTCGGCGAGCTCGCGATTCCTACCGCCTTCCACCGCGAAGGGCCCGACGCCGCTCTCGACTGGCACGCCGTGGTCGCCCGCAAGCCTTCTCATCCGACTTCGATTTCCTGACCCTTCACCCTCACCCCACGGTCCCGGTCACCGGGTCCCCACAGGAGCACCGCAAGATGAACACCCGAACCGAGTTCCCCGCTTACAAGGTCGCTGACATGTCCCTTGCCGATTGGGGTCGCAAGGAGATTGCGATGGCCGAGAAGGAGATGCCGGGCCTGATGTCGCTGCGCGCCGAGTACAAGGGCAAGCAGCCGCTCAAGGGCGCTCGCGTCGCCGGCTGTCTGCACATGACAATCCAGACCGCGGTGCTGATTGAGACCCTGAAGGAGCTCGGCGCCGAGGTCACCTGGACCTCGTGCAACATCTTCTCGACCCAGGACCATGCTGCGGCCGCGATTGCCAAGGCCGGCGTCCCGGTGTTCGCCTGGAAGGGCGAGACCAACGAGGAGTACGACTTGTGCCTCGCGCAGCAGGTGTTTGCCTTCGAAGGCGGCAAGGGTCAGAACATGATTCTCGACGACGGTGGCGACCTCACCATCTGGCTGCACGAGAAGCACCCCGAGCTCTTCACCTCCAAGGACGGCATCCGTGGCCTCTCCGAGGAGACCACCACCGGCGTCCACCGCCTCTACGAGATGGCGAAGCAGGGCAAGCTGAAGTGCGCGGCGATCAACGTCAACGACTCGGTCACCAAATCGAAGTTCGACAACCTCTACGGCTGCCGCGAGTCGCTGATGGACGGCATCAAGCGCGCCACCGACGTGATGGTCGCCGGCAAGGTCGTCGTCATCGCCGGCTACGGCGATGTCGGCAAGGGCTGCGCGGCCTCCGCCCGCGGCCTCGGCGCTCGGGTGATGGTCACCGAGATCGACCCCATCTGCGCGCTCCAGGCGGCGATGGAAGGCTTCCAGGTCGTGACCATGGATGAGGCCGCAGCCCAGGGCGACATCTTCGTCACCGCTACCGGCTGCTGCGACGTGATCACCGGCGACCACATGCGGGCGATGAAGGACGAGGCGATTCTCTGCAACATCGGTCACTTCGACAGCGAGATCGAAGTCTCGTGGCTGGAGAAGAACCCCGAGATTCGCGAAGAGAACGTCAAGCCGCAGGTCGACCAGTTCATCTTCCCCGACGGCAAGCGCATCACGCTGCTCGCGCGCGGTCGCCTCGT
>JAYUUC010000279.1:0-5625 GCA_043755105.1 Myxococcales bacterium
TTGAGCGCCGGCGCTCTTTACCGATATCGACTTGACGGAAAAGACGCCTTTCCCGATCCCTGCTCCCGCTTTCAGCCTGCAGGGCCGCATGGTCCTTCCGAGATCATCGATTCGTCTTCGTTCGCCTGGACCGATCAAGCGTGGAAGGGAATTCACCTTCAGGGGCAGGTGCTCTACGAGCTTCACCTCGGGGCTTTCACTCCGGAAGGGACCTGCGCTGCCGCGGCGCTGAAGCTCCCGTCGCTGTGCGAGCTCGGCGTCACCTGCCTCGAGCTGATGCCGGTGAACGGCTTCCCCGGCCGATTCAACTGGGGCTACGACGGGGTCAACCTTTTCGCCCCCGCATCGCCCTACGGCAGACCCGATGAACTGCGGGCCTTCGTCGACCGGGCTCACCAGCTTGGGCTCGGGGTGATTCTCGACGTGGTCTACAACCACTTCGGTCCCGATGGGAATTACCTCACCCAGTTCTCGAAGCAATACTTCCACCTCGAGAAGCCCACCGATTGGGGAGAGGCGATCAACTTCGATGCCGCAGGCTCCGCTCAGGTGCGCCGGTTCTTCATCGAGAACGCGCGCTTGTGGATTCGCGACTACCACTTCGACGGGCTTCGGCTCGACGCCACCCAGAACATCTACGACCAGTCCGAGGTCCACATCCTCACCGAGGTGATCGCTGCGGTGCGCGAGGCCGCGGGCGGCCGTGAAACCCTGGTGGTGGGTGAGAGTGAGCCCCAGGACGACAAATTGGTCACTCCTTCCGGCACCGGAGGCTTCGGCGGCGACGGACTGTGGATCGACGATTTTCACCACTCGGTCCGGGTGGCGCTCACCGGCAAGAGCGAGGCCTACTACTCCGACTATGGCGGTAGCCCCCACGAGCTGCTCGCCTGCGCGCTCCGCAATTCGCTCTACCAGGGCCAGTACTACACCTGGCAAAAGAGACCGCGAGGGTCCTCGCTGCTGAAGGTTCCTCCGCGCAACCTAATCTTCTTCGTGCAGAACCACGACCAGGTCGCCAACACCCTGACCGGCGATCGCCTGCAGCTGCTGTGCGGGGAACCTCTCGCCCGCGCGGTCACCCTCTACCTCTTGCTGTTGCCGCAGACCCCGATGCTGTTCATGGGTCAGGAGTTCTTCGCCTCCAACCCCTTTCTCTACTTCGTCGACCACGCGGATGAGTTGCAGAAGCAGGTCCATGTCGGGCGTACAGCGGCCCTGGCCCAGTTCCCCAGCATCAAGTCCGCGCTCGAGGGCGGGCATCGGGTTCCGGACGGAGACGAGGCCTTCCAGCGCTCCCACCTCGATTGGTCGGAGCAGCAGTCGAACCACAAGATCTGGAACTTTCACCGCACGCTGCTCGCGCTTCGCCGCGAAGACCCGGTTTTCTCTGCCCAGAGCCGAGCCCAGCTCGACGGCGCCATCATTGGCTCTCACTCGCTGGTGCTTCGCTACTTCGGTGAGGGCGACCAGGGCGATCGGTTGTTGCTCCTCAATTTCGGCGAGGACCGCTCGCTGTCGATCTGCCCCGAGCCGCTGCTCGCACCTGTTCGGGGGCATCCGTGGAGAGGGCTAATCTCCTCCGATGAGAAGCGTTTCGGCGGCGATGGCCTCACCTTCCCCGACGGCAGCCAAGCCTGGAAGCTCCCCTCTCGAACCGCCTTCGTGCTCACCTCGAAAAGAGAATCCTGATTGAGCGACTCGAGCGACCTCTCGCTTCCCCGGTTCGAGTACCTCTGGCCACGGGGCGAACCCGACGACGGGCCCATTCATCAGGAGTGGTTGGTCACCAACGGCCTCGGCAGCTACGCCTCGAGCTCGGTGGGAAGGATCAACACCCGCCGCTACCACGGGCTCTTCATTCCTTCACTCCCCAACGGCCTCGGTCGCACCGTGGTGATTCCCCGCCTCGTCGAGAGTGTGCAGATCGGCGATCGGCGCTACCGATTGGACGGGGAAGAGCACGCCGACGGGGGCGTCGACCACTCTGGCCTACAACATCTGAAGCACTTCCGGTTGGACGGCCTTTGCCCCGAGTGGGAGTACGAGCTGGGCCCGGTCCGGCTGTCGCGCAGCCTGGTCTTCGTTCACGGAGAGAACACCCTCTTCGTGCGCTGGAGCCATCTCTCTGGCCCCACCGTGTCGCTCGAGCTGCGCCCATTCGTGACCTTCCGCAACCACGACCAGCTGATTCCGCGCGAGCTTCGTCACCACGGGGTACACCTTCTCGGCGACCGGGTGGAAATTTTTCCCACCGACGACTCCAGCCCGATCCGGGCCCGGATCTACTCGACACGCAGCGCTCCCTTCATCGGCGCCCCCGAGACTTCCGCGCCCCAGTGCTATCGGGTCGAGAAGGCCCGAGGGCTCGACCACACCGAGGTCCAGACCAGCCCCGGCTATTTCCAGGGCACCCTCGAAGCGGGCGAGACACTCACCCTCGGCCTCACCGCAGAAGAGTGGAGCCTTCTCGAACGCGACCCGTCGGAGGCCTTCGCGCTCGAACGCGAACGGCAGCTTCTCTTGCTCGAACAAGCGCCGGCGAAGGCCCGGACCGGCACGGCTGCCCGGCTGGTGCTGGCTGCCGACCAGTTCGTGATCGCCCCTTCCACCCGACCGGCCGACGCGGCCTGGGCACGCTCGATCGGACAGGACGCCCGAAGCGTGATTGCCGGCTACCCCTGGTTCAGCGATTGGGGGCGGGACACCATGATTTCACTCGAGGGGCTCACGCTCTCCACCGGTCGGCTGCGTGAGGCGGCGGCGATTCTGCGCACCTTCCAGCACTACGAGCGCGACGGATTGCTCCCCAACCTCTTTCCGGAAGGGCAACGCGAAGGCCTCTACCACACCGCTGACGCCACCCTCTGGTTCTTCCACGCCATCGACCGCTACCTCGAAGTCAGCGGCGATGAAGAGATGCTTCGCCATCTCTTCCCCACGCTCCGCGACATCATCGCCCACCATCAGAAGGGAACCCACTTCGGCATCGGCGTCGACCCCGGCGATCTGCTTCTTCGCCAGGGCGCGCCCGGGTACCAGCTGACCTGGATGGACGCCAAGGTCGACGGTTGGGTGGTCACTCCCCGCCGCGGCAAGGCTGTGGAGATCAACGCGCTCTGGTTCAACGCGCTCAGCCTGATCGCTGACTGGGCGCAGCGCCTCGGCCACGACCCAGCGCCCTATCTCAGCGCCGCCGAGGGCGCCCACACCTCGTTCAACCGGCGCTTCTGGAACGAGCAGACCGGCTGCCTCTTCGACGTCATCGATGGAGAAAACGGAGACGACCCCTCGGTCCGACCCAACCAGGTATTCGCGATCTCGCTCAAGCACCCGGTGCTCCGCCGCGAGCTCTGGGAAAAGGTGCTTCGCAAGGTCGAGGTCGAGCTGGTCACCCCGGTGGGCTTGCGCAGCCTCGCGCCGTCTGACCCGGAGTACCAAGCCACCTATGATGGCGACCTCCGCTCCCGAGACGCCGCCTATCATCAAGGCACGGTCTGGGCCTGGCTGATCGGCCACTTCATCGACGCTCACGTGAAGACCTTCGGAGACGCGAAGGCAGCCCGACACTGGCTCTTGGGCCTCGAGCAACACCTCGGCGTCGCCGGCCTCGGCTCGGTCAGTGAAGTGTTCGATGCCACCGAGCCCTATCGTCCCCGCGGTTGCATCGCCCAGGCCTGGAGCGTGGCCGAGTTGCTTCGGGTCTGGCTCAAGAGCCTCTGAATTTGAGTAGGGTCGGCCGCCATGCGCTATCCCCCCCGCCTCGCCCATCTCGCCACCCGCGCGGTGGTGGCCGCCAAGTTCATTCCCACCTACGCCGCGGCCCACGCAATCGACGAAGAAGAGGCCGGGCAGCGCCTGCAAGTCGCCTTCAACGGCCCTCTGCTCGAAGACCTTCTCGCCGCCACCTGGACCTCGATTCTCGGGCAGCAGAAGCGGCTCGATGAAGCAGGGCTGCTGGAGAAGATCGCGGGCACCTTGAAAGACAGGCCTCTCAAGCCAGGCCGGCCAGCCCCGGAAGGACCCGCGTTGAGCGCCTTCCTTCTCCTCACCGACCTCGCTGCCGGCACCGCCAGCGATGCCGCGAGACGGGTTCTTGAGTCCGAGCAGGGCAAGAAGATGGCCGGGGCGGGGCTGGCCGAAGCGGGTAAGTTCCTTGCCGCAGAGCTGATGCGCGGACGCTAAACCTGAGGGTCGCCCGGAACTTCCGCTCGATTTCAGCTATGTCGGAGAGGTGGAACCTGCCCTCCAGCGCCCTCACGGAGCTCCCGCCTGGGCAGTGCTGTCGGTCGCGCTCGCCGTCGTCTGGACAGCGCTCGTCCACCTCCACCCCAACCATTTTTTCCTGGTTGGGGCGCTTTTCACGGCGGTCTGGCTGTTCACCTCGGCAAGGGCGATCGGCCCGTCATTGCCCGCGCTGGTCGCGGTGCGGCCCCCGAGCGCGCTGCTGGGGCTCGGCCTCGGCCTCGTTCTCTACATCGGGTCGCGCGTCTTCCTCTGGGCATTCTGCGGCGGAATTTCCACCGTTCTCTGTGGTCCGATCGAGCGCATCTACGGCCACTTCGGAGAGGGAGGAATTCCTGCGGCCCTCGCTCTCGCGCTGGTGATCGCCCCGGCCGAAGAGCTGTTCTGGCGCGGAGTGGTCCAGGGTTACCTTCGTTCCCGCCTCGGCCGCGCCGGAGCCGTTGCCGTGGCGACGCTCCTCTCAAGTGGCGCGCTGCTCCTCGCCGGAGAACCGCTGCTGGCTCTGGCCGCCGTCCCCACGTCGATCGCCTGGGGTTCGCTCGCCGAGGTTCGCCGCTCGCTCATCCCTTCGATTCTCAGCCACGCCCTCTGGGACCTGCTGATCGCGGTGCTCGCTCCCGCCCGCTGAAACCACCGCAGCGGTCCGCTCAGCGCTTCAGCTTGAACCCGAAGGTTTGCACCAGCAGCTCTTGCAGAGCGCCCGCCGGCCCCGGCCGCTCCTCGGTTTCGAGGCAATGGAGCGCCGACTGCTCGAAGGTTCGGCGAGGTCGGTAGCCGACCAAGTCCCAATAGCGTTCATCGCGCGCGAGCAGGTCGTAAGAGAGGCCCGCCACCAGCTCACGGGCGAGATTGTAATCGACCCGGGTGACCAGCTTCAGCCACAGCGAGGAGAGGTTGGGAGTCAGATACGGAACTTTCATTCCCGGCACCCGCCGTCCTCGCAACTTCGCCACCCCTTCGAGGATCTCTCGGCCGCTCAGCTCTCCGGGACCGGGCAGGTCGTACCAGGCGCTGCCCGTCAGCGGCGCGTCGATTCCCCGCACCAGCGCTTCGATCACGTCGTCGAGATCGACAGGCCGGGTGCGGGAACGGGTCCACTTCGGGTAGACCATCGCGGGAAGTCGCAAGCTCAGGTCGCGGACGATCTGCCACGAGGCGCTTCCATTTCCGATGATCATCGAAGCGCGCAGCTCGAGCGTCTTCACCTTGCCGGCGCGCAGAATTTCCCCCACCTCGAGCCGGCTGGCGAGGTGCTCCGACGGCGCGCCCTGGGGAGCGACTCCTCCCAGATAGATGATTCGCTTCACCCCCGCCTCGGCCGCTGCGGCCGAGAACAGCTCGGCGCTGCGGCGCTCCAGCGTCCTGTAGTCCCGGGTCTTG
>JAYUUC010000280.1:0-5547 GCA_043755105.1 Myxococcales bacterium
GGCCGAGGCCCTGTTGCCGGTGTACGGACTGTCCGAGGCGTCGCTGGCGGTGACGTTCGCTCCGGCAGGCGCACGACCGAAGTATCTTGAGGTCGATCCCGCGGTGCTCGCGTCGCGGGGCGAAGCGGTGCCGGGAGCTCGGCGGTTGGCCTCGGTCGGTTCGCCGATACCGGGGGTCGAGCTCGAGGTCCGCGGTCCCGACGGGCAGGTGCTCGCGTCGCGCCAGATGGGCCGGGTGTTGGTGCGGGGACCGTCGCTGATGTCTGGCTACTTCCGCCAGCCCGAAGCGACGGGGCAAGTGTTGCGCGATGGCTGGCTCGACACCGGCGACCGGGGCTTTCTCTGCGACGGCGAACTCTATCTCTGCGGGCGGGCGAAGGATGTGATCATCATTCGCGGCGCCAATCACCCGGCACAGGAATTCGAAGAGGCCCTCGAGCTGCTGCCGGGGGTGAGGGCAGGGTGCGTGGTAGCGGTGGGCTTCACCCCCGAGGGTGAGGAGGGCGAGGCGCTGCTGCTGCTGGTGGAGCGGTTACCCGACGCGCCCCACGAGCTCGAGCAGCAGATTCGTGCCGCGGTCCGCGAGCGAACGTCAATCAACCCTCACACCGTGCGCCTGCTCGAACCGGGCACGCTGCCGCGGACCTCGAGCGGCAAGCTGCGTCGGTCAGAAGCGCTGCGCCGCTTCACCACCGAGACCCTCACCCCGCCCGCGAAGGTGACGGCGCTGCGAATGGGAGCGGAGTTGCTGCGCGGGGGCCTGGCGCTCGCCCGCGCACGGCTCGACCCTTGAAGAGGTTCCAGGTGGCGGTGGTCGGGGGCGGTCCGGCGGGGCTCGCGATTGCCCTCGAGGCCGCGGGCCGCGGGCTGTCGACGGTGCTGCTCGAGCGTCAATCGGGTCCGGTAGACAAGGCCTGCGGCGAAGGGCTGATGCCGGGCGGCGTCGCTGCGCTCCAGCGGCTGGGAGTAGGCGCCCTGCTCGGCCCAGACGACAGCTACCCCTTCACCGGTCTGCGCTACGTGCAGGAAGATGGCACCGGGGTCGAGGGCCGCTTGCCCTCTGGCGGAGGCCTCGGCATCCGTCGCCTCACCCTCAGCCGGGCGATGGCGACCCGAGCGCGGGCAGTGGGGGTCGACCTGCGGGCCGGCTGCGCGTTGCGAGGCCAGCGGCGGGTCCGCGGCGCGATGGCACTCGACACCGATGACGGAACGGTCGAGACCGAGCTGCTGATCGCCTCCGATGGCCTGCACTCTTCCGTGCGGAAGGCGGAGGGGTTGGAGCAGAAGGTAGCAGGGCCGCGTCGCTTCGGGATGCGACAGCACTTCGTCCTTCCACCCTGGTCGACCTGCGTCGAGGTCCATTTCACTCCCGGCGCCGAGGCCTATGTCACGCCGGTGGGCGCGCGGCAGGTGGGGGTGGCCTTCCTCTGGGAAGACGGCGCCCTGCCGGGTCCGGTGTCGTTCGCCGGGCTGCTGGCCCGCTTTCCCCAGCTCGCTGCGCGGCTCGAGGGCGCCGAGCCTGCGTCCGAACCCCGAGGAGCAGGACCGCTGGGGTGTGCGGCTCGCTCGGTCATTGCCGACCGGCTGGTTCTCTTTGGAGACGCCGCTGGCTACGTCGATGCCCTGACGGGAGAGGGAATTTCCCTGGCGATGGCGTCGGCAGCGGTCCTGGGGGCAATGCTGCCCGAGGTGCTCCGCCACCGCGCCACCCACCTGTCGCTGGAGCCCTACCAGCGGGCCTATCAGGCGTTGTTCCTGCGCTACGCCGCGGTGGCTCGAGGAATGTTGTTTCTCACCCGGAGGCCGCGGTGGCGCCGGTGGGCGTTGCACCGGCTCGAAGCCGCGCCGTGGCTGTTCGAACGGATGCTGGCTGCAGCAGTTCGCTGAGTGCTCGGATGAACCGCCTTGCCGCTACTCCAGCGTGAGGTCGGCGAAACCGACCTGGCTCCGGGCCCAGGCGCGAACGAAGTCGCCCCCTTGAAGAAGGGAGGGTTCCTCGGTGAAGCCTGCAAACCCGGAGAGGGAGAGCGCGAAATAGGCTCGTTCGCTGTTTGACTATTGTATTTCAGTCTGATGCGGACCGGGAGTACCCGCATCGGAGGGGGCGTGAGGCGCCACGGTGGGCACGCTCACCTCGGCGAGGTTGTCGGGGTGGACCAGGGCGCGGGCAAGTGCGGCGACTTGCCCGGGTTTGACGCCGGTGAGGACCACGGTGGCGCGCTGAGCCCGTTCGGCAAGCGCCTTTTCTCCGAGCGCGTCGTGGGCCTGATAGAGCGCGAGGTGAATCTCCTCGTCGAACGGATCGGCGGCCAGGGCTTCGAGGTACTCGGCGCGGGCACCTTTCCAGTTCTTTCGACGCAGCTCGATTCGGCCCAGGTGCACGTGGGTCGCGGCCGAGCCGGGATGCACGGTGAGCGAGGCCCGCAACACCTTTTCAGCTTCGTCGAGCCGCTTCAGCTCGAAGAGGGCGAGTGCGTACTTGTTGGAGACCGACTCGTACTTGTTGCCCACCCGCTGATACGCACGCCCATATTCCTCGGCTGCGGCGCCGATTCGATTCTTCTCCCGCATCAACTCGCCGAGGTGGGCCAGCTTTCGGCCCTCGACTTCCTCGACCTCGGCGAAGTCGGCGAACGAGATTTCTTTCGGCTTCCGCGGGGCCTCTTTCCCCTTGGGGTCGTCCTTGAGCACCTTCTTCTCGTCGGTGGAGACTGGAATCAGGTTCTTCGGAAAAGGCAGGCTCTTCACGTAGGCAAGCCAGGCGCGCTCGAACCCGCTGAACGGGTGGGCGGTGGCGGCTTCCACCGCTTGCTTGTCGCTCTTGCCGCTGGCGAGGGTGTCGATGATCTTCCGAAAACCCCCGGTGCCGAGGTCGCGGTGGATCAGCTGGACCGCGTAGAACACCTCGGCGAAGGCGGTGGCTGCATCCTCTGCGGAGGGCAACAGCGCGATCGAGGGGTGCATCTTCTCGAACGGAATCAGCTTGTCCTGCTTCACCCGCTGGCCGAGCAGCGCGAGGGTGGAGGGAGACATCGCTTGTCCCGGCGCTCCCCGCCAGCGCGACTCGAGGAACTTGGCGAAGCCTTCGTGAAGCCAGATGGGGACGGTGTTGTGGCTCTTCTGCGAGACCACCAGGTGGGTGTACTCGTGGGCGAGGGTGTCGAGCCAGTCGTAGCCGCGTACCACCGCCTTGGGGCTGGTCACCATCAGCTTGTTGAACTTGCAGATGGCGATGGTGCCGGTGGTGCGAATCTGCTCCCGGGTGAGAGTCGAGACCTTGGAGAGCTCGAGCGCATCGTTGACCACTTCCACCCGCACCTTGCCCGGCGGGGTGTAGCCGAGGTCCTCGCCGAGCGCGGTCCGGATCTTCTCCAGCGTCTCGAGCGCGTAGGGAACCAGGATTTCGTCCTTGCCCTTGGGATAGGCGATCACGAAATGCTCGCTCTCGGCGGTGAGATCGCCCTCGGTGACCTTGAGGGTGTCGCGGGCGAGTCGAAGATAGGAGTTCGGTTTGTCGGAGATGCCGGCGGCGGTGAGCAGTTTCACCGCTTCGGAATAGCGGCCTTCCTCGAAGGCCACCCGGCCCTGGTAGTACTGGAGCGGTTCGATTTTCCCCGGTACCAGCTTCTCCAGCTCGGCGAGCTCGCGCTTGGCGCCGGGAATGTCCCAGTCGTTGATAAACTGCTCGATGTTCTGCAACCGGGCCTTGGCTTCGGACTTGAGTTCGCTGCGGGGCTCATCCCCGCGTGCAGGCTGCACGTCGTCCTTCACCGGTTTTACCTGCGGGTCGCGGGCGCGGGCGGTCGGCGAGAGCAGCAGCCCGAGAATCACCAGACTGCGGCCCAAGGTGCGCGGGCTCATTTCACCAGCTCCTCGTAGTAGCGCTTCACCTGGTCCTTGTACTTGTCGGGGGCGCCCTGCTTCATCGCGTCGAGCAGGTCCTTGCGGAACTCCTTCGGCGCCTGGAACTGATTCTCGTCGGGAATCTCCACTTTCTGGGGACTGCTGTTCCCCCAGCCCTCGCGCGAACCGGCGAACATCGGCAGCGGCAGTCCGCGCTGCTTCTTTCCTCCCTGGCCCTGCTGCTGACTGCTCTCCTGCATCTGCTTCTGGAACTGCTGCAGCTGCTCGAGCGCGGACTTCTGCTCGCCATATCCGCGGCCGGGGTCGCGCGACTCCATCTGCTGTGCGGCCTCGCCCATCCGCTCTCCGACCTGGGCCATCTGCTCCTGGGCGTCCTGGTTGAAGATCGGCGCCATCTGGCCGATCTGGTCCATCTTCTGTTGAAGTCCCTGGGCCTGCTTCTCGAGCTGGCGCTGCTGCTGGGCGAGGTCCTTGAGCTTGGCGCGGTCGGCCTCGCTGAGCATCGAACCCGGCGGCGGAAAGAGCTTCTGCAGCTTTTGGTTGATCTCTTCGACGGTGGCCGCGTCCTTCGCCAGTCGCTCGGAAATCTTCTGTGATTCGCGCCGAAACTGGGGAGGGTTCTCGAACATTTCTTCGAGCTTGCGCTGCTGCTCACCGTAATGGGACAGCTCGCCGGAGGCCCGCTCGGCGCGGGCGCCCGCTTCGGCGGCGAGGTCGTAGTCCTCGACCTTGAGCGAGTTGCGCAGGTTCTCCAGCTCCGCCTGTGCCTCTTCGAGCGGCTTGTCGGCGCGAGGGTTGTTCAGCTCCTTGCCCACGTTCTGGTAGTCGCGGGCCACCTCTTCGGTCTTCCGGAGCAGCTCTTCCTTGAGCGCCTGCCCCTGCTTCTGGAGCCGGTCCTTGATCTGCGCCTTGTAGTGGTCGCGCATCTCGCGGGTCTGGGCGGCGGCCTTCTCCTGGGCCTTGGCGGTCTCGTCGATCGACTTCATCAGCTCTTGAAACTTCTGCGCCAGCTCGGGGTACTGCTGCTCGCCCATCTCGTCGTCGGCCTGGTCGAGGTTCTGGAGCATCTTCTCCATCTGCATCGAGAGCTCCTGGAGCTTGGCGAGGGCCTCATCTGCTTTCCCTTCGCGCATCAGCTTCTCGACGTCGTCGAGGGAAGTGGAGAGGTCGCGCTCCTGCATCATCTCCTTGAGCGCTTCCTGGTTGAGATGCTCGTCGCGAATGCCCTTGGCGATCTCTCCCATCCGCTTCATCAGCTCGTTGATCCGGTCCTTCATCTTCCCCACTTCCGCGATGATCGACTGCTGCAGCTTGGGGTCGTGGGTCTGCTTGTACTGTTCGATCAGCGATGAGAGCTCGCGGCGATCGCGGGTGAGCTCTCGTCCCATCTCGCGCAGGTCGTTGAGCTTTTCGCGGTCGAGGATCGACTCGAGGTAGAGGACGTCCTGCTCCACTTCCGAGATCTCGGCGCGGCTGGTCATCGCCAGGCGAACGCCCAACTGTGCAGGAGGGGCCTGGGCCTTGAGCAGCCGCAGGGTGAGGCGACGGGCTTCTGAAGTGGCAAGAACCTTGAGGTGAAGCCGCTCCCCGATGTTGACCAGCGCGGCCACCAGCTCGGCGACGGGGTCCCGGGCGCGGGTCAGCTCCTGAGCGGTGGAGCGGAAGTCTGCCACCAGGGCGAGC
>JAYUUC010000281.1:0-15840 GCA_043755105.1 Myxococcales bacterium
GATCGCCGACGTGCTGGCGCTGCTCGCTCCCGGTGGCGTGCTCTACTTCTCCACCAACTATCAAGGGTTCAGCCTCGCGACGGATTTGCCCCCGGGGTCGCGCTGGGAAGAGCTCACCCCGCGCTCGCTTCCGGAGGACTTCCACCCCGAGGTTCATCGCTGCTGGCGAATTCAGCGATAAGCCCGGACCCTTGAGGTCCTCTCTCGACTCTGTGCCTTCGGGCGCGACGTTCGAGGTGAACGGAGTGACATCGACACTCTGAAGGAGAATGGCTCCACGAGCTGCCCCGGGGGCGGCCGCACGCGGGAGACGAATCTGGGGTATGCCCGGAAGCGATGGCACTTTCCTACCCCGTCCCCCTTCTGTTCCTCCCCTGTTCCGCCTTCGATTTGCTCGCGGGGAACCGATGAGAGCGCCGGGAAAAGCACCCGGGCCGCAGAACCGCAAGGCCCCTCCGCCGCGGCAAGGCGACCGCCGCAAGGGACCGTCGAAGCCCCTGGTGGTCGGTCCCCCCAAGCTGCGGCGTCACGCCAGCGGCCAGGCCGAAGTGGTGATCAACCGGCGCGGGGTCGAGCGGTGGCAGAAAGGCCACCCGTGGATCTACCGCTCGGACCTCGAGCATGACCCGGCGCTCGACGGCGGCGACGTGGTGCGGGTGATCGACTCGCGCGGCTGGTTCCTCGGCCAGGCGCTCTATTCGAAGCCGTCGAAGATCGCGCTCCGCTTTCTCGCCCATGACGACACCGTGGTCGATGCCGCGTTCTTTCGCGCTCGCATCGCGATGGCCGATTCCTTGCGCCGGATTGCGCTCCCGGGCGAGGACACCTACCGGGTGATTCACGGCGAGGCAGATCTGCTGCCCGGCCTGGTGGTCGACCGATACGGCGACTACCTCTCGGTTCAGTTCCTCCACCAGGCCACCGAGCAACGAAAGGAGCTGTTCGCGGATCTCCTGGTCGAGCACTTTGGCTGCAAGGGTCTGGTCAACCGCTCCGACGTGGGAGTGCGCGCCCTTGAAGGACTCGAGCCCGAGAAGGGCGTGCTCCGGGGCACCGTCGACGGGCCGGTGCCCTACTCGGAAGGGCTGATCAACCTCCGCGCCGACCTGATTCAGGGGCAGAAGACCGGGGCGTTCCTGGACCAGCGCGAGAACCACGTGATGGCGGGCGCCTATGCTTTCGGCGAGGCACTCGACTGCTTTTCCTATGCCGGCGGCTTTGCGCTCCAGCTCGCCACCCGGGCCACGCGGGTGACCGCAGTGGAGATTTCAGAATCGGCCTGCGCGCAGATCACGGCCAATGCCGCCGCCAATCAGCTCACCAACCTCGACGTGGTGACAGCGAACGCCTTCGACTTCCTCCGCGACGCGGTCGACGAGGGTCGCAAGTTCGACACCGTGGTGCTCGACCCGCCTTCGTTCGCGAAGAACAAGGACGCGATCGAACCCGCGCTGCGCGGCTACAAGGAACTCAACCTTCGCGCGATGCAGCTGCTGCGGCCGGGCGGGATTCTGATCACCGCCAGCTGCACCTACCACATCGATGAGCTGCGCTTTGAAGAGATGCTCGACTCCGCGGCGGCCGACGCCAAGCGCAGGGTGCAGATCGTCGAAAAGCGCGGCGCTGGAAAGGACCACCCGGTGCTGCTCGGTCTGCGCGAGACCCGATATCTGAAGTGCTTCGTTCTGCGGGTCCTCTGAGCGTGTCCCGGGCTCTCGACGAACAGCGCGAGAGCCCTCGCCGCCGGGCTCACCCCGAGCGGGGGTCAAGAACGGGTGCGGTGGAAACCGACGAACCGTTCGACGGCTCGCCCCCGTCTTCGTCTTCGCAGAAGCGGGCCTCCGCTGAAGAAGAGGCGAGGCAGATGGCGCGAGGGCGAAACGCCGAGCGCGCGGCACTGCAAGAGACACGGGCTGTCTACCGTCTGGCAGACCAGGCGTACGCGGCGCATTCCTGCCCTGCTTCGGGAGACTGCTGCCAGCTGACCCAGACCCGGCGGGAGCCCTGGTTGTGGCCGAGCGAATGGAGAATTCTCGAGCAACGGGTGGGCCGCGACCGCGGGACATTGCCCCCGCCCAGAGCCGATGGCGGTTGTCCCCTGCTCGATTCCAGCGGACGTCGATGCACCGTCTACGAAGACCGGCCCTTCGGTTGCCGGACGTTTTTCTGCGAGCGACGGCGGGGACCTTCCCGGCAACCCGCGGAGACGGTCGACGCGCTGCTCCGCAGGCTGGAGGCGATCAACCAACGGCTCGAGCGCGACCTCGACGAGCCTGAGCAGGCAGAGAAAGCTTCGCCCCGCCCCTTGCTCGAGCGGATGGAACGCGCGCGTCGTTCTGCCCTCTAGCGCCAGTCGGGATCGCGGGTTCTGTCGTTGGCGAAGCGCTCGGCGCTTGGCGCGGCAACAATCCGGAAGAGCTGGCATCGCGAGCAGGTCCAGTTCTCCCAGTCTTCCTTCACCGCGCAGTTCAAGCAGTCGTTGTAATGACTGCAAAAGACGTCGCGCTCAGGCTTGGTGAGAGTCTCGGCGATCGCGGAGGGAACCTTGGTCGGGAATGGTCGCAGCTGCACGGGGGGCGAACGCCGTGGAAGTCCCCGGCGTTCCCGACAACCCGCTTATACGGCGCTAGCCGTGCTGGGCCAGGGTGCTGCTGAGCCAGCGACTCACGGGCTCGAGGGCTCGCTCGCGCAGCTCGACATCTTGTGCCAGGCGCTCGAGGGTCTGAGCCGTCGCCTGCGGGGGCGCATCGCTGGCATGTGCCGCGAGAAACGCGCGGGCCTCGTCGAGCTGCACCCGTTCTTTCATGCTTCCGAAGGCCTCGATCAGCCGTCGGACCACCATCGGCGCCCCGCCGGTGTGCTCGATCAGCTTCGACCACTCGCCCAGCATTCGCTTCCAGAATGGCGCCTGGGCGACCCGATTGCCGAGGAGGACGTGGACGAACGATGCGAAGTCTTGTTTCGGCACCTGGCCGAAAATCAGCGCCTGCGCTTTCTGGGCGAGCGCGGGGGCTTCGAACTGAGCGAGCGCCATCAGGTAGCGGCGCTTGAAGGTGGGGTCCGCCTCGGCCTCGGAGCGGCGCGCCAGCTCGTCGAAGAGGGCCTCATCTCCCGCACGGGCGACCATCGCGACCGCCGAGTCATAGAGGTTGGCATCGAGTGCCGCGGGCCCTTCCCGGAAGACCCGCTCCACTCTCTGGCGAGCCTCGGCGAGCGCCGCGGGATTGCGGGCGGTGACGCCGAGAATTCGGACCAGGGCTGCCCGGCGCATCCGGGTGGGGTCACCTTCGCCGGGGCGCACGTCCCAACCGAGGGCAGCGAGCTGGGCGCCAAACAGGCGCTCGAGGAAGGCGTTGTACCGGGGTTGATCTGCCTCCGACACCAACCGGTAACCGATGTAGCCAAGTCGCGCGACCAGCTCATCGAGGACGGCGTAATCCTCTTCCGCTCCGAAGCGGCTGACCAGGTCGAGGTAGGCGCCGATGTCGCGTTGCCCCGATCGCAACAGCGCCCACTCGTCTCCGAGCAGCGAGATCCGCTCGGCAGGCGCAAGCGCCTGGAGGTTGTCGGCCAGCTTCTGTCGCAGCGAGGTGTCGGCGTCGGTACGATAGAAGCCGGTCGCTCCGGCGTTGGCCACCAGCCACTTCACCGGCCCTTCCGCCGGCAGCTCGACCCGTGCCGTGGGCTCGCGAAGCAGGACGCGCTGCTCGTGAACGCCGCGGTCGTCGGCGAAGCGGAGCACCATCGGCACCGGCCAGCGTTCTTCGCTGTGGACCCCGGGCTCCGAATAGAAGCGCTGCTGCGCGAGTACCGCGGTTTTCCCCTCGAGAGAGGTCTTGATCACCGGGAACCCTCCCTGGCGGATCCAGGCGTTGGCGAGCTCGACCACCGGCTGCTTCGAGCTCTCGGCGAGCGCGGCCCAGAGGTCGTCGGCGACCGCGTTGGCGCGGGCGTGGCGCCGCATGTAGAGGCGAATGCCTTCCCGGAAAACCTGCTCGCCGAGAAAGGATTCGATCATCCGCAGCACCGCGCCGCCCTTCTCGTAGGTGATGAGGTCGAAGGCTTCGGCCGCCGCCTCCGCGTTGAGGACCTCGCCCCGAACCGGGTGGGTCGAGCGGAGCGCGTCGAGGTTGAACGCCGCTGCCTTGCCCTGGTCGAAGTCCAGCCACAGTCGCCACTCCGGGCGCCAGGCGTCGACGATCTTGAACGCCATCCAGGTGGCGAACGCCTCGTTGAGCCAGAGGTCGTCCCACCAGACCATCGTCACCCAGTTGCCGAACCACTGGTGGGCGAGCTCATGGGTGATCACCTCGGCGATCCGCTTCTGGGTGGTGAGCGAGGCGGTGTCGCGGTCGAGCAACAGCGCCACTTCGCGGAAAGTGATCAACCCCGCGTTCTCCATCGCACCCGCCTCGAAGTCGGGGACTGCGAGCTGGTCAACCTTGCCGAACGCGTAGGGCAAGCCGAAGTAGTCTTGCAGCCGGGGAAGCGCCTCGCACGCGGCTTCCTGACCGAATGCAGTGAGGTGCACCTTTCCGGGCACCGACCAGGTCCGCACCGGGACGCCGGCCGCGTGCTGCTCGGGGGAGGACTCCATCGGGCCCACCGCGATGGCCACCAGGTACGAGCTGAGCAGCTCGGTCTCGGCAAAGCGGATGCGCCGAAGCGGGCCATCGGGTTCGTCGGCTTCGACCCTACCGTTGGAGAGCGCGGTCAGGCCCGGCGCCACCTTCACCGTCAGGGCCCAGGTCGCCTTGAAGAGCGGCTCGTCAAAGCAGGGAAAGAGCCGACGCGCATCGGCGGCCTCGAACTGGGTGACCGCGAGCGGGCCTGCCGGGTAAAGCCCCCGAAGCCCGGTAGAGAACTTCCCCGTCCAGCGAAGGTGAAGCTTGCCCGAACCTGCAGGCAGAGGCGGGTCGAAGCGGAAGGTCACTGTCTGGCTCTCGGGGCTCCCCGACACCGAACTGGGGCTGACCGGTGCACCGGCTCCCGCGAAGGTCACTGCCCCGAGCTCGAGCTCGGCCGCGTGGAGGATCAGCTGTGCGGACGGCTCGGCGATGGTGAGCGAGACGGTCTGCTCGCCTTCGAACGTTCGCTTCGTCAGGCCGATGGTGACGGTGGCCTGATAACGCTGGGGCCGAACAGAGAGCGGAAGTCGAAAGTTTCTATCCGAGGTCGGAAGGGAGGGAGTCATGGGCCGGGGACTGTAGATCAGCGGCGCTGCGGGACCGGAACGAAAGGTGCTCGTTCCCGTAGAAGACCGTGACACCGCAGGCGGACCAGAACGTGCGAGACTGGATACACGGATTCAATGCCAAGGCCTCCCTGGCAGGAACTTGCTGATGAAGACCCGCTGGACACTGCTCGCCGTCGTCTTCACCTTCGGCTGTGCCTCGGCCCCGAACGCTGTGGGAACCGCATTGATGACCACTGCCGTTGCCGCGGCCAGTTCGGCAGCGAGCCGGGCCGGTGGCGGCTGTTATGCGTCCTGCCCGGTGGGCACCTATTGCCAGCAAAGCTCGGGGCTCTGCGAAGAGCTCCCCTGTCGGGGCCGATGTGTCGGGAACGAGTTCTGCGAAATCCAGCCAGGGGGAGAAGGCGCGTGCGTGCATGCCCGTGCGATTCCCCTGAAGATTGAACAGCCAGCGCCTGCCCGTATCACCCCCAACTAGAGCCCGGACGATGCGCTGGCTGGTCGCGCCTCAAGAATTCAAGGGCACCCTCACCGCAGTCGAGGCCGCCCGCGCCATTGCCTCGGCGATTCGAGGCGCCGATCCAAGCCTCACGGTCGAAGAGGTTCCTCTCGCCGACGGAGGTCCGGGCACGGTGGAAGCCATGCTCGCCTCAGGCTCGGGAACCCGACACCGCACCACAGTCGAGGACCCGCTGGGAAGGAAGCGAGTCGCAAAGTGGGCCCTGTTCGAACGGCACGAAGGTGCGCGCACGGCGGTGATCGACATGGCTGCCGCCTCCGGTTTGAGTCTTGTGCACATGCAAGATCGAGATCCGATCCGCGCCCGCACCTTCGGCACCGGGCAGCTGATTCGCGCCGCACTCGATACCGGTTGTCAGAGGGTGCTGGTGGGCATTGGCGGAAGTGCGACCAACGACGGAGGGGTGGGAGCACTGGAAGCGCTCGGCGCACGCTTTCTCGATGCGCGCGGCGAGCGGCTCGGTGATTCGGTGAGCGAATTGCTGCGACTGGAGCGAATCGAGCTCTCGGGACTCGACCCCCGTCTGAAGAGCGTGGACCTCGAACTGCTCACCGATGTTCGAAACCCGCTCTGTGGACCCCTCGGGGCCTCTTCCATCTATGGCCCTCAGAAAGGGGCAGACGCCGCGCAGGTGGCACTGCTGGATCGAGCGCTCGCCCAGTTCGCCCTCATTGCTCGTCGCCAGCGATTGGGGGCTGACGCGTTGCAGCCGGGAGCAGGTGCGGGAGGCGGTCTGGCCTTCGGGTTGACTGCGCTTGCGGGAGGGAAGATCCGCTCCGGTTTCGAGGCCGTTGCCGAAGCGCTGGGTCTGGCGAATCGGGTGGCTCGGGCGGACGGGGTGATCGCCGGCGAGGGTCGATTCGATCGGCAAACCTCGTTCGCTAAGGGGCCCTGGCGGTTGGCGCAGCTCGCCCATTCGCTCGGCAAGCAGGTGGTGTTGTTCGCCGGCCGGGTCGACGCTTTGGAAGCAGACCGCCGACACTTCGACGAGGTGATCGAAGTCAGCCCCCGCTCGCAGCCAGGTGAACCCAGCAGCGACGACGCCGGGCGCTGGCTCTTCGAGGCGGCCGAGCGGTGGGCCCTCGGTCAGGCGAGAAGGAGGTCTGGATAGCGCGTGTTTAGGGGTCGCGCGCGACGCTCGGGCGATATGGTGCGCGAGGCCATGGTTCTCTCCGAGTCCGACCAACGCAACTTCCGACGCCTGGCGATCGATCTCGAGCTGCTTCGAAAATCGGGCCAGCAATGGGTGCGAGAGCGCGCGGTCAACCTCTCGTTCCGCGGCCTCTCGGTGGCGACCCACGTGCTGATGTCTCCCGGCAGCTCGTTGGAGCTGGTGTTGCTGGCACCGCCGGGGATGAAGGACGTTCCCTTGACCGCCAAGGTTCAGTACCTCGCAGCCTACGACGACGACATTCCCTATCTGGCCGGGCTGGCGATCGTCGACATTGCAGAGCAAGCCGCCCCGGCCTTCGACGCGCTGCTCACCTATTTGGTGGTCAACCCGCACCGGGGTCGGACCCACCGGCTCGAGATTCGCAACGATGCGGTCTGGCGCGACGCCGATCAGAAGTCACCCCCGCGCCCGGTGACCTTGCTCAACCTCAGTGTTGGGGGAGCCATGGTCGCGGGCCCCTACGTGCCCGAGCAGGGCGCCCGGGGTCAGTTGTCCCTGGTCTGTCCCGATGACGGGCAGCTGGGCACGGTGGCGGGAACGGTGAGGTGGCATCAGTCCAACGCCGAACGAGATCAGGCCGGAATCGAATTCGGGGCCGACCCGTCGCATCGAAGCTTCCTGCAGAAGGTGCTTCGGGGGTTTCTCGCCACCCCTCGCGAAGACGCGCCCCAGCGACACCTCTTCCAGGGAATCCAGCTTGGTGACTTCGAGGTGGGGGCGATGATCGGTCGCGGGGGTATGTGCGATGTCTACCGGGGCCGGGCGGTGTCGGGCCCGATGGCGGGGCAGGAGGTGGCCCTGAAGCGGCTGCGCCCCGAAGCGTCGCAACTCGAGGGGGTGGTGGACCGCTTTCTCACCGAGGCCGACCTCTGCCGGATGATTCAACATCCGCAGATCGCCCGGGTCCACACTGCGCTCACCTTCGCTCAGGAACACTGGATCGCGATGGAGCTGGTGGCAGGCCTGAACTTCGCCGACCTGCTCGCGCCCTTTCAGCGTGCGCACCGCCACCCGCCTGTCGAAGCGGTGGCCTCGATCGTTCTCGAAGTGCTCAAGGCGCTGCACTTCTGCCACACCTTCCATACCCCGTCAGGGCGGCTGCTCGAGGTGGTGCATGGGGATGTCACCCCGGGGAACGTGCTCCTCACCCGCGCAGGCGAGGTCAAGCTCACTGACTTCGGGGTGGCCTCGACCAATGTGCCCGAGCTCAATCAGCTGCCGGGCTTCGCGGGGAAGCTGTTCTACCTCGCACCCGAGCTCTACCTACAAGGCAGCGCGCCCACTCCCAGGGTGGACATCTACCAGACCGCGGTGCTGCTCTACGAAGCGCTCACCCTCGAGAAGCCGTTCGATGGCCGCAACCCCAAGGAGCTCGCCGCTGCCGCGAAGCGCGGTCCCCTGCCCCCGTCGCGCCGAAATCCCAGCGTGGGGAACGCGCTCGAAGCGCTGGTGCTCTCCGCTCTGAACGCCGACCCGTCGCGTCGTCCCGCCAGCGCAGCAGAGTTCAAGCAGAGGCTCGAGGCCACGGGTCAACTTCCCTCACCCGGGGAAGCTGCGCGCTCGAGGTCGCGGCTGTTCATCGACGCCCGGGGCTGAAAGGCAATTTTGATCAGGCAAGGGCGGGCCCGGAAGTCGCGCCCGTCTTCACTGATCCTCGAATCTTCTTTCAACACGCAGTCCGAAACTGCGGCAGGCCGAGGTCGAGGACTGCTTCATCGCCCCGGATATCCGTTCGGCCCGAGCGTCGGCCGCAGGCTGAAGTCGAGAGCAGGCACGCTTGGACCCATCGAATCGCGCAAGGTCACTCGGCGATGAAGTCGTGGGCGGGGAACAGCAACACCTCATCGATCCGCTCGACCTCGAGCATCATCATCAGGACCCGGTCCAACCCCACCGCGATGCCTCCTGCGGGGGGCATCTGTGCGAGCGCCTCGAGGAACGGTTCGTCGAGAGGAATCGGTTCTCGTCCCAGGCTCGCCCTGAGTCTCTGCTCCTCGAGCAGGCGATGTCTCTGTTCGACGGGGTCGGTCAACTCGGAGAACCCGTTCCCGAGCTCTCGCCCACCGGCATAGAGCTCCACCCGCTCTGCAACCGTGGGGTCTTCGGGCTTGAGCCGGGACAGCGCGGCCATCGAGGCCGGATAGTCGATCAAGAAGGTGGGCCGCTCCAGGCCCAGCTTGGGCTCGACCTTCTCGAGGAAGAGCTGGAAGAAGGCGTCGTCGAAGCTGGCGCCCTCTTCGACCTTCACTCCGATGCGCCTCGCCGCAGTTCCCAGTGACTCGGCATCGGCGTCCACCCGAAGGTCGATGCCGGTCTCCCGCAATAGCGCATCGCGCACGGTGAGCCGCTCGTAGGGCAGCAGGCGGAAGCACTGCTTTCCCGGAGCGACCACCGCCTCGGCCTCGGCGAGCAGCGCCTCCAGGTCAGCCATGATGTCCCGGTAGTCGGCGTGGGGCCGGTAGAACTCGAGCAGGGTGAACTCGGGGTTGTGGTGGGCGGCCACCTCGCCGTTCCGGAAGACCTTGCAGATCTGAAACACCGGTCCGCAGCCGTCAGCGAGCAGCCGCTTCATCGCGTACTCGGGGCTGGTGTGGAGAAAGAGCGTCTGCTCGTGGCGGCGGTCGAGCTCGGGCAGAAACCGCACCCGGAAGGGGTTGATGTGCGGCTCCATTCCGGCGGCGGGCACGAGCAGAGGGGTCTCGACCTCTTCGAAGCCGCGAGCGGTAAAGGACCTTCGCAAGCTGGCGTAGAGCGCCTGGCGGGCCTTCGAGGAGGCCCATTGCTTCTGGTTGGGCATGGAGTCGCGACGTTACAGTGTGCGCCCCATGACCCCAAGGCTCGCCTCCGCCGTTCTCGCCTCTGTCTTCCTCACCAGCTGTCTTCACGGCGCTCCCGGGGGGAGCAGCCGGCGGACGGTGGCCCGCACCCCGGCAGAACAGACGCGGCTGCGCGGGACAATTTCCGAGATCCGCACGCTGTTGCGGGCTCAGGACGAAGAGGTCTGGAAGCATTGGGTCGAAGGCGGACCTCTCGAGCTGAACAAGAGCTACCTCGGCCACGAAGCGCTGTTCACTCCCGCGTCGATCGAGGAAGTGGAGCGGCTTCGTCGGACCGCGGTCGAAGCCAGCGAAGTGAGAGCCCTCACCCATCTGAAGATGTATCTGGTCGGGGAATACCTTTCACGCGCGCTTGCCGAGCAGAACGACGCGATCGCGAATCTCGAAGCGTCGATGACCTTCTCACTTGATGGCCGCGACCAACCCTATCGGGAGCTGCCCCGCCTGCTCGCGACCGAGCGCAACGCTCCCCGCAGGCGTGCGCTGTACGCTGCCGCCACTCCGGCGGTGGAGCGGCTCAGCCAATCGGTACGGAGGAAGAACGAGAAGATTGAACAGGTGCTGAAGACGCTCGGCTACAGCGACTACGCGGCCTACGGCGCGGAGCTTCGCCAGGTGGACCTCGTCTCGCTCCGATCGATGGCCGAGGAGGTGCTGCAGGCAACCCGGGCCTCCTACCTGAAGGCGCTGGAGCCGTTGTGCAAGTCCGAACTGTCGCTGCCCTTCTCCGAGCTGCGACTGGCCGACCTTCCCAGGTTGTTTCGCGCTTCGGGCGTGGAGCGGCCGTTCCCGAAAGCAGCGCTGCTGGCGCGAGCGCAGGCCACCTTGTCGGGGCTGGGCATCGATCTCGGCACGATGAACAACCTCAAGCTCGACCTGCGCGAACAGACCCGGAAGAACCCGCGGCCCCTCAGCCTGGCGGTGGAGATTCCCACTGACCTGCGGGTGTCTCTGCGGCCGCTCGGAGGTTCGCGAGATCAAGGCGACCTCTTTCACGAGCTCGGCCACTCTCTTCACTACGCCTTCACCACCGAGCCCAGCTTCGAGCTCTCGAAACTGGGGAACATCACCGTCTCCGAGGCGTACGCTTTCCTGCTTGAGGACCTGGTCGACGACCCGGCCTGGCTGCAGCAGTACACCGACTTGAGAGACGAGCCGCTGGCCCGGTACCTGGCGAGCTCGGGCGTTCACAAGCTCTTTCTCCTCCGCCGCGCTGCAGGGAACCTGCTTTACGGTCTGGCGCAGCACCGGAGGGAGGACAGCGGCGGCGAGGACCGCGCCCTCTTCAAGGAGCTTCGCGCGCGAACCTATCTGCTCGCTCCGGATGAGCACGAAACTGCGCGCTACCTGGTGGAAGGGGAGGATTTCTACCAGGGCGCCGACGACTTTCGCGCCTGGGTGCTCGCGGCCGAACTGCAGGCTCAGTTGAAGGGCCGCTTCGGAGAGCGCTGGTGGACCCAGGCCGCCGCGGGCGACTTTCTCAAGAAGCTCTGGGCCCACGGCAATGCGCTCTCTGCCGAAGAGGTCGCTCGCGAGGCGGGGAGTCGCGAGCTGCGCGCCGACGCACTGGTGAAGCGGTTGTCGCAGCGGGTGGAGCTCGCTCCGCCGGCGCCAGGGAATTGGATTCCCCGTACCTGGGGAAAACCACAACAGCCCGAAGGCCAGGAATCGGAGACTGCGGACGGGCCCGCCCCGCGTCCATGAAAGACAGACAGACTGTCAGGGCAGGCGTCCGAAACTACAGATTAGACTTTGTGCAATCAACTTAGACATCAACAAGGGAGACGCAATGGGCTTTTACCTCGACATCGACGACGAGACGGCCGCCGCTGTTTTAGACTCCAAGGTGACTGGAATAACTCGAGACATGAAACATGCGTCGACCTGCATAGAAAATGCGGGATTGCTCTTGAAGATGACTGCACCCGACAAAGCAGATCAGCTCAGTCGCCTGACGTGGCCCCCGCGTCAGCCCTATCCGCCCAGGCTGTCGCGTGAGCTGGTCAAGCGCCTGATTGGGCTTCTTGCCTGCGTAAAACCCAGCGCTGTTGGCACCATCATGGACAAAAACTACCACGTGTTTCCTGACAAGATTAAGTACGTCAATGAACACGCACCCGGTCTGGCCCATTGCGAGACAGACACTTTATTTGTTCTCGACAAGATAACTGAAATCGAATGGCTTCAATCCTATCTGGAAGTGTCTCTTGAACTCGATGTTGACGTCGTCAATGACTAACCAAGGCGAGAGTTACACGTCATTGGTTGAGAGCACTTGAAGCCGTTCGTGGGCGCGGTCGCTGGAGAATCAAGCTCCGACCGCGGTGCCGCAGCTGGCGCAGAACTTCGCTCCCGGCGCGAGCTCGCTCTGGCACTTCGCGCACTGCTGCTTCTGCGGCGCCATCGGTTGACCGCAGCTGGAGCAGAACTTCCCTGAGCCCGGGTTGCCACAGCTGGGACAGAACGCTCCCGCTGCCGCCGGCGCAGGTGACGTCGGAGGCACGGGTGCCTGCGGCCTGGTCTGTCCGGAGGTGAAGACGTTGGCCATGCCGAAGCCAACCCCCAGACCCATGCCTTGAAGTGCGGCGCCGCCACCTTCCCCGCCCTTGGCCATGCCTTCTGCCGCTCCGAGCATCGCCTGACCCTGGGCGTAGCTCTGGAAACCTCCGGCAAGCTTGGAGTAGGCGACGTCCTTGCCCAGCTTCTTCAAGGTCAGCTCATCTTCTTCCTTGATGCTGACGGTGAAATTGCCGAGGCGGACCACCTGCATCCCGTAGGGGTCAACGTGCGGCTTGAGGCCAGCAATGACCTCTTGCTCGATCTCCTCGGTGTAGGCGCCCGAGGTGACGTCGAGCAGCGGCCACTTCTTCTTCACCAGCAGCTCGGCGATCCGGTCGCGAATCACCTTCAGCACCTGGCTCTTGAACCAGCCGAGGAACTCCTCGTTGCTGCTGCGCTTGAGGCCGACCAGGCCGAGCACCAGCTTCTCCGGCTCGACCACCCGGATCGAGAAGTCGCCGTAGACCATCGTCCCGATGCCTAGCCCGGTCTCGGGGTCGCGAACATCGCCGATCGGCCCTCCGAACTTGAGCCCGGAGAACTCCCTCAGGCTGACGAAGTAGACCTCGGCGAGAAACATATTTCCGCCGGTGAACTTCTCCAGCAGTGCCGCGAGGAAGGGAATGTTCTGCGAGTCGAGGGTGTGGCGACCCGCAGCCAGCTTGCCTTCGATCTTCCCGTCCTTGACGAACAGCGCCAGCTCGTCCGCGCCCACGGTGAGCTGGGTGAGCATCCGGATGTTGTTCTCCGGGTACTTGTAGAGGATGTCTCCCTTGGCCTCGTCGCTGCGAGCGATGAAGTTCCGCTGAGTTTCACCTTTGAGCGCGTCGAAGATTCCCATGGGGACTCCTGGAAGAAAGGACGGGGGAAAATTGCACTTCCCCCTGCCATTTACCAGTCGCCTGAGGGCGGTCGTGGCGCGCGGACCGCCGAGCTTTCAGGTCCAGCGGCTGATCAACCGTTCGCGGTCGAAGAGGCGCACGGTCAGGAACACCAAGAGCACATCGGCCACCAGCACCACGGCTCCCTGCATCGCGTAGTAGGCGGTGCCGGCGTGAAGAAAGCCTGCGACCTGCACTCCCACCAGGCCGACCAGCGGAAGCACGAAGAGGCCCGCAATCTGCTGAGCGGTGCGCGCGTCCGGCACCCGGGCGGAGATCAGCACCGCGATCCCGTTTCCGAAAAAGGCGAACAGCGGAGCAATCACCGAGACGCCGAACAGCCACATGCTGTTGGGGAGGATGAGCATATGCATCGGCTTCCACACCACTGCATCAATCGCCGCGCACAGGACGAGGAAGGCAATCCAGGTGATCGCCACCGCGGGTACCAGGGAGGCGAGGCTCTTTCCCACCACCAGCTCGATCGCCGACACCGGAGAGGCCAGCAGCGGCTCGAGGGTGCGGCGTTCCTTCTCTCCCGCGATCGCCTGCGAGGAAATGAGGATCGGCACGAACACCGGCATCACCAGATAGATGCCGAACCAATCGGTGAGCGTGCGGTCGATCAGAAAAAGACGGGCGTTCGCGGTGGCGCTGAAAGCGGAGTCGTAAAAAGTGGCCGTGGCCCTCAGCAGCGACTCGTCGGTGTGCAGATAGCTGTAGACCACTCCTGCCGGGACAAGGATCAACATCACCGGCATCACCAGCATCGACCCCAGCAGCGCCCGGTTCTTGCGGAGGTCGAGGATGTCTTTCCAGAACACCGCGTACGCGCGTCCAGGGCGGAAGCTCATCGAGGACCTGCCTCGTTCGAAGGCTCGGAGCGGACCAGCTCGAGGTAGACCTCTTCGAGTGGACGCTGGGAGCCGGTAGCGGAATAGACCCTCGCCCCCGCGCGCACCAGGTGCGCCACCACCTCGGGAGCGTGCTCTTCATTGTCGAGCATGACCCGCAACAGCGAACCCTCCGCCTGGCCGGGTGCGGCGAAGGGAAGCGCGCTCAAGCTGGTTAGATGGCGCTGGGCATCGCCTTCCACCCGAAGCACCAGGGAAAGCCCCTGCCGTCGCATCTCCCGCACTTCGGCGACTGCGAGGAGCCGGTTCTTGATCACCGCCACCCGGGTGCAGAGGCGCTCTACTTCCGCGAGGTTGTGCGAGCAGAGCACGATCGTCCGGCCCTCGGAGGCGAGCTCGGCCACGGCATCGCGCACAGTGCGCGCCGATTCCGGGTCCAGGCCTGACGTCGGCTCGTCGAGGAAGATCACCTTCGGGTCGTGCACCAGGGTCCGCACGATCGCCAGCTTCTGCCGCATGCCCTTGCTGAAGCTGCCGCAGGGGTCATCTTCGCGACCCGCGAGCCCGAACCGCTCGAGATAGCGCGAGGCGCGGGCCCAGGCGGTCTTCGCATCGAGCTCGTTGAGCTTGATGAAGAAGAGCAGGTTCTCCCGGGCCGAGAGCCGTTCATAGAGCCCCGGCTGTTCGGTGAGCAGTCCCACGGTGCCCCGCAGCTCGGGTCCGGCGGGATGAATCGCGAGCCCGGCAACGGTCCCCTCCCCCTCGCTGGGCGAGAGCAACCCGGTGAGCATCCGGACCGTGGTGGTCTTCCCGGCTCCGTTGGGGCCGAGGAGACCGAAGACCTCGCCGGCAGAGACTTCGAAGGTGAGCCCTTCGACGGCGGTGCGCGCCCCGAAGCGCTTGGCGAGCCCCCGGGCGCTGATCGCCGGAGCGGTCAATCGATGGTGACCAGGACGAACTTGTTGTTGAGGTCGCGGTCGATCAACGTCACCGTTTTGTCGGCGCCCACCGCGGCCTTGAGCACCCCGAGCCGCGCGTGTTCCACCAGCGCCCACTCCCGGCCGGGCTGGTTGGCGTAAGCGAGCAATGCCCCGTTGTCCTTGAGCTGCTTCACCGTGTTGCGAGAATAGAAGGTTTCGCCACGCCAGTTCATCAAAAACGCGGCGATCGGCTCGCCCGGCTTACGCTGCTCGTAGTAGCGCCAGAACTGGTCCCGCTGGGTCCAGTGGTGCGAGAGGTCGACCCAGTGCGACCAGTTGAACCAGAGCGCGAAGCTGAACGCGAGCGCCCAGAACGCACCGAACATCAGCGTCTTCGCCCGGGACAGGGCCGCCAGCGCACACACGGTGCCGCCGAGCGTGAAAGCGAAGCCCATCGCTGCCTTGATGTTGACCGTCTCGAGCAGCGGCGCGAGCAGCGGATCCTTGGCGGACTGTGCTCCGATCACCGCCAATGCCGCTCCGCCCAAACCGAGCGGGAACGCCAGCACCCACATTCCCTTGCCCGCGTGCTGCGCCGACTCGTACGCCAGGAACGAGAGCGCCACCAAGGCGAGCGCGACGCCCACCCACAGTGTCGGACCCACCGTTCCCCTGCTGAAGAGGGTGGGCAACAGCGCCGCGCCCACTGCGGTGAGCAACAGCCCGAACGCCTTCCCGCCCTTGGAGCCGGTCTTTCCCAGGTGCTCGAGGAGCAGGTAACTGCCGAGGCCAATCAGGGAAAGAGCGAGCAGGTCCCCCATCCACAACGGCCGGGTGCTGGAGAATTGAATCTGCTTCGTCACCAGCTCGATCGGATACGGCCGGTCGTAGTTGTAGACGA
>JAYUUC010000282.1:0-5533 GCA_043755105.1 Myxococcales bacterium
GCTGACATCGGTGTGGGCTGCAACTTCGAGGTCGCCGAGATGCTGAAGCTCGACCTTCAGCCCTTCCCGAGCGCCAGGGCCTGGCTGGCCCGACTGCAAGCGAGGGACGCGTGGAAGAAAGGCGCGGCTCCCAAGCCGGGCTGACGCTCAGGGAGTCGCGGAGAGCCGGGGAAAGAGCGTCTTCATCAGCCTATCCACGTCGTCGATCTGGAAGGGCTTGGTCAACACCGCGCGGGGCTGGTAGTCGCCGAGCGTCTCGGCGATCTCCTCCCGCGTCGAGCCTGAAACGATCACCGTCGGAACCTGCAGGCGGGTGGCGAGCGCAACGATTCGCCGGCCGGCAGTGCGGTCGCTTCCCAGCTTCATGTCCGCGAAGACCACGTCGTAGGAACCGCTCTCGAGCGCATGAATCGCCCCTTCGGGGTCGGAGACGGCATCGACCCGGCCGTGCTCGGAAAGGACATCGGTGAGGCCCTCACGAACTCCGTCGTCATCCTCCACCAGGAGTACCTTCATCGACGAGCGCCCCAACGGGTCGACCGAATCGGAGGTGAGTACGCTTGAAGTGGCCCTCCCCGGACTCGAACCGGGACGCGGGGTCGCCGCAACGGATTTTGAGTCCGTCTCGTCTACCAATTTCGACAGGGGGCCAAACACTCGTACGGCTCTACCACGGTTGGACTTTTTTCTGAGGTGTCACTCGGTTGGAGTGCTTCTTACCAAGCCTGGGCCAAGTCGGGAATCCAAATCTGGCACCTGCGGCGCGCGGCAGAGGTGCAGAAACTGATGCCGAGGCGGGCCTCCCCTCCGCGGCGGGGGATTGCCCCGCGGAATCGCAGGCGCTAAAGGACCCCCGAATGCTCAACCTTCTCATTGCCCTCGCCGTCGGGCTAGCGGTGACGCTGCTCGTCAAGCTGGCCCACTTTCCCTGGCTGGCCGGGCTCATTCCCGGGACCATCGCCTTCATCGCCGCCTTCATCCTCCTCGGTCGCCGGGTGGCGATGAAGGTTCAAGCGATTTCGATGGAGGCCCAGAAGGAACTCTCTGGACAACCCACCAGCGCGCGGGACCAGAAAGCGCGGGTCGACCGGGCGATCAAGCTGCTCGAGAGCGCGCTCATCTACGCGCCCTGGCAGTTCCTGATCGGTTCCGAGATCCATTCCCAGATCGGAATGATCAAATACATGGTCAAAGACTTCGAAGGGGCCCAGGTCCACTTCGCCCAGTCCAACTCGCGCAACGCGATGGCCCAGGCGATGCGAGCGGCGCTCAGCTACCAGCGCAAGGCCTACCCGGAGATGAAGCAAGCCTTCGAGACCGCGGTGAAGGTCGGGAAGAAGGAGAGCATCGTCTGGGCGGCCTACGCCTGGTGCCTGATCCAGCTCAAGGAGAAGGAGCAGGCGATGGCTGTGCTCGCTCGGGGAGTGGACGCCAATCCTTCGGACGAGAAATTGAAGGCCAGCCTCAACCTTCTTCAGAACGACAAGAAGTTGAAGATGAAGCCCTACGAGCCGCTGTGGTGGCAGTTCGGTCTCGAGGCTCCTCCGATGGCGATGCAGCAAGGCAGGCAAGTGCGCTTCCAGCGCCGCTAGCCCGTTCCGTCAGCGAGGGTCGCAGCTCGCGCTGAAATTTCTGCTGTAGGTCTTGCGGTGAAGCGATCCGTTTTACATCTCCCGTTGACCGGTCTGCCGGCAGGTTGCCGCCAAGCAATGAGAAATAGAACCCATTCCCTGGAAGCTTCCGGGGCATGGGGCTTGCTCACTGTCCCATCATGGGTTGGCAGCCGGGGATCCGGGCGGTGAGTACGGGTGGCGGGATGGGGTCTGGTGGGGGTTGGACGGGCGGGGCGCAGGGATTCCGGGGTTCGAGTCGGGCCCGTCCGGGTTTCCGGTCTGCCGTTGTTGTCGAAGTGCGACGAGCTTAGACACCTGCCAGGTCGAGCAGCGCGCGGTAGGGCGGGGCCAGAGCGAGCGCTCCCTTCTCCTTCTTGAACCAGGTGAGCTGTCGCTTGGCGTAGTGACGTGTCTTCTGGGCGGTGTCGGCAACGGCTTCCGCTTCGCTCATCCTTCCTTCGACCGCGGCCAGAGCTTGGGTGTAGCCGACGCTCCCCATCGGCGGCGCTTCGCGAAGACCGTCTGCAATCAGCGTCCGGACCTCGTCGAGTAGACCGGCCTCAAACATCGCCTGGGTCCGGCTGTTGATCGCCCGGTAGAGCTGCTCGCGTTATGGCGAGAGAACGAACAACCGATAGAAGTGCCGGCTGTCCTTGAACGCATGCTCCTGGCGGTGCTCCGACGCGGGGCGCCCGGTGAGGGTGTGAATCTCGAGCGCCCGGATGATGCGAACCAGGTCCGTGGATTTGATTGCCTTGGCTGCGACCGGGTCGATCGCCGAAAGTCGGGCATGGAGCGCCGGTCTTCCCAGGCGAGTGGCTTCTTCCTCGAGCGTCGCTCGCAGCGCCGGGTCGGCCGGAGGGGCGGGCACCAGTCCGTGGAGGAGGGCTCGAAGGTACAGGCCGGTGCCGCCGACCACGACCACGGGACGTCCGCGCCCACGAATGTCGGCAATCGCGGCGTCGGCCAGAGTCTGGTAGCGCGCTGCAGAGAAAATCTCGGTGGGCGCGACCACCGAGATGAGGTGATGTCGGACCTGGGCCAGTTCTGCCGCGGAAGGCTTGGCGGTCCCGATGTCGAAGCGTTGATACACTTGCTGCGAGTCGGCGCTGACGATCTCCGCGCCCAGGGCCTGTGCCACCTGCAGGGCGAGTGCAGTTTTCCCGGAAGCGGTGGGACCCGCGATCACCCACAGCGGAGAATCGGAATCGGTCAACGGGCGCTGGCCTCCGGGAAGTGGCTCAGCGCGTAGCGAGCGCGGCTCCGAGCTCGGTGAACGAGACACGCTTCGCCTCGCCGCCCGCCATCGGCTTCAGCTCGGCGCTTCCGGCCTTGAGCTCTTCGTCGCCGAGCACCAGCGCGTAGCGAGCGCCGCTCTTGTCCGCGCGCTTCATCTGGCTCTTCAAGCTTCCTCCGCGCGGATCGAGCTCGACCCGGTGCCCCTGGGCCCGAAGCGCGACCGAGAGCTTGAGGGCTTCATCCGCACCCTGGCCTTCCATCGCCACCACGAACAGATCCGGCGGCTGAACAAAGCTCTTTCCGCTCTCGGAGAGGAGCAAGCACAGCCGATCAAGCCCGAGCGCCAGTCCGACCGCGGGCACATCGGGGCCTCCGAGCGCACGAACGAGCTTGTCGTAGCGGCCTCCTCCTCCGACGGTGCTCGCGGTCCCCAGCGCGGGGTGGTCGGCCACGAACTCGAACGCCGTCCGGGTGTAGTAGTCGAGACCGCGCACCATTCGCGGGTTCACCGCGTAGCGAACCCCCACCAGGTCGAGCAGTCGCTTCACCTCGTCGAAGTGAACCCGGCAGGGCTCACAGAGCGCTTCGAGCACGCTCGGAGCCCCTTGCCCGATCTCCCGGCATCGCTCGTTCTTGCAGTCCAGCACCCGCAGCGGGTTGCGGGTGATTCGCACCTTGCAGTCCTCACAAAGCGCTTCCCGGTGGCCTTCGAAATAGGCAATTAGCGACGCCTGATAGGCGGGCCGACAGCTGTCGTCGCCGAGGGAGTTGAGCTCGAGCGCAATGTTCTTCAGCCCCAGTTTCTCGAGCAGATGCACCACCATCTGCATCAGCTCGACGTCCTGGGTCGGCTCCTTGGCACCGTAGGCTTCGGCCCCGATCTGCCAGAATTGCCGATAGCGGCCGGTCTTCATCCGCTCGTAGCGAAACATCTGCCCGATGTAGAACCAGTGCGTCAGCGGCTCGCGGTTGAGAATCGCGTGCTCGATGTAGGCCCGCGCTGCCGGCGCCGTTCCCTCGGGGCGAAGCGAGAGCGAGCGGTTCGCCTTATCCTCGAAGGTGTACATCTCCTTGCCGACGATGTCGGTCTCTTCACCGACGCTGCGAACGAACAGCGCGGTGTCCTCGACGATCGGAGTGCGGAGCTCTCCGTAGCCGTAGCGGCCGAACACCTCGCGCACGGTGGACTCGACGAACTGCCAGACCTCGATCTGCCCGGGGAGCAGATCGTTCATCCCCTTCACCCCGGCGAGCTTCTGGCTCATGAGAGCTCCCCGATCCGCGCGCCCAATCGCAGCGTCGCCTCCGGGACCAGCGCGGGGTCCCAGGTCACCCTGCCCTTCTGGAAGACGAGGATGACGGTCGAGCCCATCTCGAACATTCCCAGCTCGGCGCCTTTCTTGATTGGAATCGGCGTGGCGTAGCGGTGCACTTTTCCCGGCTGGCCGCTGTGGGTGACGATCTCGTCGTAGCTGGCGCGAATGCGCGACACGCAGGTGGCTCCAACCGCGACCAGTGCCAGCCTTCCGGCCGACGTCTTCAAGTACGTCACCAGCCGCTCGTTGACGCAGAAGAGCGCGTCCTTGCTTCGCACCGACATCGGGTTCACCGGCCAGAATTCGCCGGGGAGATATCCGTAGCCCTCGATCACGCCATCGAGCGGACTGTGGATGCGGTGGTAGTCGCGCGGAGAGAGATAGAGGGTGGCAAAGGCTCCGCCGATGAAGTCTTCCGCTTCCGCCTCATCGCCGAGGAGCTTGCCGAGGGGGAAGGTGATTCCCTTGGCCTGAATGCATTCTCCCCGCTCGACGTACCCGGCTTGCGATACCGCACCATCGACCGGAGAGATGACCACGCTCTCTCCCTCCGCGATGGGGCGCAGACCGGGCCGGAGCTTCCGGGTGAAGAAGCTGCCGAAAGTTGGATAGCCCTCGAAGGCCTGCTCCGCCTCGTCCATCGAGACCTGGTATCGCTTCACGAAGGCGCGCATCGCCAGCTGGTGAACGGGAGCCGGCAGCGGTGCCCGGGTGGCGATGCCGACCGCGGAGGAGAGTGCGGACTTGGGCAGCAGCCGCATCAAGGTCATGAAGGTGTTGTCGCGCATGGGCGAACACCCTAACGCGGCAGGCTACCCTCCGGCATCAGCCATCGAAGGGGCGGTCTCCGGGGTCGCCGATTCGGTTTTCTCAGTCCCGGGCAACCTTCCTCCGTCGGCTTGACGGTGCTCGATGACCAGGGAAGCCTTGGGCACGCGGCCAAGCACCTTGGCGTCCTCGAACACCAGCAGAACGTCGGCGTAGAGCGGGTAGCGATCGCGGCAGCTGGGGAGGTCCTTCAGTTCGTAGGTGTCGTGCGGCCCCTTCCCCGGCAGCTCGATCGTCCGGGCCGGGACGAAGCATCCAGAGAACTGCCTGAAAAATTCGGGGAGCGACATTCCCAGCGTCGGCTGAGGCGGGCCTGCATCGACCTCGGGCGTGGGGGACTCGGGCGCAGAGGGCGTGGGGGTCGTCGGCGCATCGGGCATCGCCACCGGCCTCCGGACCGCTTCAGCGATTTTCCGCCGCCGGTCTTCGTTCTCATCGGTGATTCGAGCCCGGTTGGTCTGGATCTTCACCCGCAGCGCCTGGGCATCCTTGCTGTCGCGGCTGCGGGGGGGCACCGCCGTCAGCAGTGTCTCGACC
>JAYUUC010000283.1:0-5533 GCA_043755105.1 Myxococcales bacterium
CGTCGCCGCGAGAGAATCGTCGCGTCTCCGCCAAGAGCGAAACGCCCAACCAGTCTCGTCACGCCCGCCACCCGCGTCCCACGCCGTCACGCCCGCAACAACTGCCACACGACCGCTGAATCGCCGTCCCACCGCGTTAGTGCATAAATCGGCGTTTTCTGTCTAGACAATGGGGTCCACCTCACGCCGTGCCCGGGTGCCATCGGGACGGATGCCCCGAGTGAAGCTGCGGTACGTCGCGCAAAGCGCCCCTGGTGCTCAGGGAGACGCGACCGCCGCGGTCGGGCTTGACCAGCCGTCGTTGGCCGCGGGCGCAGGCAGCCCGAAGCGGCCTCGGAGGTAGTCGACTGCGCGGGGCTCCAGACGGTCGCTGAGAAGCAGGAGCTGCGCCGCCAGCTCGTCGGCCTCCACCGTGTCGCGATGGGCTTCCATCTCGGCCCGAAGCGAATTCAGGAGCGTCTGCCGCGCGTTGGCCAGCTTGACGCGCCCGAGGCCCATCACGTCCTTGGCCTGGTTGCGGCACGCGAAAGGCACCGTCTGGGTGAAGGTCCCCAGGTGGAGTGCAAACTCGCCGTTCTCGATGGGGACCTCATAAAAACTGCCATCGGTGTCGGGGGTCGTGGTGGTGGTGATGCGCTCTTCTGTTCCGGAGCCGTCCCGATACTGAACCCGGCTCGTCGTGGTGTGGCCCTTGGTCCCTTCTCCCCGGACCCGCTCCATGCCGCAGGACGCTGTCACCTCCACGCGGATGAGGGTCTTCTCGTAGAACCAAGTCTGCACGGCGCCCGCAGCCCCAGGCAGCTTGATCCCAGGCGGCGCGCTCCGCAGCGCTCTCCGCAGCAGCGCGGCGGTGGCCGGGGCGGTGGCCTCGCGGGTGCGCGCGGCATGGCGCAGCGCCCCCCAGGGCGCAGGGAGCAAGTGAAGATCCGAGATCTCCTCGGCGAGCGCTGGATCGAGCTCGCTGGCGAGCGCTCCAGCGCCGCGGAAGTCGCCGGCGTCCCCGAGCTTCTTCGTGGCGGCCAGCAGCTGCGACCGCGCCTCGGCCCGGGCACCGGCCCGAAGCGCTGCCCGGACGTAGCCCACCACGTCACCCGCCGCAAGCTGCGCCGCCCGCGCCTTCCGGGCCGCCTGGTCCGAGTCGCCACCGCCGAGTCCTGCAGCCTTGTACGCGCTCTCGAGCGGCGACTGATTGCCCTCGACGCGCCTGGCGCTCTCGTAAAGCGTGACGAGGTCGGAGGGATTGGCGGTGGCGATGCTCATCTGCGCGGCCGCCTGGGCAATCGCCTGATCGGCGAGCTCCGCTCGCCTGGTGACGACCTGGATCTGGTACGCCTTGAACTCGCCGCGCGGCTTGTCCACGCGCTGAAGCGCGACCAGCTGATCGAAGAGCGCGAGCCGCTGCTTCGGGTTCCACGGGCGCTCGAGGTCTCGGGCCAGAGCCTTGTTGACCTCGCGCTCGGTGTCCACGTCGCCGCCGAGCTCCTTGACGGCGCGCTCCTCCAGCTGGCCATGCGCCATGTAGACCGCAAAGCCGTGAGGAGAGTCGTTGAGCGAGCCCTTGACGCTATGCAGGCAGGCGTTCGACTTCGCCTCCTCGATGCACGCAGGGGGCAGCGCCTGGGACGCCGACTCGCAGCCCAGCAGAAATTCGAGGCAGTCCTCTTCATCGTCAGCGTCGTAGGTCCTGCGCTGCAGCGCCACGAGCTCGCGGTCGTCGTGCCGGGAGATCGCCTGCTCGACCTGTTGCCGGAGGCTGGCGCACGACGTGAGGGACACAAGGAGGAACGCGGAAGCGCCCGCTCGGAGGTGTGAAGTCATGGGTAGGCCTTTTATTGCGCTTCGATCCGGGCGTATCAGCTCGCCGGTGGTCGCAGCAGCCTACCGTGCGCCGGGTAGGACAGAGGCAGGCGCCGAGGGTTGGACGGTTGCCAGCCGCCCTCGTGTGAATTCCGAAGGTGAGTCCACCCGGCTCTGGCAGTCGGAGTGGGACTGGCAGCGACCGGCGCAGCTCGAGCCCGAGTCGCAGGTCCTGGTCGAGGCTGAGTTCGTTGATGCGGCCGTCTCCGACCTTCCGGCCGAGGTCGACCTCGATGCCCTGCCCCGCTGGATGCGGGCGGTGCCGGAGCAAGGCCACCCGATGAGCTGGAGTCCGAGGCCAGGAGCGGGCCAGCGGCTGACTGGGACTGATTCCCATGACTGAAGCTGGCATGGGCCAATTGGGGAGTGGTGCGCCCCGGGATGCGGTTTACGAGTGTCTTGTGAGGCAGGCTCGGGCTCGGAGGCGGTGATTTCGGAAGCGAGTGTCGGGCGACTCCTTGGCGGTGACCTCAAATATGCCGCTTCAAATTCCTACTCACTCACCGAGACGAACCGAGAAACAGCTTCAACGAGCCCAGGGCCAGGGCCCCGTCGGCGAGATTCCGTACTTGCGCACGAAGAAGTCCATGGCGCCTTGATCCTGCCCTTGACTGACCAGCAGCAGCTCCGCGGCCGCCTCCTCGCGGGCAAGCTCAGTGGTGGCGGCAGACAGCCTGGCGCGCGCCCGCTCCGCCTCGGCGGGCGGAATGTACTGGAGTGCTTTGGCCTGCCCCGCCAGCGCCTGCAGCGCCTGGCCACGAAGTCCGTCGCGCAGCATGGTGCCCGACGCGGTCACCTGGAATTCGACGAAGCCGGGCAATCGCGGCGTGAGTTGCAGCGTGATGGTGAAGACGCTCAGGTCACGGTCCGGAACGGTCTCGGTCTTGGTCACCGCCACTCGTTCAGTCACGTGCGCTGTGCGGGTGGTGAGTCCGTCGGCGCTGCGGATCTCACGGGTCGCTGCTCGATTTTCAAAACCCTCGACGGTGCGCGTGGTGCTCGTGGGGGAAATGGGTGCACTGCAGGCCGCCTTCTTGATGACGAGGTTGCCCGGCCCGGCGGCGAACTCCTGACCGAAGATGCCCCGCAACTTCTCTTCACAGCCACAGCCCGACCCCAGCTCGAAGTCGGGCGTCACCTGGGTGTGGAATCCACCGGGGGCATAGGCCGCGAGGATCTCCTGCTCGGTCTTGAAAGCCATCACCTCCGTGGACTTGCCGTAGCGACGCCCTACCCATTGCAGCAAGGCCGTGGCGATCGGCGCCTTTCCGTCGTGCTTTGCGATTCCACGAGCGAGCCGCTCACCGGGAGCGCCGGGGTGTTCGCGATCGATCCGCTCGACGGTGGCGGTGTCACCCGAGGTCTGCGCCAGTGACCTCGCCTCGCTGAACTTGCCGGCGGCCTCCAGCGCCGCCACACCCTGCGTGCCGGTGGAGACCAGCCTGGCGTCGGCCTCCAACAAGAGCTGCCCCCGCTTCGACTGGCGGCCACAGTGTTCGAGAAGACGTGCCAGGCGTGATCGGCCGTCATGGAGATCAGAATTCTCGCCGCTGGCGATGCACACGCCGGTGGCGAGGGTAAAGGCCCGGTGAGAGAAAGCCTCCTCCTCGAGGGTCTCGCCCAACAAGTCCGTGAGCTCGGCGGCTTCATCGATCGCCGCGGCGCACCCCCAGAGCTTCGACTGGAGGGAAGCCTCTGCCACCCTGATCGTCCACTCGCTGGTGCAGACCAGGGTCGCTCGTTTTCCGAAGAGCGCGTCGCGAGCCTGAGAGATCGCCTTGCTCTCCAGCAGCGGCCCCAGCGTCGCCGGGCAAGCCTCCTCGCCGCGCTTTCGGCGAAGGTGCATGAGCAGCTCCTGTCGCGTTCGCCAAAGGGTGTCGTCACCGCTCATCGCCAGCTGCCAATCACCATCGGCACGCAGCTCGTTGGGAGCGTCCGCTCCCATGAGGTGGTCCTCGAGAGCCTGACTGAAGTCCCCGCCCTCGATGGCTGCGCGGGTCTCGGCCAATCTCCGCCGGGCAATCGTCACCTGGATCGCCGTTTCCGCGGCGCTCCGCTCCGCGCGCACGCTCTGCTCGTCCCGCATCTCTTCGTCCTCAATCTCCTTGAAATAGGTCGCGATGCAGAGCTGCTGTGCCTGGGCGGGATCAGTCTGGGCCAGCTCGTGCGCTGCGCGGTAGGCACCGATGAGCGCCGCCCGCCGCTCGGGGACGGAGGCGCAAGCCAGTAGGGTGATCAGGGAAACGCCGAGGAGACCACGTGCGCGCATGCGTGCATCGTAGGCGCAACGCCCTCCGTCGGACTGAGTACCTCGGTGGGGCTCGGGGCAGCCGGCGCCACTTCCAGCGCTGCCATGCGCCAGCGCATGCGTGCTCCGATGGAGTTCCGTGCCGACGCAGCCGTCACGGCGCCGGATCCGTGAAGCCGCAGCGGGCCTTGGCGCCGCCGCAGCAGGTCGCGTCGGCACCGACGTCGACGCGGTGGCCGTCCCGGTAGCTGCACGTGCAGACCGTGAGCTCGCCGCCGTCGGCGAGCGGCGAGGAGCCGCAGCCAGCGCCGCAGTGGCTGCCATCGCCGCAGCTGTAGTTGTAGCCGCAGTGACACCCGAAGTTGCCCGTGGTCCCGCCCGCGGTCATGCCCACGTCGCTCGTAGCGCACTGATCCGACGCGCCGGAAGTCGCCGAGCCCGACGTGCCCTGCTCGCCCCTGCCCGCGCAGCCCGCCAGCACCAGCACCCCGATTCGCAGCCACCGCATGATCAGCTCCGATCGAGTTGCGAGACATACGCGCTGGGCGGCCCGTCCTGGCGAAGTCACCGCCACCCGATCTGATACCTGGCCTCGGGAAGGTCCTCGCGGTCGATCACGACGTGCACATCCTTGCCGCCTGCGACCTCGACCAGCGCCTCGAGGATGCCTTGCATGCACGTCGGCTGGTCCATCACCTCGTTGACCGTGATGAGCAGCGCGCACGGGCCGGTGCTCTCGACGGTGGCCTGGCTGAAGTTGTCCGACGAGCGGAAGTTCTGGTTCATCCGGCCCAGCGCGCGGGCGGGGCCGAGCAGCCAGAGCACGACCTCTGTGGCCTTGCCCAGCGTGATGTTGCGGATGCCCAGCACCATCAGCCGTCCAAGCTGCCTGTAGCGCTCGGGCTCCGGCTCGGCCGCCAAGCGCTCCTCGGCGATGACGACGCACCAACGCTTCCAGTCCTCGTACGGCCCGCCCGCCTTCACCGGTGCGTCCGTGACGAGCCCGGCCTGCAGGAGCCTCGCCTTCAGGGTCGGCGTCAGCTGCCGACGAGCGCCTGACGCAGCATCCCCTCAACCGTGTTGCCGAAGATCACCCTCGTTTCCATGCCGCTAACTCTACCCGCCCGCTTCCTGACGCCTGCGAATGGAAATGCGACGCGACCAGATCGTGCCCGAACGGTCAGAAATGGAGGTGTGACCCCGGATTATTAACGGTCTGACAGGCTCACCTGGCTCCAGATGGTCGTTGGACGGGTTCTGACAGCCTTGGTTGCAGATCCGGCCTTCAAAGCAGCTTCACCCGCCGGGTGAAGCCGCTCGAGCCACCCCAACCTGCCGCCAGACCCCGCTGCGATGCCCCGGTGCCTGTTTGGCGCCAATCTGCCCGTTTGGACCGTGAATAATCTGGGGTCATAGCCAGCCGCGCGA
>JAYUUC010000284.1:0-5526 GCA_043755105.1 Myxococcales bacterium
AGCCGCATTCCCCCGTTTCGGTCGAACACCGCCACCACCTCGGCATCAAGCTCGAGCGGCCTCTCGATTTCATCGGGCAGGTAGAGCACCAGCTTCACCTTCGCTCCGAGTTGATCTGCAAACCCTTGCCGTGTCGACAGGCCGAACGTGGACAAGTCCGAGGTGATGCGGAAGAAGCGCGATCGGCCTTGCCGCTCCTCGCACTCCAGCTCGACCTGCAGCCGAGGGGTGGCTCGCCTTTCCCGGCCGGCACGCCGGTCTGTGGCAGTTCCCCGCTTCCCGGCAGTCTTGAGCTCGATCGCAGGGCCTCTGCGATCGCCTGCCCGGCGGTCGGGTCGCCCCTTCAAACGGGGGGCAATAATGGGCAAGTGGCTGATTTCGCTGATTGATTTCATGATTGAAGGTTTCGCACCTACATTATCGCCCGAGCGACCTGCAGGTTTCTTCCTCTGCAGGACCTGTCGCTGCGGTTCGCGAATGTAGGGCGTCGCCTTCAGTCTGGCAGGGCTCACCGACTGAAGTTCAGCGCCTGGCTGAAGGACATCGGCAGGGAGGCTCCGCCGGACTGGACGTTGCCACTGAAGGCCACGGTGCCGCTGCCGCTGCGGAGCGCCATCGCTGCCGCTGCTGCGGAGGCGAAGTGAATGGTGAGCGGGAGGTTGAGCTGCCGGGTTCCCTTGCCGGCGAGCGCTCCCAGGTCCCCGGTAGAGAGGTTGCCGACGTTGGCGCCGGCGATCATCACCGCTCCCGAGAGCCCGTTGATGGGGAGCGGGTAGGAATTTCGATTGGTGACCATCAACGGGAAGGTCACGGTGGCGCCCTGGAAGTTGAGGTTGGTCACCTGCGGCGCGGCGAAAGAGACCGAGGGGAGCTTGGGGACCTCGAACTGGTCCTCGTGCGAGAGCGGAAAGCGGATGACCCCGAGGGGCGTGCTGAGGCCGATGTGGCCCTCGGCGCGGTAGTGCGCGAAGTCCTTGTTGAGGAAGGTCTGGATCACCGGAGCGATGTCCGCGAAGCGAACGTTCGCGGGAAAGACCAGCTCGGCGGAGTTCCGGGCGGGGATCTGCAGCCCCGTGGGAGGCTTGCCTGCCACCACCTGCTTGCCTTCGATCGTCAGCGCGTAATCGACCTCGGCGAGCGAGAGCCCGAGCGGGTTGGGGTTCTCGATCGCATAGACCAGGTCCACGGTCGCGCTGGAGAGCGAGGCGTTGGCGAGGCTGGCCCGGCGGAAGGTGAGGGTGGGGGCGCGAAAGGCCGAGGAGAACAGGTTCTTCAAGAACGCGCAGCCCGAGAGCAACAGGCTGGCGGCGAGAACGGGAATCAGGAGTCGTCGCATGGGCACGACTTAAGGAGGCGAAGGGGCAGGGTGACAACTACTATTCTCTTTCCTGCGAGCACGGTGGGCGGCGGTCAACGAAAGGATGGGACGATGGAAGGTTGTCAGGCACAGAAGAAGCTGGCCTCGCCGCCGCGGAGCCCGGTCAGCGCTGAACGCGCCGGGGCGTTCTCCGGTGGGCCGGAAGCGATTCCGGCTTGACGCTGCCTGCTCCGACCCCCGCTGCGATAGCGCCGAAGAAGTCGCTGAAGGAGCGTGCCCTCGCCGCGGCGGCGGTGTTTCGCGAGGTGCCCGGCACCTTCCGTCTGGTATGGGCGGCCGATCGCCGGAGCACGGCGGTGCTCGCCCTGCTCACCTTGGTGGCAGCGCTGCTGCCGGCGGCGATCGCCTGGGTGGGGAAGTGGATTGTCGACGGGGTGGTGCTGGCCTCGCGCAGTGGGCTTCCTGCCGACCGCCGGCAGGTGTTGATCTACGTCGGCCTCGAGCTGTTGCTGATGGTGTGCTCGACCACGGTCGGTCGGTTGCTGGGGATGCTGCGGGAGCTGCTCCGCGCCACCCTGGGCAACCTGGTCAACCTGCGGATTCTCGAGAAGGCCCTCGCGCTCGAGCTGCGCCACTTCGAGGACTCCGAGGTCTACGACAAGATGCAGAATGCCCGCAGGGAGGCTTCGTCACGGCCGCTCTCGCTGGTGCTGGAAGCGTTTTCGATTCTGCAGAACGCGGTCACCCTCGCCGCCTATGGCGCGCTGCTGGTGCGGCTGTCGCCGTGGGCGGTGGCGGTGCTGTTGCTGGCGTCGATTCCTTCGTTCATCTCCGAGGCGCGGCTGGCGGCGGAGTCGTTCCGGCTCAACTCCTGGCGCGCTCCCGAGGGCCGCAAGCTCAACTATCTGGAGTGGCTGCTCACCCGGGACTCGCACGTCAAGGAGGTGAAGACCTACGACCTGGGGGCGCTGATCCTCGGCCGCTACCGGGCGCTGTTCGAGAAGTTCTTCGCCGAGGACCGGAAGCTGGCGCTGCGAAGGCTGGCCTTTGGTCTGCTGCTGGGCGCGCTCTCGCTGGTGGCGTTTTACGGCTGCTATGCGCTGGTGGCGAGCCAGGCGGCGCGCGGGGAAATCTCCCTCGGCGACATGGCGCTGTACCTGATGGTGTTCCGCCAGGGCCAGTCCGCCTTCCAGGCAATTCTCTCCTCGGTGGGGTCGATGTACGAGGACTCGCTCTTCATGTCGAACCTGTTCATCTTCCTGAACATCCCCACCGGGGGCGAGCAGCCACGGGTACTCCCGGCGCTCGCGGCGGCACGGGGTCATCGCAACCGCATCGAGCTGCGCGGGGTGTCCTTCCGTTATCCGGGCAAGCCGGCCTGGGCGCTGCGGAACGTGAACCTGGTGCTCTCGCCGGGAGAGAAGCTGGGGCTGGTGGGGGAGAACGGCGCGGGAAAGAGCACCCTGGTGAAGCTGTTGCTGCGGCTCTACGACCCCACCGAGGGGTCGATTCTCTACGGCGGAATCGACCTGCGGGACATGGACCCAGTCGAGCTGCGGTCGCGGGTCGGCGCGGTGTACCAGGACTTCGTGCGCTACCAGTTCACCGCTGCCGAGAACGTCGGGCTGGGCGAAGTGGCGTTCATCGAGGATCGGCCCCGCATCGAGGCAGCTGCCGAGCGCGGGGGGGCGCACCCGGTGATTTCGGCGCTGCCCCAGCGATACGACACGGTGCTCGGAGGTTGGTTCGAGGCGGGGCAGGAGCTCTCGGCGGGTCAGTGGCAGAAGCTGGCGGTAAGCCGGGCCTTCATGCGCGACGCCGAGCTGTTGATTCTCGATGAGCCCACCGCGAGCATCGACGCCGAGGCGGAGCACGAGCTGTTCGAACGGTTCAAGGCACTCTCCACCGACCGGATTGCAATCATCATCTCGCATCGATTCTCGACGGTGCGGATGGCAGACCGGATTGCGGTGCTTCACGAGGGCCAGGTGGTCGAGCTGGGGTCTCACGCCGAGCTTCTCGCGCAGGGTGGCCGCTACGCACACCTGTTCCGACTGCAGGCCCAGGGCTATCTGGACTGATGTCGCCAGGCGCTCAGGGGATACTCTGGCGCGCCGGAGGTGGGCCGATGGAATCAGAAATGGAATTGCCGCAGGCGCCCCGGTCGGTGGAAGACGCGCAGGGGTCGCCTCGCTTTGGGACCTACCAGGGCAGCCTCGAAGAGGTGGCGCTGAGCAAGCTCGGCGGCGCCTACCGTCTGGCCTTGCCCCAGCGGCTGAGCCAGCAGAAAAAGTGGGTCTACACCTTCGTCGCCACGCCCGAAGTGCTGGCGCTGTTCACCGTGGTCGACCTCGGCTACGGCTCGACCGCCTTCGTGCTCGCGGTCGATCTGCGCAGCCGGAAGCTGCTCGTCGATCAAAGCTGGATGGGGCTGCCCTCGCCGCAGGTGGAGATCGGCAATGCTCCCGCGGAGGGGTTGAACGCACGCTTCCGTGGGCCGGGGGTGCGCCTGGCCCTTCATCGAGACCGCGGTGACGAGCGCTACCATCAATCGGTCGAGCTGACCCGGCTGCTGCCCTATCCTCGTGTCTCGTTGAGCTGGCGCGGAGAGCTGCTGGCGGCGGGGGCAGCAGCGCCGGTGACGGTGATTTCTCCGATTTCGGGCGGCGGTCGGGTGAACGTCACCCAGAAGAGCGGCGGGATGCTTGCGTCCGGTTCGCTCAAGGTGGGTGGAAACCACTATCGGCTCGATGGCGGCGTGGGAGGCATCGATTACACGCAAGGCATTCTCGCCCGTCGCACCGCCTGGCACTGGGCCTTCGCTCAGGGTCGTCTCGAAGACGGGTCGCCGATCGGGCTCAACCTCGTCGAGGGGTTCAGCGATGAAAGTGAACGCTCGAACGAGAACGTGCTCTGGGTGGGATCCAAGTTGGTGCCGCTGGCGAAGGCCCGGTTCACCTTCAATCGCCAGGAGCCGCTCGACCCGTGGACGGTGACGACGGTCGATGGGGCGGTGGCGCTCCGCTTCCGACCGATTGCTGCGCACCGCGAGGTCCGGGACTTCAAGCTGCTGAAGAGTGCGTTCGTGCAGCCAGTGGGGTTTTTCGAGGGAACGATTCAAATCGGCGAGCAGCGCCACCGGATTCAGGGGCTCCCCGGCGTGGTGGAGGACCAGGACGTGTTGTGGTGACGGGCAACCGGTCAGCCCTGTTCCCGGTCTGACCCAGGCGCGCGGGTGGGCCCGAGGGCTTCTGCGGAGCGGCTCCCTCCCATCGGGTCAGGCCAAGAGGCGCCGGGTTTGATAGGATTGAGGGCGACGGTTCCCATGTCCGACGCCCTTTCGCCGATTCATCCCGCCCATGCGCTCGCGACCCTCGAGCGGTTGGCGTTCGAGAGCGCGGTGGCTCCGGATCTGGCGACGCTGTTCGAGCGGGGCAGCGCCGAGGTGCGCAACGCCTTCGCCGCCGACTCGCTCACGTTCTACCTGGTCGAGAGCGGCAGCGGAGCCGCGGACCCGGTCTACACGGTGGGAACGCTTCCGGATGAGATAGCGCAGTTTCGGCAGATTCCCCTGCCGGAGACGATGCTCGCGAAGGTGATTCGCGACGGCCAGCCCCGGAGCTTTCTCGCTTCGGAATATCCGGCGGCGGCTCAGCATCTGCTGGCGCGCACCCGCTTTCTGGCGGGGGCCTGCGTGCCCTTGCCGCTGCGGGGAAGAATCTTTGGTTGTCTCAATGTCGGCTTCTTCCGGCCTCGAAAATTGACGGTGGAGCAGCTGCAGTTGCTGCAGTTGATGGGCTCTCACCTTGCGGCTTCGATGGAGGCGCTTCGGTTGGGAGGGCTGCAGAGCAACGCCAGCCAGACCAACGCCCAGCTGTTCGATGACTTTCGTGCCACCAGCGCCGAGCTCGCCCGGTTGCGCTCTGAGCTCGCCGAGCGCGAGCGGATGGCCACCCTGGGAAAGTGCGCCGCGGTGGTGGCGCATGAAATCCGAAATCCGCTCGGGGTGCTGAGCAACTCGTTGCAGCTGATGAAGCAGCTCGGGGCCGCAGATTCGCGGGGCTCGGGTCTGATCGAGGTGATGTCCGAGGAAGTGACGCGGATGAATGCGCTGGTGCAGGACCTGCTCGACTTTGCCCGGCCCGCGCCACTGGAGTGGGTGTCCACGGCCTTGCTGCCGCTGCTCGAAGAGGTGGCCGAAGTTGCCC
>JAYUUC010000285.1:0-5519 GCA_043755105.1 Myxococcales bacterium
GGCGGCCTCGAACTCCTTCCGCTCGTGGATGTCCTCGGTAGTGCCGTACCAGAGCACGATCGCCCCAAAGGCGTCCCGACGGGGAAAGGCGCGGCTGCGCATCCACCGATGGCCACCTTCAGCGAGGCGGACCCGGTATTCGATGTCATAGGGTTTTCCGGTGGCGAGCGACTGCTGCCACGCGGCGACCATGCGAGGCCGATCATCCGGATGGGGCGCCTGCATCCATCCCTCTCCGAACGCCTCCTCTCGAGTCATCCCGGTGAGCTCCAGCCACCGTTCGGCGAAGCCCAGGATTACGCCCTTCGCCGACGCGGTCCAGCTCACCTGAGGGTTGAGCTCGACGGCGTAGCGAAAGTGTTCCTCGCTCTGACGCAGCTCACCGGCGAGAGCATCGGCCCGCGCCCGGCCTTCGACCTCGTGGGTGATGTCTTCCTGCACGCAGACCCAGTGGGCCTCTCCACGGATCGCCAGTGAGGTGATCCGCGCGCGGGTGGTGAACGGCGTTCCGTCTTGACGGACACTGGCCCACTCTCCGGTCCACTTCCCGGCGGAAGCGAGCGCGTCGCGAACCTGAGCGAAGCGCTCGTCGACATTGCCTTCGGGCGAAGCGCCGCTCTGGATCGAGAAGTGCCGTCCCACCAGGCCTCCGCGGCGATAGCCAAACATCTGGTCCTGGGCTGCGTTGGTGAAGACGATCGTGCCCGAGGCATCGGCGACCGAGACCCCTTCGACCATGTTGTCGAGGATCCGCGAGTGAAGCCGAAGCTCTTCCTCGAAACGCCGACGCTCGGTGACATCTCGACTGACCAGCACCCCGCCCGCAGGGCGGTCGTCGGCGTGCTTCAGCGGAGTGGCCGTGCCCTCGAGTGTCTTCAGCCGACCGTCGGGCTGCCTCACCTGCCATTGGGCGTCGACCACCGTCTCGCCATGCACCGCTCGATATAGCGGCGTCTGGTCCAGGGGCAGGAGTTGTCCTTCAAGGTCCAGGAGCCGATAAGTGCTCGCCCACTCTTCGGCGCGCACCTGCTGTGCTTCAGAGCCATGCTGACGTTCGGCGGCCCGGTTGAACACCCGCAGCACGCCCTGCTCATCGGAGACGATGATCCCTTCCCCGCTCTGCGCCACGATCGCTCGCAGCAGATCGCGTTCCTTTTCGGCTGCTGCCTTGGCCTCGAGTTCAGCGGTCACATCCTGGTAAGCGATGACGAGATGGCCGATTTCCCCTTCCGCCGCGTAGAGGGGGAACAAGGTGCAGGCGATCGACACCCGGCGTGCCGACAACCCCCGCCCGTGTTCGAGGTGAGTGGGGTCATACGAAAAGACGGGCAGCTTCTCCGTCGCTCCCCCGAGCGCTCGAAGTACCGCGGGAAGGAACCCCAGGCTGCCGAGCAGCTCGTCACGCAAGAGGTTGTAGTCGGGCAGCGGTGCGCCGCCGAACATTGCCCGGTACGCAGGGTTGGTGAGAAGACAGCTGCCCTCCGCGCGAAAAAGGGCATACGGGACGGGCGAGAGGGTGAACAAGCCTTCGAGGAAGCCGATCGGGTCTTTCAGCGCCTCCAGCTCGTCGCGCAGGCCCGGGGTGAACGCTGGGTTCAGAGCCTCCTTGGTACTGGTATGCGCCCGAGTCGCCATTGCGGGGAATTTACAATTAATACAAATTCGTTGCACTCAAGCACGGGGAAGGGAGCGCCCAAATGTTCGCTGTTGGCCGATGGCGCCTCGAAGCGGGACAGTCCGCTCAGGTCTGCCCGGGCAGCGAGTAGTCGAACGTATAGGCGTGAGCGCCTCCGCTCATGTCGATGGCCATCGTTCCGATCAGCCCCGTCAATTGATCCGTGCCCGAATCGGGGACCACGGTGACCGTGAGCGACGAGGCCCCGCGCCTCATCGTCCCCGAATGCTGAAGAACGAAACTGCCGTTGCGCCCCTGCAGCCGCCCCCGAACGCACTCCAGCGCCACGTAGCCCGCGGAGTCCGCCACCGCAGTTCGCGCACTCAAGAAGTGGCCCTTGCTGACGGCCTCGAGTTCTCCTGAAAAGGTCTTGTCGAGCAGCATCCGACCGAGGGTTGGCTCCTCGCCTGCGGATCCCGCAACAGCGGGAGTCATCTGGACCGTAAAAGCGCCACGGGCACGGTGGGTCATCGGATTTTCGGGCATCGGATTCTCGGGCATCGGTTCAGGAGTTCTGATTCTACATCGCGGATCGCGCCCACGGTGTCCTCGATCGGCACCGAGCAATCGACGCGGTGCGGGTAGTAGAGGTAGATGTGGTCGACCCCCAGCCGCCTTCGGCCCCGGTCAATCGTCCACACGGAACTGCCGCAACTTCGACTTGAAGGTGTTGAGGGCGATGCCCAGACTGTCGGCCGCCTGTGTCTTGTTTCCCCGGTGATCGGCGAGCGCCGCCCGGATCAACTCCGCGGTGAGGTCGGAGGGACGCCGACGCACCGCAGGAGCGACGGGAGCCGCCGCTTCGCGTCCATCGGCTCGGTCGCCCCAGCCCACCTTCCGCTGCTGTAGGTAGGCACGCAGCCCGACGACGGCGACGATCAGCTTCTCGGAGTGGGTTCCGTCGATCTGCTGATCGGCGTGAGCGCGGCTGATCACCACCTTGACCGTGGACTGCAGCTCACGGATCTCGCCGGGCCACCGCGCCTCCTGGAGAAAGCGCAGGGCCTCGGGCGTCAGCTCGGCGTCGATGCGCTGCTCGGCATGAAGCTGAGCGACAAAGGACTGGGCCAGCGCGGGAATGTCGCTGCGTCGCTCCTCGAGCGTCGGGAGCACGAAGACGTCGCCCGCGGCCAGCCGCTGGCAAAGGTCGGGCCTCAGCCCAGACTGTCCCAGCGGGACCTTGGAGGCGGAGATCAGCCGGAAGCGGGGCGGCCGGTCGCCAAATTGGGGAGATGAGCCATAGGGGTCGTAGCTTCCACTCCCTTCGAGGACATCGATGAGGAAGTCTTGCGCCGCGCGCGGGAGCGACTCCACTTCGTCGAGAAACAACGTCCCCTGGTCTGCGCTCCACAGCTGCCCCTTGCGCTCCTGGATTGCGCCGGTGAAGGCGCCGCGCACGTGGCCGAGCAGCTCGCTGGCCAGCTGAGCGGAGTCCTGGGGAAGCCGACCGCAATTGAGGATGACGAAGTGCCCTTGCATCCGCGCCCGGTCGTGAATCGCCCGGGCCACGAAGGTCTTCCCGCACCCCGAGGGGCCCAGGAGGAAAACCGGCAGTCGATGACGGGCGCAGACTTCGATCGATCGCTCCATCCGTTCGGTCGCCGGGGAGCGCCGGGCCCCGGGCCGCGAGCCCACTGCCGAGGCATCGGGCAATTCCTCGAGGAAGGCCAACCGGCTTTCCTTGTTGGCGAGCAGCAGCGTATCGCCCGGCTGGACCGAGCGTTCCCGGCGGGGCGCCACCACCAGGGCGGAACGACGGGGATCGCCGCGGGTGGAAACCGGCGTGCTGACCAGATAGGTGCCGTTCGAGCTGTTGAGATCGCGGCATACCCATCGCCCGCTGGCGAAGCGGAGCTGGGCGTGTAGTCGGGACACTGCGTCCGAGGGGAAGACAACGCTCGACTCGGGTGCACGCCCGAACACGTAGACCTTGTCGGGGTGAAGCGAGACCACCAGCGGCTCCGCTCCGTCTCGTTCGATGCGCACTGCTTTCGGCGACCGATAGGTGTCGGAGGCATCGGGACCCGGCTTGTCCTTCTCGACCTCGACCTTCGCCGACCGCGCTGCGAGCTGCTCTTCTTTGACGTAGATCTCCGTCTTCTCGATCGAAGGCCCATCCAGCGAGGCTTGCAGCTCGACCAAGGCAGGGGAACCCTTCTTCGTGCGCTTCTTCATCGGCATCTCCTCAGTGAGACGGCTGGCAATCCTGACAGGCAATCCTGACAGGCAACAAAGGGCCCGGGCTGCTCCCCCTTCGCGGTGACGACGTCCAACCCCTTGAAAAGGGGCAGAACCCCGAAGGGTGACGGGCTCTTGAGGGGGGACTCTGATCGGTGCGGCCGATGGGTATTCACGCCCGATGCCAACCGGTCCGGACGAGATACAGACGCCGTTGCAGCGCCAGTGAAAAGGGTCACCGCCCGGTGGAGGTCCACATCGGCCCCAGCACGCAAAGCGGTGACCCTCGAAGCTGCTACTTCGCCTGCTTTTCCTTCTTCTTCTTTTGCTTCTCCGCCGTCGTGAGCTTTGGCTTGTTCGTCTTGATCTGCTTCTGTTGGCCTTTGGGCATAGTGTTCCTTGGCTTGGGTGAAGGTGCTGAGAGAACTTACCGCGCTCGCCGCAGGGCCGTCGTCAAGTTTGCCCGGTCACAAGGTTCGAACGTCTCTCCGGCTTCCCGTTCAGAGAACCGCGTGTGGGCTTGTGTGGGGTCGACCTGGGTGGCCGATACAAAACAATGCAACGGGCTTGAGAACATTGCCGAGAAGCTGAAGCTTGCGTTCCAGCACAGAACGGCAGAAAGTGTTTTCGGGACACGGGTCCGATAAGGCGCTCGGAATAGCTAGGTCGCTGTGCCCTTCCGCTTCAGCAGCAAACCCCATCTCGAAGCAACTTGATGCTTCGGACAGCCCGACACCTGGGCTGCGGTGGGTGTGGGCTTCATGCTCCGTTCAAGGGCGAAGGTCTTTCCGCTCCGATTTCTCGGAAGCGGCGCACGGGTTCACTTCGAACTGATCGCCCCACCCTGACGTTTCTGGAGATCTCATGCTTCGACTGAAATTGATCATCCCCTTGGTTGCCCTGGTTCTCGCTTGCGGAGGCCCGAGCTCGCCCGCCCCTGACGGGGGGCCGAAATCGGACGCCGGCTCTGGCTCGGACGGAGGTTCGAACCTGGCCCTGGAGCTCACCTCCACCCAGCCGCTCAACAACGACAACAACGTCTTTCGCGGCCAGCAGATCCGGGCCCAGTTCAACCAAGCCCTCGACCCGAGCACGGTGACCCCGGTCACCTTCACCTTGAAGCAGGGAAGTTCCAGCGTCGCGGGGCGCGTCGATTACCAGGCTGCTTCCAACCTGGCGACCTTCACTCCGGACCAACCGCTCGGTGCGCTGCTTCAGTACACCGCCACGGTCACCACCGGCGTGAAGAGCGCCACGGGAAAGGCTCTCGCGGCCGCGCACACCTGGAGCTTCACCGTCCGCCCAGCGTCTACCCCCATGTTGCCGGTGAACCTGCGAACGGCGGGGAATTTCGTCATCCTCGCCGAGACCGAAATCTCCACGGTCCCCACGTCGGCGATCACCGGAGACATCGCGGTCAGCCCTGCGGCCGCCACGTTCATCACTGGCTTCTCGCTCAGCCAGGACGCCAGCCTCACCTACGCCATTTCGCTCCAGGTGGTCGGCAAGGTCTACGCCGCCGACTACGCGCCTCCTACCCCGTCCAACCTCACCACCGCAGTGAATGACATGGGAACCGCCTTCACCGACGCTGCCGGCCGCGCGCCGGACGTCACCGAACTGGGCGCCGGCAACATCGGCGGAATGACGCTGGCAGCCGGGGTCT